>CAZAKP010000016.1:0-28407 GCA_964485845.1 uncultured bacterium | reverse complement strand
TGCTCGGGCTCGGCGTCGCGCTCTGGGCAGACGGAACCTCAAGCCCGGTCCTCGCTAGACTGGGCGTGACGGCTGGTGCCAACCTGCAGGGCAAAGAGGCCCGATTCGGAACCACGAGTTCCGTGCTCTGGGGCCAGTCAACAACAGTGACGTCCAACGGTTCGGTCAACTCCATGCATGACAGCCAGATGCCACTGGCCGGTCTTGTCTACATGTTCAACATCGGCATCGGCGAGGTCATCTTCGGCGGAGTGGGCGTGGGTCTGATGGGCATGCTCTTCTATGTCATCATGACCATGTTCATCGCCGGGCTAATGATCGGCCGCACCCCGGAGTTCCTCGGCAAGAAGCTCGGCCCCTTCGAGATGGTGATGGCCGCAATCGGCGTACTGCTGCCTCCGGTCGCGCTACTCGCGACTGCTGCACTCGCCTTCCTCACTCGGGCCGGGCTTGCGGGTCCGGCCAATCCCGGGGCCCACGGTCTTTCCGAGATTCTCTACGCCTGCTGTTCCGCCGCCGGCAACAACGGCTCGGCCTTCGCCGGCCTCTCGGCCAACACGCCATTCTACAACCTCTGTCTTGGCGGCCTGATGCTCATCGGCCGGTTTGCGACCATCGTGCCGGGCCTCGCCATTGCCGGGTCGCTTGCCCGCAAGAAGACCGTGCCACCGAGCATAGCGACCTTCCCGACGACAGGGATTCTGTTCATCGTGATGCTGGCTGCGGTCGTCATCATCGTCGGCGCGCTCACATTCTTCCCGTTCTTTGCCATCGGTCCGGTGCTCGAGCACCTGCAGCTCTTCGGCAAAGGGACTGCCACGGCTTTCCTCGGAGGAAAACCGTGGCTGTACCCATTCTAGAGGATTATGGTATCCAGCGGAACGCGTGTGACCGATAGGCGCAAGAGCAGGTTCGACCCAGCGTACATCGTGCCCGCGCTTTCGGGCTCGGTCCGCAAGCTGAGCCCGCTCACGCTCTGGCGCAACCCCGTGATGTTAATTGTCGAAGCCGGCTCGCTCCTCACGACGCTGCTGACCGTGCTCGACGCCGTCCACGGCCGCAATATCGGCTTCAACCTCCAGATCTCGATCTGGCTCTGGTTCACGGTGCTCTTCGCCAACTTCGCCGAGTCGCTGGCCGAGGCCCAGGGAGCAGCCAGAGCCGAGTCCCTGCGCAAGTCGCGCCACGACCTCGTTGCCCGTGTTCTCGAAGGGGACTGCCACGGCTTTCCGCCGGGGAAAACCGTGGCTGTACCCGTTCCCGGCGACTGTCCCCGTTTTCGCTCGGTGCCGGCCACAGACCTGCACAAGGACGACGTCATCCTGCTCGCCGAAGGCGAGGTGGTCGCCGGCGACGGCGAGGTCATCGAAGGCACGTCGCTCGTGGATGAATCAGCCATCACCGGCGAATCGGCACCGGTGATTCGCGAGGCCGGCGGCGACCGCAGCGCGGTGACGGCCGGTTCGCGCATACTTTCAGGCACCATCAAGGTTCGGGTCACGGTCAACCCGGGCGAGACCTTTCTCGACAACATGATCAAGATGGTGGAAAGCACCAGGCGGCACAAGACGCCGAACGAGATCGCCCTCGAGATTCTGCTCATCGGGCTGACCATTCTCTTCCTTGTGGTCGTGGTGGCACTGCCCGCGTTCGCGCGCTACATGCACGTCACGACCACCGTGCCGATACTCGTGTCGTTGCTCGTCTGCCTGATGCCGACTACCATCGGCGGCCTCTTGCCCGCCATCGGCATCGCCGGTACCGAGCGCCTGCTCGCGCGCAATGTCATCGCCCTGAGCGGGCGGGCCATCGAAGCATCCGGCGACGTCAACGCAGTGCTGCTCGACAAGACCGGCACGATAACGCTGGGCAATCGCATGGCCGCCGAAATCTTGCCTGCGTCCGGCGCAACGAAGGAAGAGACAACCGAGGCCGCGCTCCTTTCTTCGCTCTCGGACGAGACGCCCGAAGGGCGCAGCATCGTCGTGCTCTGCAAGAACGAGCTTGGCATCAAAGGCCGCGACATCCGTGCGCCCGAAGGCTCGACCTTCGTGCCCTTCTCGGCCAAGACCCGAATGAGCGGAATCGACATCAAGGAATTGTCGAGTGCCGACTTGCGAGTGTCGAATGTCAGGGAATCGTCAATCGTCAATCGACAGTCGCCAATCCGCAGTATTCGGAAAGGTTCGGTTGACGCGGTCCGCACCTGGGTCGAGGAAAACGGCGGCAGATTCCCGGACGACATGGCGCGCGAGGTTGATGCTGTTGCCGGACGAGGCGACACACCGCTCGTCGTAGCGGAAGACAGGATTACGGGATTCGAGGATTCGCGGAATCCAGCGCCGGACACTCGATCCCTTGATCCCTCTATCCCTCGATCCCTTCCTCGTGTGTTGGGCATCATCCGGCTCAAGGACGTGCTCAAGCAGGGCATCCGTGGCCGGCTGGCCCAACTCCGCCAGATGGGCATCCGCTCGGTGATGATAACCGGTGACAACCCCCTGACTGCCGCTTCCATAGCGGCCGAAGCCGGGCTCGACGACTTCGTGGCTCAGGTCCGCCCCGAGGCCAAGCTCGAACTCATACGCCGGTACCAGTCGGACGGACAGCTCGTAGCGATGATCGGCGACGGCACCAACGATGCGCCGGCCCTTGCCCAGGCCGACGTCGCGGTCGCGATGAACGCCGGAACCCAGGCCGCGCGCGAGGCCGCCAACATGATCGACCTCGATTCCAACCCGACCAAACTGCTCGACATCGTCGAAGTGGGCAAACAGATACTCATCACGCGCGGCGCACTTACCACCTTCTCCATCGCCAATGACGTGTCCAAGTACTTCGCCATCGTCCCGGCCATCTTCGCCGCCTCGTACCCCGAGCTCGGCATTCTCAACATCATGCACCTCACCAGCCCATCGAGCGCGGTCCTCGCTGCGGTGATCTTCAACGCCGTCATCATCCCGCTCCTGATACCGCTCGCCCTGCGCGGAGTCAGGTTCCGCACCACCTCGGCCTCTGCCCTGCTGCGCATGAACCTGCTGGTCTACGGCGTGGGCGGGCTCCTGCTGCCGTTCGTCGGCATCAAGCTCTTCGACCTCCTGCTTGTCTGGCTGCACTTGGCCTAGGGAGTAGCGATGAAATCCTGCATCTCGATCCCTTTATCCCTCTATCCCTCGATCCCTTCGGTGTCATGAAGCAACTCAAGACCGCAGTCATCGTCCTCGGCGTCATGACGCTGTTGCTCGGCCTTGTCTATCCGCTCGCCGTCACCGGCATCGCCCAACTCCTCTTCCCCTTCCGCGCCAATGGCAGCATCGTAGGAAAGTCCGAAGGACGAAGTTCGAATGACGAAGTGCCGGCCGGTTCTGCGCTGATCGGGCAGTCGTTCTCATCCGCCCGCTACTTCCACGGCCGGCCCTCGGACTGCGGGTACGATGGCGCCGGCTCTTCGTCATCGAATCTCGGCCCGTCAAACCCGGCCCTCTTCGACTCTGTCCGCAGCCGTGTTGAACGCCTCCGCGGCGAGTTCGGGGCGGTTGAGATGGATTCGACACTCGACACTGGTCGCGCGTCACTTCCTCCTGACCTTGTTCTCTCCTCCGCCAGCGGCCTCGACCCTGACATCAGCCCGGAAGCCGCCCTGCTCCAAGTCAACGCCGTGGCCCGCGCACGCGGCCTCGATACCGCCGCAGTCCGAGCCCTGCTCACACGCAGCATCCAGCCCCCCTTCCTCGGTATCTTCAGCGTCTCGAGCGTGAACGTCTTGCGACTCAACCTCGCCCTTGATAGCATGTCTGCGGCCAACGATGAACGAGGAACGATGAACGATGGACGATGAGGGTCGCCCCAGCCCCGACGCCCTGCTGAAGGAAGTCCAGAACGAAGAGGCGCGGCCCGGCCGCCTCAAGGTATACCTGGGCTATTCACCGGGCGTAGGCAAGACCTACACGATGCTCGAAGAAGCTCACCTGCTCAAGCGCCGCGGCGACGACATCGTGGTAGGCATCGTCGAGACCCACGGCCGCAACGAGACCTCCGAGTTGCTGACCGGCCTTGAGGTTATCCCGCGCAGGACCGAGGACTACAAGGGAATCAGCCTGGCTGAGTTCGACCTCGACGCCGTGCTCAGGCGACGGCCCGGCGCGGTGCTTGTGGATGAACTGGCCCACACCAACGCGCCATGGTGCCGTCACCCTAAGCGCTACCAGGATGTGGAAGAGCTGCTCGCAGCGGGCATCGACGTCTACACCACGGTCAACGTCCAGCACTTCGAGAGCCAGAACGACGCTATCGCCAAGATAACCGGAATCCGAACCCAGGAAACCGTACCTGACGCCGTGCTCAACCGCGCCGATGAGGTGCAGGTCATCGACATCCCGCTCGAAGAGCTCTTCGAGCGCCTGCGCGAGGGCAAGGTCTACATCCCTGAACAGGCAAAGCAGGCCGTGGCCAACTTCTTCCAGCGCGGCACCCTTGTTGCCCTGCGCGAGATAACGCTCAGCGTCGCGGCTCGCAAGGTGGATTCGGAACTGGTCAACTACATGCGGGCCAAGGCCGTCGGCGGCACTTGGCCAGCCACCCGCAAGCTGATGGTCTGCATCGGGCCGACGCCGTACGCGAGTCAGCTCGTGCGCAAGGCCTACCAGATTGCCAAAGACACGAACGCCGACTGGTTTGCAGTGTACGTCGCGCATCCGACCGCCCGTGCTCTCTCAACTGGACAGAAGACCTGGCTTGCGGACGCGATGAACCTCGCCGAGGAGTTCGGGGCGCATCCGACTACCCTCACCGGCCTCGATGTGGTGAAAAGCCTGCTCGAATTCGCCCGCGACAACAACGTCTCCAACATTCTCATCGGCCGGCCGGGCCGTTCGGTCTACCGCTCCGCGCTGCGCCGCTCCCCGACCTACGAACTCATGCGGGAACAGACCGACTTCGACATCTACCTCCTGTCGCCAACTGTCCCGGAGAAGGCCGTCCCTCGTCCTTCGTCCCCCGCCTCTGGCCCCCCTGTCCGAATGAACGTCCGTGCCTATCTCATGACCATTCCGGTCGTGGCCCTGGTGACTGCGCTGAACCTGCTGCTCGACCGCTACGTCAACCCGGTGTCGCTCTACTCCATCTACCTCGTGGCCGTCATCTTCGTCGCGCTCCGCTGGGGCACCGGCCCGTCGATTGTGTGCTCCGTGCTCAGCCTGCTCGCCTTCGACTTCCTGTTCCTCGACCCCCGACGCACGCTCACGATAGCGCGGCCGGGCGACCTGCTCGGGGTCCTCGTTTTCTTACTCGTTTCGATTGCCATCGGCCAGCTCATCCGCATCACCCAGCGTCAATACCAGGCGCTCCACGTGCGCGCCGAGCGCGTCTCGCTCCTTGAAGAGATGAGCAGAGAACTGCTTGCCTTGCCTCCGCTCGAGTTGCTCATCGGTATGGCCGGTTCGGCCGGAGACTTCCACGACTCGGTCTCGGTGCTCAGGACCACGGTGCTCGACGACATCAGCCAGACCGCAGTGCGCAACCTCTCCAAAGCCGTCTCCGACCCCATACTCGTCATGTTCGCAAGCCAGGCGCGGGACATGACCGAATCGTCGAACGATTCGGATCGTGTCCCAAGCCAACTGGCACCCGTTGCCAGCATCCCGAGCTCTCTGCGAATCTGGGCTCGTTCGCAGCCTGACCTCACGCTCTCCCCCGAAGAACTTGCCGTCGCCGAATGGGTCCTGCTGCACGGGCAGCCTGCCGGCGCTGGTACCGAGACCCTTGCCAGCGTCGGCTTCTACTTCATTCCCATGCGCACCCGCGAACAGACCATCGGCGTCATCGGAGTGAAGGGCAACTACGAAACCCTCCTGCCCGAGCAGCGCCACCTGATCGGCGCCATCGCCAACCTCACCTCCCTTTCCGCGAGCCGGTGGGTTTCGGCTTAGCCCTCCGCCTTCTGCATTCTCGCCTCTAGCCTCTGACTTCTGACTTCGTCTGAATCCTCACCACGCCGCCGGGTCAGCACTTTGCTCACGCGGTCCTCAGCCGTCGGCCGCTACGACGACCTGACCAGACTCACGATCTGGCCGACCGGCGTCAGGAAGAGAGCGAGGCGTGCCGAAGCACGCCTCGCATCACTGTCCGCAGTCCGCTACTTCACCACGACCACGCGGCGGACCGGGTCGGCCGTGCCATCGCGCACGAAGTAGACGCCCGGCACAAGCCGGCTCACATCATTGTCTCCGGCCGCAAGGTTCATGACCTTCCGCCCGCTCGCGTCCAGGAGGCACGGCGACTCAGAGACACGGAGACGCGGAGACACGGGGAGTTGGAGTACGCCGCGCACGATGGTCGCTCCGCCGGCGACCGGTGTCGTCTTCCCGCCGGCCGCCTCTTCGATTCCCGGCACGTCGCCGAACCTGCCCCACAGCCGGTAGGCGCTGTAGCGCTTGCCGAACACGGTGTCGGTCCAGCCACTGAAGAGCACGAGCAGGTCCGCCCCCCCGCCGGAGACGGCGTCGGACCCGTAGTGGATGTCGGATATGGTAAACCACGGCTGGCTGCGGCCGCGGTTACCGGCCGTATCGATCCTCGCGACCGCGAAGTACGACGTGTCGCCAAAGCTGGCCCAGTTGTCCCAGAGTACACGGAAACCGTCGGCATCAGCGGTGACGTGCGGGTACTCGTTGTACTCGTCGGTCTTGTCCACGAGCACGGCGTTCGTATCGAGCACCGTGCCGTCCGGCCTGACGCGGGCCGCGTATATCGCGCCGTTGTCCTGCACCCAGACGACGAGCGAACTCGTGGCGCCGGACGCCACCGACGTCGGAACCGGGTAAGCGTTCGCCGTCCTTCCCACGAGGAACCGTGAGCGCGTGATGCTGCCGGTCGGACTCACCAGCGCCCCGTAGATGTTGTCTTCGGACGCGTTGTAGTCGCGGCCCTGCCAGGTCACCAGATGGTTGGCGCCGCTGAAGCAGACCGCCGGTGGCGCGTCGTCGAACGAGTCGGAAGCCGCCACGGCAAAACCATTCGGATCGAGCACTACCCCTTCCGGTGTAACGCGCGCCGCGAAGATGTTGCCGCGCATGTCCGTACGGTTGTCGTGCCAGACCACGAGGAAGTTATCCTCGTCGAAGCTGATGTCCGGGTAGTCCTGGTCGAAGGCCTGGCGACACACCGGAATGCCGCCCGGGTCGAACACGTGACCGTCCGTGCCAATTCTCGCGCAGTAGATGTCGTAACCGGTCGAATCGCGATTGTCGGCCCATGCCACGAGGTAGATGGAATCACCGAAGGCAGCCGCAGTGCAATACTTGCCGGTCGGTGTCGTGTCAATCGGGAAACCGAGCGGGTCCATTACCGTTCCGTCGCCCGTGATGCGGGCGGCGCTAACCGCGGATGACTGCCCCCCGCGGTCCTCCATCCAGACCGCCAGGAAATCGTCACCATCAAATGCTCCACTCGGGTCATAGTGCCAATCCGCAGACATCGGCAGGAGGATGCCGGAATCGAGAACCGCGCCCACCGGACTGATGCGCGCGCAGGCGACACCCATGTTGAGGATCGTCGTGTCGATGAAGCTGCAGGCGACAAAGAAGTTGTCCCGGTCGTGCGACACGCTCGGCGAAGTGCAGCCATACCCCTTCATCCGCGGCCGGATGAAATCGGAATCGAGCGGCACGGCGTCGGCCGAGAGCCTGAGACCGCAGAGCACGCCGGCCCACGGGTCGTCGCCATCCTCTTCCCACATAGCGAGGTAGTTGGTCCCATCGTAGGCAATGGTCGAAAGCATGTCCATGTCCGAGTCGTTGCAGAGCCGTATCGCGGCCGTGTCTATGATTTCGCCCGATGCCGAGACCCGCGCCGCGAAAATGTCCGGTTGCTCCAGGCCCTCGGACCACGTCGCGAGAAAACACGTATCGCCGAACGCAACGCTCGGGTAAGCCTGAAACACTGCCGGGTCGCTGCGGAGGAAGATGGCCGTGTCGAGGACCGCGCCGCCGACCGACACCCTTATCGCCTTGGCCGTCGCCATACCGCCGCCGGCATCGACTGCGGTCCACGCCACGAGAAAGACGCCGCGGCCGAACGCAATCGCCGGGACCATCTCGGACTCTTCACTGCTGCCGGCGACCGGAATGGGCACCGAATCCAGCAGCCGGCCGCCGGTTGAGACTCGCGCGGCGTAGACGTTGCCATCCTCTTCCACGACATTGTCCGTCCATGCTACAAGGCAGGTCGAATCGCCGTCAAAGGCAATCGCCGGCAAGACCTGTCCCCTGTCGCTGTCATAGACGAGCAGCGAATCGATGACGTTTCCGGCCGAATCGAGCCGGGCCCACCAGATGCTGCGATTCTCGCCCGCAGCCCAGACCGCGGCGTACCCCGAGCCGGTGCCGGTAATCGCCTGAGCTTCCAGGCTCTGTTGCGCCTGATACTCGTGGCCGACGAGCTTGCCCACACCATCGGTCACAGCGCCATCCGACGCAATACCGCTCGTGTAAACCGACCCGGTGTCCTCGGCCCAGAATACGCGCCAGCCGTCGCCATTCGATGCCGCACCGTAGGAGAACTCAAACATCCCGTACGGGACGGGCACCGGCACGACGCCGGTGTCCACCATGAACGCGTCGTCTAGTCGACCGTTCACACCGGCTCGGGTCGAATGAGGCCTCGTCCGCCCCAGACTCGGCCGCGCCGGCGGCCACGATGGTCTCATGTCCCTGGCCGGAAGCACCCTCGCGCCCGGGCCATGATTCCTGAGCTGATTGACGAACTGCTGCCTGCGGGCAGGCGGACTCGCCTCGCGGGCAACGACTATGCTGCACAAGGCACCCAAGAGCGCCACGCAGGCTACTGCCTTGCCTAACATCGGGACCTCCTTTTGTCGTTCATCGAGCCGAAAGTCGAGCACGTCACAGCGCCGCCCCGGCGCCACCGAACGACGCTCTACCGCACCGCTGATTGTGGGAAGTGAATTCTGACTGACTCAAACCTGCGGGCTGTGTCGTGAATCTCACAACACGTTCAGACTATCGGCTCAGTACCTCCTTAGGTGATTCAAACCGCTCCCAGTATAGCCCCCCTCATCCCGCTGTCAAGTTGCCTTGCCAGACGTTGCCCCACGACTACGCCCCTCGTCCCGATTGCCTCGTCGCCGGCCGACGACCTACTTCAGCTCGATGACGAGCAGCCTGGCTTCCTCTCGGCCCGTGTTGACCGCCTCGTGCGCTCCCGCCTCCATCCACATCGTTTCACCTGCCCGCGGCGTGATGTCCATCGTCTTCCCGCCGTGGAGGCTCAGGTGCAGATTTGCGTCGGTCAGCGCCCGGATCACGTGGTCGGGGTGCTCGTGCCACTTGGCGGTCGCGCCGAGCGCGAAGTGTGCCTCGAACACGCGCACACGGTTGTTTTCTAGTATCGGCTTGTATACGTTGCCGGCAACTATTGCCGGGTCCAGCGATGGGTTCATGACTCTCTCCTTGTTCTATCTTTCATTCTCGACTTCCCTCCAGTAGACCCGCTCCACCGCACCCGAGGTTCGCGTCGTTGCGGTTCAGGGCAGCAGACTAGCGCCTGGGCCGCGGGTCAGGAGGGAGAGTCTTGGCCAGTTCGCGGAAACGGGCAAGCATGATGCCGGCGAGCCTCTGCGCGAGCGCGGTGTCGAGGCCGAGCCGAATCCACTGCGGCTCCTGGATGTACGAGTCAATCTCCCGCCGCTCCATCTCGCTTCCCGACTCGGTATTCAGCACGGCAGTGCAGCATACTCCGCCCAGCCGCCGATAGACCGTCCGTCGCTCCTTCGCCACTCCCGCCTCATCCAGGAACGGCTGTACCTCCTGCCAGACCTGCTCGGTTACGGCTCGGCACGCCGCCCCGTACTCCCCGATCTTGATTGACAACTCATGTCGCTGCTCTTTCCGCGGGTCCCGCCTGCCTGTCGGCTTGAGCAGGCTGGCTTCGTACTCGTCGAGACTCAGTTCCGGCAGCCAGTCCAGATCCCCCGCCATCTCCAGCCGGGCAAACTCCCGGCGCACGCCGTCTTCGAGCTTCTGGATGGCCTCCGGCGCAAACCCGCTCGCCTGCTCGAACGTGGCCCTCGACAGAGCCAGGAGCCTCTCCCTTCTTCCCGGTTTCGCTTTCCGTGTCCTGTGGAAAATCCGGAACAACTCGAGGCCATGATTGAACAACGGTACTGTCACGTTCATCACGGATCTAAGCCCCGTCTCGTTCACCGCCCGCGACAGGAACCGGCCGTACAGAACGCGCCTTCTCGCTGCCGCCGCATTCTTTCGCGCTCGCTCCAGCCGATGCGACAGGTCGGGCTTCGGCTGCACCGGAGTCTTCTCTGGAGCCGTCTTCGGTATGTCGATTCGCAGGTCGTACTTCGTTACCTGAGACTGCCATTTCTCCGGGACGCTCGCTGCAACCTTGGCCAGGGCCTTGCCGAACACCTGCTGCTGCGTCGTCGGCAAGTCGGTATAGAGGTCGAGGATATCAGCGATGTCTCTGAAGCCGGCCCGGCACGCGCGCAGGAAATCGGCGACGAGCCCGAGCGAAGGATAGCGCTCATCGCCCCGCTCAAGCCGGCTTACGAGATTGCCCGCGTTCTTGCCGGCCCGGCCCATCGCCCGGGCCAACTCAAGCTGGGTCAAACCTGCCTTAAGCCTCAGATCTCGCAGCCTCGCACCCAAATCAGACGTGAAGACGAAGGTCTCCGGTGAAGGCTTCATCTGAGTTCGATTCTACAATATCGTAGATTCATCGTCAAGCCATGAATTCCCACAACCGACTGTGAAAACAAGGCTTAGACCGTGAATGTCGGAAACCATCCCTGTACGGGGGTAGCAGCTTCATCCGTAGCGACTCAGGCTGTGATTCCTGCCGCGACTCCGGTTGTTTCATCCGTTGCGGCTCCTGCTAATACTCACGCTATGACGTCTGCTGTGACTCCAGCTATGTCATCTTCTATGACCTCGGCTACAGCGCTCGCAATGACGTCTGCAGTGACTCCTGCTGCAGCTCACGCAACGACTTCTGTCGCGAGTCAGATAGCGACTTCAGTTGCGGCTCAAGTCGCGACACCGGTTACGATATCAGCTATGGCACAAGCAACGACATCCGCTGCGGCTCTCGTAGCGGCTTCAGTCACGACTCCCGCAAAGGCTCAAGCCAAAGCTCTCGCCCGGCTTTCTTCACAGCGCCCGCAGCTCGCGTCCCGCGATTGAAGCCTTTCGGGACCGTCTTAACTGCCCTTGTCGAACTCCTTCCAGCCCTGCGCCTTCATTATTATGTTTGCCGATACGACGAAAGTGGACGTTTGGGAAAAAGAACCCACGGGGTGGGTGGTACGGGGGTCGGTACGACCACGCCCTTTCCCGCGCCGAATCCCGCCCCCTTCTTCACTCCTAAGTCCTTGAGATTGAAGACAGAAAAGGCCCCAGGCCAGGCCTCATCGCGGGTCGGAGCAAAGGTCTCGGCCAAGGTCCGGGCAAGGCTCCCGGCCAGAGTCTCACCGAGGCCCGCGCCGAGGGTGACGCCGAGGCTTAAGCCCAAGCCTGGGCCGAGGCCTTTGGTCTGAGTGCCGGGTTCTCCCGCACCAAAGGTCTCGGGCTTCATCTCAGGCTGGAAGACAGCCTGGAAGTAGATGAGGACCTGTCCGCACTGATCGGCGCTGCAACCCCGCTGATGCCATTTCCGACCTCCAGATGCGTGTCAAACACCCGCGAAAACCTCGCGACAATCCTCCCGAGTGCCTTCAGCAGCACGAACCTCGCCGAGTTTGAGGACGAATTCTACCCTGAGTCCGACGATACGTTCGCCGCTGACCTAGTCGCTGGGTCCATCGCAGTCACGTTGACATTCGTCTGAGCAGAGGTATCCTTTGGACGTGAAACAACGGCCGCTGCTCTACATCGAGACTTCGGTCTTCGGGTTCTACTTCGACCCCGAGCCGCGGAACGCAGAGCGACGTGAGGCCGTAATGAAAATGTTCGATCAAGTCCGCCTGGGGATTCTGGATGCAGCGACCTCGCCGTTGACATTCACCGAACTCGACCGGACTGCTGAGCCGCGCCGGTCGGAGCTTATCAACCTATTGAGCAGCGTACGGCGGGTGTCCGCGGACAGAGACGAGGTAGGGCGTCTTGCCACAGCCTACCTTCGGGAACGTGTAATCCCTGAACGGTTTGCCGAAGACGCCGAGCACGTCGCCTATGCGACTGTGTGCAAGGCCGACGTGCTGGTATCACTCAACCTGCGACACCTAGCCAATGAATGGGCGGAGCGGCGAGTGTGCGCCGTGAATCGGCGCGAAGGATACCGGCAACTGAGCATCAGGACACCTGAGGAGGTGCTGGAATATGAAGATTGACGGAACCGAGTGGCTCGACTGGCTCCATCGAATCAGAGAGGAATCGGAAGCCGAGCGCCGGCGTCAGGGCAAGACCATCGCCGAGTGGCTCGCGCGCGCGGAAGAAACGGCGGACAGAGTCGAACGGGAAATAGCAGGCATGGCCGCCCCAGTCGCCCGCGACAAACCGCAGTCAGGCAACTGCAATGATGCGTCCCGGCCTTGACGGAATATGGAAATATGGGAAGTGTCCCTGGTTTTCCCGGCAACTGCAATGACACGCCCCGCCCTTGACGGGATATAGAGAAATATGGGAAATGTGCCGGATTTCTCCCCTTTCTCCTGTTCCCCGAATGGCGCATCCGTCTTGGTCGACGAGCAGCAATGAGCATTGTCATTCTGATATTGGCGCTTAGCGCCGTGAAGCTCCCGGAGAATAGCACGGTGGAATTTGGGAAAACGACCACGGGCTTGGGGGGAAGCGAAAGCGAGCTTTTCAGGATCACGCAGAAGAGAGAGTCCGTCACAATCGTGTATGACAGGTGGGGAGACGCCTTCCGCTTCTATGGCGATACTGGCAAGATACATCTAACAAACACCATCCCCTTTGACACCTACCAGGACCTTTGGGACAGCCTGGCCGCCTATTACTTCTTCGCGCTGGATGCGGGCTATTCCAGCAAGATGATCATCGCCTACGATGCGCACGTTCACGGTCACATTACGGTCGAGTACTCGAGCGACACCGGAGTTGTCTCCAAGAAGGTCTCCTTCTCGGGTCTTTCCTATGACAGGCCATTCCAGCGTGTGCTCGACGTCGTCGCGAAGATGGGTCTCTGGGCTACCGCATCCGTGGATCAGGTACGCAGTGGCAATATCACGTTTGCCCTCCCACGGTGGACGCCACGGATGCTCAAGTACATTACCGAATCCGGCGCTGCTCCCGAGATGACAAGAGCAATCATCGCGCTGGTCGACAGCACGACGACTCACAAGGGCTCAGATTGGCGCTGGGCTGCCAAGGGGCCGCTGCTCGTTTTTGCGGAGTCATCAGTAAGTGTCCTGAATGCCGCGCTGTCGCACCGAAACCCGCAGGTACGCGTGTTGGCCCTGAATACAATCACCGATGCCTTTGGCGACAGCGCCGTACCTCTGGTCCGGAAGGCTCTCCGGAATTCCTGCAGTGAGGTCCGCTACAGCGCCGCCATCTTCCTTGCCCAGCGCGGCTCGGCAGACGCGATGCCCGTGCTCTACAAGTCACTTCGCGACGCCACCTTCACTCAGTCCGCGTCTGCGAAGGTACTGCTGGCTATGAAGACACCGGAAGCACTGGATACCCTACTCGCATGGGCGTTGCGCGCTCCTAGTCAGCAGGTGAGTCAGGTTCCTGGTCTGGGCGACCTGGCCGACGAGCGCGTTTCTCCGATCCTGCGTCGGCTGTTTGCTGAGGGCCTCTGTCGTCCGTCCGATATCGGCAAACGGCCATCTGACACGATCATGTTCGACACATTGGCCACCTTCCTCGCTGACGACGCCGGCCAGAATCACCGAAGGGAGGACGCGGTCAACGCGCTGCTCCGTTTGGACAAGTACAGAGACGCGGTTCCGGCGATGCACGCAGCTTTCAAGAGGTGGCCGGGGGACGTCAGCATCATGGACGGTCTCGGCGCGCTGCACGATAGCACGTACTTTGACACGTTCGTCCACTACGCGAGGTACGGGAGCGCGTGGCAGAAGAACCACGCTGCGTGCGACCTGGCGTACTTCAACAGCGACCTGGGCCATGAGCTCAAGCTTCGCGTCCTGTCCTCCGACTCGGCGGACGCGTACGCGGTGATTTCCTTCATCACGCAGCCGGACCCAAGGGCGTATGGCCGACTCATCAGTCTCCTTCAAGACGACAGACCCGGTTCGGCTATGGTATACTGGAGCTGCAAAGCACTGGTCGCCCTCGGCGACCGCCGTGCCATACCGGAATTGGAGAAGAGACTCGCCAGGGCCGAGCCATGGCAGCGCGAGCATGACATCGAACCCGCGCTGAAGGCGCTCCGTGAGAAGGTCCAGCGATAGACTGGCAAGCGGGCTTGCGCCGGGAACAGGGACAGGCACCCCATTTCCGGAAGCTTCGGGACATCCTAGGCATTTCAGATTGCAGCTTGCCGTGGGCGTAGCCCGCTGGCCGCAAGCCGCCGCAGGCAGGCTGCCTTGACCACTGCACGACAGCGCGCTATCATGACCCATGAGTAGCGTAGCTCGTATGACGCAGAAGCAGCTCCGGGAGATGATCGGCGAAACGGTAGAAGAGAAGCTGATCGAGCTGCTCGGCGACCCCGACGAGGGGCTGGCCATCAGGAAGTCACTCCGCGCGCGGCTCCTGCGCCAGCGGCGCAAGGTGTCCGGCGGCGACCGGGGCGAGTCACTCGACGCCGTCGCTCGGAAGCTCGGCCTGCGCTAGACGTGGCGTTCCAGGCGCGTCTGCTGGATGCTGCGGCCCGTGACCTGGCTCGACTCGACAAACCTGAGGCGCGTCGCATCGTCCAACGCATCAACTGGCTGGCCTCGCACATCGGCACGGTCAAGCCCGAGCCCTTGAGCGGCGACCTCGCCGGGTTCTGCAAGCTCAGGGTCGGAGACTTCCGGGTCATCTACGAGACACTCGATTCCGAACAAGTGCTGCTGGTTCACGCGATCGGCCACCGTCGGGATATCTACCGCAGACGCTGAGCGGGCAGGACCGCGAGACCTGCAAGAACGAGTCTCGCGGACGCGACGGTTCGGTGTGCGAGGCCGAACGAGCCAACGGCTGACCGCTTCCGGCCACCCGCAGGCATTTCAGATTGCAGACTGTTGATTGCAGATTGGCGCGGGCGTAGCCGGCAGGCCTCAAGCCGTAAGCCTGCAGCTAGCTCAAGCACAAGCCCAAGCTCAAGCCGGCTGCCGGCTTCGCGCTGGCCCCGGCCCAATCGGCAGCGCCGCGTCCATTGACGCGATTAACGCAGAAGACGGTTGACGGCATCGGTATAGGCCATATCATCCCTCTAGCAATAGGAGGCAGTGTGAAAAAGCTTTCGCTGTTCGTTCTGCCGGCGGCGCTGCTGCTGCTCATGGTCTGCCGGAAGAACCAAGTTCCGGGTGCCGTTGCCGTGCCATCGGGCCCGGACTTCGATCGCGCCGGCCAGCAACTCGCGTTCACGAGTTCGGCAACCGATCCGGACGAAGACAGTGTGGCCATCCGATTCGATTGGGGTGACGGCGACACGTCTCCGTGGTCGCGCTCCGTGATTGGCGGCGCCGTGGCTACCGACTCGCACGCATGGTCGGTGGCGGACACCTACGTGGTGCGCGCGCAAGCCCGCGATTCCCGCGGTGCCTTATCCGGCTGGTCGGGCCCGCACTCACTGACCATCGTGAACGACAGCCTGCCCAGAGCGCCAATACTCGAAATACCAGCCGGCTTCGTGGCCGGCGACACGATGGCCAACGAAATGGTGCCGCGCGACCCGGACGAGGACAGCGTGGCCGTGCGGGTGTCGTGGGGCGACGGCGACACGACCGACTGGAGTGGACTCGTTCATGATGGTGCACGGGTCATGTTCTACCATGCGTGGAGTGACACGGGCACAATGCTGGTGACGGCGCAGGCGCGGGACTCAAAGGGATTCACCTCCGAATGGTCAAAGGCGTACGCAGTGTATGTCTGGCGGCCAAGGTGGCGCTATCGGACGGATGACCGCATCCAGTGCTCGCCGGCGCTCGGCCCCGACGGCACTCTGTACATCGGGTCGTTTGACCACTGCCTGTACGCCATCGACCCGCAGGGCAATCGCAAATGGCTCAAGGTGACGGGCGGTGGAATCAGGTCCTCCCCGGCGGTCGGCGCTGACGGCACGGGGTACTTCGGCTCACAGGACAGTTGGCTGTACGCGGTGAACGCAGACGGCACCCTCAAATGGAGCTACAAGACCGGCGGTCAGGTCCAATCCTCGCCAGCCATCGCGGCCGATAGCACTGTGTGCGTCGGGTCGGACGACGGCAGCCTGTATGCCTTAGACGAGAATGGCACGCTCAGGTGGTCGTATTCGACCCGGGGTCCGATCAGGTCATCCCCGGCTGTCGCCGCGGATGGAACTGTCTACGTCGGGTCGAGCGATAGTTGCCTCTACGCCATCGGCCCGGATGGCGCCCTCAAATGGAGCGTCGCGACCGCAGGTGTCATCTACTCCTCACCTGCGATCGGCTTCGATGGTACGGTGTACTCTGGGTCAAACGACAAGTACCTGTATGCCATCGATCCCTCGGGCGTGGTGAAGTGGCGCTACCTGACCGGCAGCGCCGTCCGTTCCTCACCCGTAGTAGCCGCCGACGGCACGGTGTACGTTGGGTCGGACTATAGCCACCTGTTCGCCATCGACCCGTCGGGCACACTCAAGTGGCAATACGACGCGGATGGCTACATCGCAAACTCGCCTGCGCTCGCGGCCGACGGGACTGTGTACTTCACGTCGGACGGCTGCTATCTATACGCCCTTGACCCGCAGGGCTCTCTCAAGTGGAAGAGGCGGCCGGCAGAGTCCTTTGAGTCCTCGCCCGCGATTGCGGCCGACGGCACGCTACTTCTCGGCTGCAACGACTACTATGTGTACGCCATCGAGGCAAACTCGGCACTGGCCGACGCGCCTTGGCCCAAGTTCCATCACGACAACAGGAATACCGGACGGGTGGGCGGCCGGCGATAGAAGCGAGGGAACTAGGAACAGTCACCCTAATCCGGGAAGAGTCGGGACATCCCACGAGGCATTACAGATTGCCGATTGTAGATTGTCGATTGGCGCGGGCGCAGGCCGCGAGCCCCAAGCCGCAAGCTGTCAGCCGTGAGCCGGAAGCCGTTCTCCCCGCCGATTTGACACTCCCGCCCGCTAAACCTAGAATACGGCCATGCTCGGGCTGGGCATAGTTAGAACCTTCTGGCTGGCCGTCATTCTGTCAGTAGCTGCTACCAAGCCAGTGCACGGCAAGACAGCCGAGATCTGGTGGTTCGGAGCGCCAAGCTCACGATTGACAGCCACCTTGAAGACTCAGAAGTCGCCCCACGGGCTCTACCCCGAGACGTTGGCTTGGTCCCGCGGTGGCGTCGTGAACCACGGGCTGAGGCTCGTTATTGAGTCTGACAGGGCGAATCGGACGTACAGATCAGGGGATGTAGTCGCGCTCAGGGTTGGCGTCCTGAATTGCGGAAGCGAGACTGTTGGCCTTTCGTGCGACAGGGGATTTCTGCAGCCTCCGATAAACGAACTGAAGGTCGAAGCACCGGAAGGCGTGAGTCCCCCCAAGGGATTCATGTTCATAGGTCGCGATATGGTGGAGCTACACCCAAAGAAGCCGACTCTCACGAGTGTGCCGCCTGGTGCGGTGTTCAACCCATCGATCGACAGCACCTACTATCGCTCCATTCTGCGGCTGAGCGTGCCCGGCACGTACCGATTCTGGTCGTCGATCTCATACGATGGCGGGTGTTCCAGTATCGAATCCAAGTGGTTCCTAGTGTCGGACACCATCAAAGTGATAGTCAGACCTAAGCGAAAGCTCCTTGGTCTGTTCTAGTCCTCAATAATCAGGAAGGGGAATCATGAACAGACACTGTTTTTCGGGAAGCGTCCGGACATCCGACGCGGCTGCGCCGCGAGGTTGAGGTAGAGGTTAAGGTTAAGCTAGGTTGAGGTTGAGATCCGGGACGAGCCCGACCCGAACTTCTCACCTCCCGCCGGCTGACCGCTTCCGGCCACCCGCATGCATTTCAGATTGCAGACTGTTGATTGCAGATTGGCGCGGGCGTAGCCCGATGGCCGCCCCGGCGCATCTGGATTGCCCTAGCGGGCGGTAACCTCGGTCGCGCCGAACACGACGGCGGCCTTGACGTACAGGTAGGCCGAGTCCGCCTTGAAGGCCGGCGATAGCCATGTGTTCTCGCCAAAGGCGATGTTGGCGCCGTCGGGCAGGCGAACGCCGCCGAAGACCGACGTAACCTTGACCTTGGCCGGAATGGCCGGGTTCAGTCGGATGGTGCTGGCGCCGAAGATGGTGTTAACTTCGTAGTGGTTGGCGCCCGGCTTGAGCTGCACGCCGGTCAGGTCGATCGTGCTCTTGCCGAACACGACGTCCTGTTTGCCCGTGGCCTCGGTGCTCATGACCCGGGAGTCAGACATGATCGTGGCTCCCGAGGTCCGCCGGACGGACAGGCCGAGCAGCAGGCTGATGCCCCAGTAGATGAGCAGCAGGCCGAAGACGATTCGGACTATGGGAATCCTGATGCCGAGAACGCCGTTCAGGATAATGGTCAGGCCGATGAGCACCACGATGGCACCCCAGAACAGGCCGCTGAACACGAAGCTCATTTTCACAACCTCCTCCTGGTTGGCTCGGAAGGCAGTTTCGGTGGCGGGTTCACCTCCCTAGTGTAACGCCGTCTCGCCGCCTGGCAAGCTTCGGGCAAACCGGGCCCATTCCCTATTCGGAACGCGCTGACTTCGCCCTCCCCCGTCCCCTGCAACTCAAGAGCGATGACCGAACCGCGCGGTTCATTTAAATGAACCGCGCCATTCCGCCCGCGGGGTTGACATAACTGCCTCCGAGTCTTAGAATCTGGCGTGCCCGAGAGGCCGAGGTCACGCGGCGCTGCGGCGGGAGCGGCATGTTGGGACGCGTCGCTATTCCGATGGTTCGATAACCCCTGACCGATGACAGGAGGAGAGCAATGCGGATGACAGTACTGGCAATCATGGCCTGTTTGCTGGGAACGGCCGCGGGCCGCGCCCCGGATACGCTCTGGGTGAGAAGGCTCGACCTGGGTTCCTACGAATACGGAAAGGGCGTAGCTTCGCGGGGAAACGCCATCGCCGTCGTCGGCTACGCCTGGGCGAGTCCGAACATGAACTGGCTGGTGGTGAAGCTGGACCAGTCCGGCGATATGGCCTGGGACAGAAGGATAGAAGGGCTCAATTCATATGCCGGCAGCGTCTGCTTTGACGCTGAGTCCAACATCCTGGTGGCCGGCTATTCGACCAGATTCCAGGGCGATACCTGGCACTCACTGGTTGCGAAGTATGATTCTCTCGGCCAACGCCAATGGCTCAGAGACGACGCCGGCTACCTGTCGCTCTCGATCGCAGCCGACACGGCCGGCAACTGCTACCTGTCCGGCTCGCACGTACTCAATGACTCGGAATATGACTTCTGGCTGGCCAAGCTCGATTCGTCGGGCGACACCATCTGGACCAGGACCTTCGACTTCTCGCCGATAGATTACGGCGGACCACTCGCGCTTGACAGGTCGGGCAACATCGTAGCCTGCGTCGACATCGGCAGCACCACCTTCGACTGCCTGACGCTGAAGCTGTCGCCGGAAGGCTATGTTGTCTGGACTCGACGCTACGACCTCGGGTCCGACAATTTCGGTTCCGGCCTCGACCTTGACCCGAACGGCGGCATCGTCGTGGCGGGTGCGACCACCCAGAACACCGACTATGACGCTCTGGTCCTGAAGTATGACTCAGGTGGGACCCTGCTTTGGTCCCGGGTCTTTGATTTCAGCCCGGATGACGAACTCTCGGGCGCCTCCTGCGACTCGGCCGGCGACATCTACGTCGCGGGTTACTGCAGCACCGGTGGGTTTGATCAGTGCCTGACCATGAAGCTGGATTCGAGCGGCGATACACTCTGGACCGCAACCTACGGCGGCCCCTATGACGATCAAGCCAGTGACGTCACCTGTGACGCGGACGGCAATCCGATCATTGCCGGCATGTACACCGACTCGATAGCGGAGACCAACCACCTGCTGGTGGCCAAGTACAGCGCCTTGACGGGTGTGGCTGAATCACCCCGCTCCCACTCCGCGCCACTCGCCCGGCGCAGCACAATCACCGCCGCGCCGTACTTTGTTCTATCGGTCCCGAGCTCGGGCCGCTACGACATCCGCCTGTGCGACCTCACCGGCCGGATGCGGCAGCCGGTCTACTGCGGTCACCTGGGCCAGGGCGTTCATCGCTTCTCGCTTGCCGGACAACCGGCCGGCCCCTACCTCCTCAGGGTAGCTGCAGCCGGCAGCGGGGTCTCCTGTCAGAAGCTGGTGCTGGTCAAATAAGCACCCGCGCTGCGAGGAAGAAACCGAAGCCAGGGCCAAGGGCCAGGTTGAGGTAACCTCGCTTCTGCCGTCCAGCTTCCGACCTCCGGCCCCGCCTTGAAGTCAGGGCTGAGGTGCACCGGCATCCGAAGCCCGGCCGTTCTTCCCGCGTCTAACTGACTGGTATCGATGGGATAGCAGTCAGCAGAAGGAGGAACGATGAGTACGGCTTTGGTCAGTTCGTCGGTCGCGTTGATCGTTGTGGGCCTCGTGGTGTGTCTTTTCGGCTATCGGCTGGTGCGGTTCACGCTGGCGGTCGCCGGGTTCGGGGTCGGATTCGCCCTCGGCCAACTCGTCGGTTTCATCAGGCCGGGAGTCAGCCCGGCCCTCGCCCTCGTCATTGAGTTGCTGCTCGGCATCTTCGGTGCCGTGGCCGCGATCTTGTTATACCGGCCGGGCGTATTCCTGCTCGGGGCAGCCGTTGGAGCGCTGATCGCGGGTCTCATTTTCGTCTACGCCCAGTGGCAGTATCTACTGCTCGCCTGCGTGATCACGGCGGTCGCCGGCGGCGTCCTGACCCTCCTGTTCCAGCGGCAGTTAATCTCGGTCCTTTCGGCCGTTGCCGGAGGCTGGGGCGTCGTGTTTGGCACGCTGAGGCTCGTCGGCTGGCTCCCCCCGCACGCCGGGAGCCGGAATGCATCGGCGGTCTACATCGTCATGGCGCTCGGCTGGGCGGCACTGAGCGTGATCGGGGCAGTGGTGCAATTGCGCGGCAGGGCCGGACGGGCAGTCAGCAGTCAGTAGCCGGCGCCGCCGATGGAAGTTGCAGCTTGTAGAATAGTGGACACGCGACCGGCTTGACTACGAGCGGAAGCGGCTGATAATCGCCTGTGCCCACACCCAGGCCCAACCGCTGGCATCCGGTGATGCTGCCTGACGGCTACCTGAGGAAACTGAAGCAGGACCTGGAAGAGATTGAGGCCGCGGTCGAGGCCGGGACCCGGTACGAACCATTCCTCGACGACGACCCTCCCCCGCCCGACGACTACCCGTCGCTTTGACTCCGCTCCCCTGAATCCGCTATAGGATTCCACCACAAAGGCACAAACACAGTGCGGGTGAGGACAGAGAGGACTCCGTCCGCCTGGTGCGTGGTGGTTCAGCACCGCGTCTGGTGCACTTCCGACCCCGGAGCCGACATTGGACCAACCACAGAGCCCACAGAGAACATGGACCAGGTGAAGCCAAGGTCCGGTCTCGCCCTTCGGAGTCTCTGTGAACTCTGTGGCTCAATATCGGATTCAGGGTCCGATTACTTGACTGACCGCGGACCGGCGTTATTCTAGCTCGTGCACGCGCACTTCCATCCGCTGGGTGCGGCGCTTGCTGCCGGCACCTTCGGCTCCCTCTGGCTGGCCATCTGCCTGGTCGGAGGCCTGTTCTCAGTCTGCGCGCTGGCCTTCTGGATATGGATGCTGGTCGAGGTGCTGACCCGCGAGACCGACGAAGGCAACAACCGACTCATCTGGGCGCTCGTCATCGTGTTCGCGCACTGGGTTGGAGCGCTCATTTATCTGCTGGCCCGCCGGCCCGAGCGCATCCGCAAGCTCGGCCGGTAGAGACCGCAGACTCCAGATTCGGATCGGCGCGGGCGGAATCCCAACACAGAGGCACAAAGAGGATTCGGATAGGAAAACCGGCCGCGCGGGCGGCCGGTCTGGGTACCAGCCCTTTGCAGGGCCTTAGGAGGACGGACTAGTTCACCCGGCCGGACTTCTGCCTCGGTCCCCGGGTCGCGTCTGCCCGGCGGGCAGCGAGCCTCCGGGCAAGTGTGTCAGCTTCTACTTCGCAACCTTGAACTCGCAGCGCCGGTTCAGCTCGAACTGGGCCGGGTCCTGCGTGACCAGCTTCTCTTCGCCGTAGCTGATGGTCGAGAGCTGGCCCGCATCCGCACCCAGCTTGGCCAGATACGCCTTGGCCGCCTCGGCCCGGCGCATGCCGAGCGCCATGTTGTATTCGGCGGTGCCGATGGGGTCGCAGTAGCCTTCGATGGTGATGCCGGGCTTCTGGTTCTGGGCCGCGGCGGCGCTGATCTGGCCGTAGTTCTCGCTCAGAATCGACGCATCGCCGGTCCGGATGTCCGACTTGTCGAAGTCAAAGTGGATGTTGTTCAGGTTCCACTGGAATTCGGGCAGCGGCGCGGGCGGTGTGGGTTCGGGCGCGGGCGCGGGCTCCGGCGCAGGCGTCACCACTGCCTTTTTCGGGCAGCCGGCCAGCACCAGCAGGCACAGGATGCCCGTCAATACGGTCACGGTCCAGGTTGTTCGCTTCATGGTTCTCCTTTCCGGTCTCTGCGGATGAGGTTTGTACTAAAGAATCGAACCGGCGGCTGCCCGCCGGCAATGGTGTCTGTTAATATGACGGAGGTCGCCCATCGCCCGTGGCCGTCGGCCCGGGCGGAGTGGGTTCGGGGGCATTGCGCCTGACCGCACACGACCGTAGTGACCTCCAAGCTATAGCCTGCTCTAAGGCATCATGTGTGAGCGTTTCTCGCCGCGTCACACGACTTGTTCCGGATGGCGGCCCGACCATCCGACCGACCTGCGGCAGCCATAACCTGCCGCACCCTTGATGGCCGATGGGGCGCCGGAACCGAACACGCGCACCCGACCTGCCAGCCAATCGTAGCGCAACAACCCTTTGCGGTCAATGTCTGACACGAGAACCGGGCCCGTCCCTTCACACGTCCCGGCGTGACTTCCTTCGGCTGTCCCCATTCTCAACGTCGAATCCGTTGACATCAACCGGCGGTGGAACTAAACTGCGACGGGTTCCGCGTCGACCGGACCGCGGCGGGACGCCGTCACGCTCTTCCGGCAGCGCGCCCCCGAGCCGTTTTGCTTCAACAGGAGGTACCTTGAAGGGTAGCATGATACTGGTTCTACTGGTCGGCCTGGCTCCGGCCGCCTTGCCGGGCCCGACCACATCAAACGGCGTTGACCAGTCGGCCTTCGGCCGGTCGGCACCGCGCGCCGTTCCGCCCCAGCGGTTCTTCGCCCCGGAGGACGCGAACGAGACGCTCCACTTCGACTCCGACCCGGCGTCCGGCGTGGGCCTGACGAACGGCGGCACGTTCTGGGGCGGCGTCCGCTTCACCCCCACGACCGCCTGCACGCTGAAGACTCTCCTCTTCTACCAGTGGAACTCGTCCGGCAATGACTACATCTTCGTGTTCGGCGAGAACAATGACACGACGCCCGGGGCCAGGCTCGACTCGGTCGCCTACAGCGGCACCGACTCGATGACTTGGAAGGCCGCGAACCTGGCCTCACCGCTGGTCCTGCCCGCCGGTATCGACTTCTGGGTCGCCGTGCGGCTGAACAGCTCAGCCGGAGCCTATCCGCTCGGGGTCGACGCCGGCCCGAACGTGCACGACCACGGCGGGTTCATCTCGACCAACGGCACCCGCTGGCAGAACCTGCCCGACGACAATCCCGCGCTCGACTTCAACTGGAACATCCGCGCAGTTGTTGCCGTGGCACCGAGCCCGTCCCACGACGTCACCCTGACCCGAATCCTCGCGCCCGGGACCTATGTTCCGGTCGGCGCCTACGCGCCGGCCTGCCGCATCGTCAACGTCGGTGCCAATGCCGAGTCGGACATCCCGGTCACCTGCTGGATTGACTCCGCCGGCACGCATATCTACAACAAGGACACGGTCTTTGCCGGGCCGCTCGCGCCGGGAGCCCGGGCCGACATCACGTTCGCGCCTGACTGGCAGACCGGACCGGCCGGCAACACCTATAACCTCACGATGTTCACCGGGCTCGGCGGGGACCTGAACAACGGCAATGACACGGCGCGCCAGTCCACGTCCGTCGCGTCGCGGTTCATCGTAATGGACCACGACACCGGCTACTGCAAACTCACGGTCTCCTGCCTCGGCTCCATCGGCTACGATGCGCCGCCGTCACTCGCCGGGAACGGCTTCTTTTACCCCAAGACCGCCAGCAAAAGCGCGCTCTTCTACTCAAGCCTCGCCCTCGGCAACGACACCAACTGGGTCGCCGACCGCTACTACTCCCATCCGACAAGCGGCGCGCCCAACAGCGACTTTGTCCCAAGCGAAAGCTTAAGCGCCATCGTCCCGCCCGGGATCGGCGACCAACACTATCGCGGCGTCTACAGCGACGCCGGCCACCCATCGCCCAAGGGCCTGACCGTGACCCAGAACTCCTACATGAGCGCCGACTCGGCCTACGACGACTTCGTCGTCCTCGACTACGCGATAACCAACGAGGGCGCGTCGGCGGTCACCGGGATCTACGCCGGCGTATTTGCCGACTTCGACGTCGGTGATTCTTCGGCGCTGAACCTCTGCCGGTCGGACACGGTCGCACGCTCCCTGAAGATGTGGTGGCAGAATCACCAGAACCCGACCGTCGGCCTCAAAATCCTCGCCCCCGGCTGGTTCAGGAACCTGAGCGCGGTCGACCACAACATCTGGGTCTACCCCGACTCCTGCGTCACCGACAACCAGAAGTACCGGTTCCTCAACGGCTCGATTGTCCTGCGCAACTCCAACCGCCCGTACGACTGGTCGGTAATGGCCTCAATCGGCCCGTTTGACCTGGCTCCGGACGACTCCCAGAAGTTCGCCGTCGCGTTCATCGGCGCCGCCGACACCGCTACGTTCACGGTAAACGCCGAATCGGCCCAGGCGTGGTACGCCGCGAACCTCGGCGTGGCCGAACGTCACCTGGACCCGGCGCCGGCTGTGCGCATCGCAGCCGCGCCGAACCCGTTCAGCCGCGCGACCCGCATCAGCTTCTCCGCGTCGGCTGCCGGCCGGCTGGAAATCGAGGCCTACGACGCGGCCGGACGCCTGGCCGACCGCCTCGCGGTGGAAGTCAAAGCCGGGCCGGGGGCAATCAACTGGCGGCCAAGGCAGCTCGGCGCCGGCCTCTACTTCCTGAAAGTAAAGACACCCGGCCGAGAGGCGGTCATCAAGACCCTGCTGACCGAATAGCCGACCGTCCGAACTAGCGAAGGGGCGTCATCCGACGCCCCTTCTGCTGTCACTGCCGCTCCCAAGGTCGATGGCAGATTGAGGGATTGACCGAGTTGACGGCAAAGACGGTTGACAGACGCGCTGCGCAGTCCTAACATGGAACACTTACGGGAGGTACCTTGAAGAAGTTGTTCCTGCCGGTTTGCTTCCTCTGTCTGCTCGTCCCAGGCTCGACCGCACTGAGCCAGCCATTCCCGTCGTTCATGCTCGATAGCACTATCGTCCGCGGCCCGTCGCTGAGTTCGGTCGGTCGCACTAGCGTCGCATTCGGCCCGGACTTGGGTTTGGTGACATGGGTATCCAACGACCTCGTAGGAGCCAGAGTAGACCGTACGGGCGCTCTGCTGGACACGGTGCCGATAGAAATCCAGGACCCGTCCTCCACGGGCACCGTCTGGATGCGCCCAGGCGCGGCCTGGGGCTCCGGGTGGTTTCTCGTGGCATGGACGGAACTGGGAACGAACAGCGCCCAGTGCGCGCTCATCGACTCGTTCGGGCATGTCGTCTGGCGGCGCGTATTGCAGGAGTCGATCAACGTCATGCAGAACTGCGACGCCCCAGTGGCATTCGACGGCGAGAACTTCCTCGCCATGTGGATCGCGCGGAATGAGGCGGATTCGTTCTCGGCGTTCTTCTCGCGCATCTCACCCGATGGGGTCATACTCGACAGCCCGCCGCGGAAGGTCGCGCCCCGCTCCCCCATCGAGCAGTACGACATCGACCTCTGTTTCCACAACGGCCGCTATCTTGCCGTCTGGAACCACTTCGACACCCTGGGATTGTGGGGAAGCTGGATCCTTCCGGACGGCACCGTGCCTGACTCGGTGGGTTTCCCGATAAGCGTCGGCATACCCGTCGACTTCCCCTCCGTCACACACGACAGCCGCAACTACGTCGTGTCGTGGTACGAATTCCACAACAAGACCAAGCTGGCACGAGTCACGGACGGTGGGCAGGTGCTGGATGCTTCCGGAGTGGTGATCGACACCAACTCGCAATGGGAGAACGATATCTGCTCAACCGGTGACACAACGCTCGTCGTCTATTTCGGCGACTCTCTCTGGGGCTTCGACAGCCTGACTCCCGTGGCGGCGCGGGTGGACACGGCTTTGCACACCATCGGCGCGCGGATCGCTCTGTCCTGGCCTGGCAACGGGCATGTCCAGGACAATGGGCCGAACTGCCTTTCAGTTGCCGCGGTCGGAGACAGCTACATGGCGACCTGGACCCAGCCGTTTCAGGACACTTCTGGACTGGCCGGTTGTGTCGCCTGGACCCGCCGCCTCGACCGGGAGGGGCAGTTGCTGGACACGGCCCCGGTGATGGTGTCCTATGGCCCCAATCGCCAAGAATATGCCGACATGGCTTCGGACGGCACCGACTTCTTCGCGGTCTGGGTGGACACGCGCTACGACACAGCTGGCTTCATTCGGACCGTGCTCGCCCGGCGGCTCTCAGCCAGCGGCTCCGAGCTCGATTCGCAGCCGCTCCGAGTTGGCGGCACCCTTGCGCTGCGCCCGGCCGTGGCGTCCAGCGGTGAATGCTACCTAGTAGCGTGGTACGAGAACCGTGAAATCTATGGGGCTCGCATATCCGCGACGGGCGCTCTGTTGGACAGCGTGCCGCTCATGTTCACCGAACCCGGCAGACCGCGTTCGTTTCCGGACGTCGCCTTTGGTGACTCGCTCTTCCTCGTCGTCTGGCCGACATCGGCGCAGTACATCCACGGTGTCCGCATGACACCCGCCGGCGACGTGCTCGACAGCGTACCGCTGCTGCTGCAGGCGGACAGCTTCACTCAGGCGGGCTACCCGCGCGTCGCTTTTGACGGCACCAACTTCCTGGTTGCGAGGCACGACGCGCAGCCGAGCCCCGACGAGTTCCGCTGTGTGCGCGTCACCCCCGCCGGCCTTCTCCTGGACACAGCAGACGTGAGCATCGCCACATCGGAAGATGGAGCGTGGCGACCGAATCTCGCCTTTGGCAGCGGGACCTACCTGGCGGTTGATAGCCGGTGGGGCTACAGCTACCGCGTGTCGCCGGACGGCTCGGTGCTCGGTCCTGTGCCTCACTCCTACTCGGGCTACGCTGAGGTCGTATACGACGGGACCGATTTCATGCTGCTATGTGACATGCGCGACAGCGCAGGCCACACTAGCAACCAACTGGGAGGACTGCGCATGACGCCGGAAGGACGCGTTCTCGACATGTCGCCCTTCGTGCTGTTGACCGCGGACAGCGGCCGGGTCAGTGCTGCCGATGCTGCGTTGGCTGCGAACGCAACCGGGCAGGTTGCGGCGGTAGTGAAATCCTACGAACCCGACCCCTACCGGGGCTATCGCATCCGTGCTGCCGTTTTCCCCGCTGTCGTCGGTATCGACTCGCGACACGACGCCGCGTCATCGGCTGCGTTCCGCGTGCGGCCGAATCCGGCGTCCGGGCGCGCTTCATTGACCTTCAGTCTGGCCCAAGCCGGACCGGCTCGAGTGACCGCGTTCGACGCGGCTGGGCGCCGACGTGCCTGCCTGTTCTCGGGCCGGATGAGCGCGGGCAGACAGACGCTGCCGCTGGACGCGCGCCGCCTCGCCAACGGCGTCTATTTCCTGCGGCTTGAAGCGGAGTCAACCGACCATTCGGCTCGTCTGGTGATATCGCACTGACGACACGCCGGGGCTCCGGTCGGTGAGGAAGGCGGTTGTCGCGCGCTAGCGCGCGAGAGTCGTGAGTCGGGAGTAGAGAGCAGCCGAACTCACACAGACCAGGGTAGTTTCGGGGACACAATAAAAGATTCTTGACTGCTAACCCGCGTGAGGGTAGACTGCGGTCATGGCACGCTGGGCTCGGGTTGTAGTGCCGATGGTTCCGCATCATGTGACACAG
>CAZAKP010000015.1:23751-31398 GCA_964485845.1 uncultured bacterium | reverse complement strand
AGTGCCCGCTGGTTCGGATACGGGCCGGGGAGTTCGAGGCCGACCGGCGCGTCCTGATGGTTGCCGCCGCCAACGGCCAGTACTATGGCGGCGGGCTGAAGGTGGCGCCGGATGCGAGGCCCGACGACGGTCTCATCGACGTCTGCATCGGCTGGGAAATGGGCTGGTGGTCGACGCTGAAGAAGCTGCCGCGCTTCGTTGCCGGAACCCACGTCACGTTGGAGGAAGTCAAGATGCTCCAAGGGCCTGAGCTTGACCTGGAGTTCCTCGAGCCGGTCCAGGTCGAGCTCGACGGCGACGTGCTCTCGCCGCAGCCCTTCCGGCGTTTCCACCTCACCGTCCTGCCCAAGGCCATCACCATTCGCGTCGACTGACGCCCGGAGCCGACATCAAACCAACCACAGAGCCCACCGAGAGCACGGAGCAGGTGGAGCCGGGATTGGGTCTGTACCCTCAGAGTTGCTGTGGTTCATTATCGGATTCGGGCGGCAACTGCCGCATTGACATGGCCGCGCTCCAATCATAGACTACAATCAATGGCATTGACTGACGACGCCCGGTCGTCGCGGGAGGTAACATTGAGCCGAAGCTATTTCAGGCTGTTTGCCGTTCTGTCCGTTGCCCTGGCGCTGGTTGCGGCGGTTTCCTGCGGTGGGAACCACGCGGCCGGCATCCCGACCGTGCCGGCGGGACCCGATTCCTGTTTCACTGATTCGACGTACACGTTCACGACCGTCGTGACCGACCCGGACGGCGACAGCGTGGCCGTCAGTTTCGACTGGGGCGATTCCACCGCGACGAGCTGGTCGGGCCTGGTCGCGAGCGGGGACACGGTGGCAATCACTCACGCCTGGCCGGACACGGGTACGTACGAAGTCCGGGCGCAGGCAAGGGACAAGGAGCTCAAGAACTCCGACTGGTCGGCCGCGCTGACGGTGCGGGTGGTCGTGGCGCGCCCGACCCCGGATGCGCCCGCCGAGCCGGACGGGCCGGCAAAAGGCGGCCAGGACACGACGTACAGCTTTTCCACCGTCGCTTTCCACCCCGAGAGCATGAACGTTGCTATCCGGTTCGCGTGGGGCGACGGCGACACATCGGACTGGAGCGCGTTCGTTACCCCGGGCGAATCGGTGTCGATGGACCACAAGTGGTCCCTCCCCGACACCTACGCGGTAACGGCGCAGGCTAAGGACTCGGGTAACGCGATGTCGCCGTGGTCGGTCCCGCACAGCATCAGGATCCGGATGCCGGACACGATGCGGCTGTGGCGAGTGAAGCTCACCGTGATGGAGGGGCGTTCGTTCTATTCGTCGCCGGCCATCGGCCCGGACGGCAACATCTATGTCGGCTCGCCGGACGGCGCTCTCTGTTCCGTCGACACTGGCAGCACGCTTCGGTGGCGGTATGCGACCGGCGACTTGATCCGGTCATCGCCGGCGATTGCCGCCGACGGGACAATCTATGTCGGCTCGTACGACAACCTGCTCTATGCCGTCAATTCCGACAGCACGTACCAGTGGAGCTACGCGACGAACGGTTCAATCCAGTCATCGCCGGCCATCGGCCAGGACGGCTCCGTCTACATCGCTTCGCAGGACCATTGGTTGTACGCGCTCACCCGGTTTGGCTCGCTCGACTGGCGATCCCTGGCCAACCGGGCCGGACGCTCATCGCCGGCAGTCGGCGCCGACGGAACCGCCTACGTCGGCACGGATGACGGCTACGTCTGTGCCGAGAGCACCAATGGCGCGGTCAGGTGGCAATACAAGACCGACGGTGCCATCCATTCGTCCCCTGCCATTGCTGCTGACGGCACGGTCTATTGCGGCTCGGATGACGGCAACCTGTACTCACTGAACCCCAACGGAACGCTCAAGTGGAAGTTCCCGACCGACAGCGTTGTCCTGGGCGGAGCCGCAATTGCGCCCGACGGGACCATCTATTTCGGGTCAAGTGACGGCAACCTGTACTCACTGAACCCGGACGGGTCGTCCAAGTGGCACTACGCTACCGGCGGGGGAATCGAGGGTTCACCGGCAGTCGCCGCGGATGGGACAATCTACTTCGGGTCGGCTGACGGCAGCGTGTATGCACTGAACGCGGCCGGTTCAGCCCGGTGGCAGTTCGAGGCCGACGGCGCCATCCAGTCGTCGCCGACGATCGGGCCGAATGGAAGAGTCTACGTCACCAGCAAAGACGGCTATCTGTACGCCCTTAAAGGCACGAGCCCGCTCGCGAGTTCGGCCTGGCCCAAGTTCCACCACGACCTCCAGAACACGGGCCGCGCCAACTCGGCGAGATAGACCTCCTGCGCACCGTCCGGCGCGGGCTGGATGTCAGACCGTGAATCGGTCGTAGTAATCGACCCGACCGATACCGAAAGGAAACGTGGCGACGAGCCGGTGCTCTTCGTCGGGCTCAATTCTGAGCAGTGTGACCGAATCGATTATACCCAGCGAACGGCCGATGCGGTTGGCCTCGACCAGGGCGTAGGCGCGCTGGCGGGCGTCGGTAACGCGTCCGAGCCAGATCTGTGGTTCGTAGACGGGCACGTCGTTAAGCAGCGACTGCTGGGGTTCGGCGCCGGTCATGGCGGCGTGCAACTGAATGAGCTCGTCGCGGCCCTGTTCAATCTGGAAGAAAACGGCCTCGCCGCGCTCAACGCAGCGGGAGAAAGAGATGGCAAGTGAATGGAGGTTCCGCCGGATGCGGCCGACGTGCTCGGAGACATTCTGGATTTCGTCGAGAGTGGCGGGCGTGAACGGCAGTACTACGGGCACGTAGGGCCTGACCCGATAGTACCAGGTCGGAAACTGCTCTCTCAGCTCCTGAATCTGCGCCTCGCTGTCCAGCTTCGGGAAGGCAACGACGCAGTATTGAGCCGCCTTCACGCTCTAATTGTAGCAATTTCATACGGTTTGGCAATAGGGGAATAGACGGCGGACCTTCGCGGTAGATGGAATTGCACCGGCAGTTAACCCCTGACCGCCGGCTGCGGAATCGCATCCTTGTTATCTGCGACGAGGACCCAGACCTGGCAGCGTCCCTCCCCCATGGCGCTGCCGGGTTTCTACGTTGACAGCCGCGACCATTGCCCCATAATCATCCCGGCATGACAAAATGCTGCCTGCGCGCCACCGGTCTCTTCGCGCTCGTGCTTGCCGGCTGCGCGGGTAACCGCGAAGTGCGGCCGGTTCGGATAGTCCCGGTGGGCCGGCTGGTGGTCGCCGCAGACAGCAGCACCAGATTCCAGACCATATCGGCTGCGCTCGACTTGGCGCGGGATGGCGACACGATATTCGTCATGCCCGGGGAGTACCGCGAGACGGTGAAGATTGCCGGACTGCGGCGCATCACGCTGCTCGGCGCCGACCCGGCGACAACCGTGGTCGACGCCACCGACCGGTACTCGGCAATTGAGCTTCGTACCGACAGTAACCGCGTATCCGGCCTTACGCTCAGGAACGCCGACTCCCACGGGATATGGGTACGGGACGGACTGCAGTCCGTCGACCACTGCGTCATAGTAAACAACGGCGACCGGGGCATATACCTGAGTTCCTTTGCCGGCTATGCCTACGCGCACATTACCAATTGCACCGTGGTCGAGAACGGTGAAGTCGGTATCCATGCCGCCCGGGACGACTCGAACACGGTGATAACGGACTGCATTGTGGCATTCAACCCTCGGGGCATCGTCACCGACCAGCCCGAGGGAAAGCTCGTGGTGCGAAGGAACTGCCTGTTCGGAAACGGCCTCGACTTCGACCGAGTAACTCCGCTCGATAGCAACCTGTTTAAGGACCCTCGCTTCATGGACCGAGCAAATGATGATTTTCACCTCAGGAACGACTCCCCATGCATTGGCGCCGGCTCCGGTCACAGGAACATAGGTTCACTCTAACTTACTATTAATCAAAACGTTAGACGATATCACGCAGATCATCGCCACCCGAGGGGCACAATGGCAGCGCGAGGGAGGGGGTATCCGCGTCTAACCCCAGAGTTTTCAACAAGCTACGAATTGTGGGTCCGCTGGCTCAGCGGCCACTCACACCCATCTGTCAGTGTAAGTATTTGATTTTCCAGAGCTAACAAGCCAGTCTACGTTCGCTTGACAAGACCCGATAGGGGTCTTATCCTGATTTGGCAGCGTACGGTGCCCGTGGCCGATGTGCTGCTCCCGATAGCTGGTCACCCGGCCGACTGATGGATCCCGACCGGCGCAGCTTCACAGTTTTACGCGGCATATGCGAGGAACCATCGCCCTCCTTTGGTAGCGCCCCGGCTCAGCAGCCGGGGCGCCGGCTTTTGCACGCTCCGGCAAGATGCGCCGTTCGGGTTGCAGAAAGACCGACGCAAATCCGCAACAAACGTGGCTTGACCACGGTCTGCGACCTCGTATACTAGAGTTCCATGAAGGGCATCAGACTCGAACCGGCCCGCAACCTTCTCGCCAACTTCACTCACACCGAATTGTCGCGCCTGGTCAAGCAAGCCCGAATCGATATCGTGGTGCCGCGCAGCCGGTCGGCCCTGGCCAACGCGATTACCCGTCACCTGGACGTAGACGAGATAGCCGCCGAAATCCATCGCCTTTTCCCGGCTCCGCGCGCCGCGGGGCGCGCAAGACCGGGCTCGGTCCGTCTGGACGAACTGACTCCTCTCCATGGCGCCGCCACGGTTCAGGGCTACTCCCGTTCCCGCCCCCAACTCGGCCGGGCGCTGCTTGCCCGCAGCGGCGACTGCCTGGCGCTCAGCTTCGACAGCGCTCCGCTCTTTCTGGAGAACCGCTGGCCGGTGGTCGTGCGCGACGCCGGTGTGGTCCGACTCTCGCTCCTCTACGCAGCTTTTGTCCGGCCCGGCCGCGTTCACCCATCGGCAGAGTCCGCGCCACCGCGAACCAGACCCTACCTGCTGGACGAAGGTGAATATCAGCTTCGCAACGGGCGCCTGCGTCTGGAACTGGCCCACGCCGGGCCGATATCGTTCCGGGTTACGTACCTGCGCGCCCGGCCGCCGTCCGACCGGCCCGAATACCTGTTCGAGCCCATCGTCTAATCATTTTCGATTTCCGTTTGCCCGGCCGTGATTCTGCATTCTGACTTCGTCCGATGATTATCGGTCTCCTCGCCCTCGCAATCGCCCCGGCCGTCGCGCTGTTCCTGTTCTTTTACCTCCGCGACAAATACCGAAAGGAACCGATCGGCGTGATGCTCATGACCTTCGTCCTCGGCGCGGTTGCGCTCATACCCGCCGCCATGACGTCGCTCTCGCTCCAGAAACTGACCGGCTGGAATTCGAGCACACCCGGCCTGCTTCAGGCCTTCCTCGGCGCGATGGTCATAGTCGGGCTGGTCGAGGAGGGCGCGAAGTTCCTCGTCGTCCGGTTCTACGCCTATCACCGGCCCGAATTCGACGAGCCCTATGACGGGATTATGTACTCGGTGATGGCCGCGCTCGGCTTCGCGACGCTGGAGAACATCATCTACATCTTCTCAAACGGCGCCGGAACCGGGGTAATGCGCGCGCTGCTGGCGATGCCCAGCCACGCCTTTGACGGCGTGCTGATGGGCTACTTCCTGGGCGAGGCCAAGTTCGCCCGCAGCGACCGGGCCGGAAACTGGCTTTCCGCGCTTGGCTTCGTACTGGCGGTCATTGCCCATGGGCTGTACGACTTCATCGTCTTCGCTCTGGACAGGGCGCCGCTGATGGTGCTGAGCCTGCTGACGATGGCAGTTCTCTTCTGGGTCATTTTCTTCAAGGCCACGCGGAAGCTCTCAGAGCAGTCCCCCTACAAGCATCCGCGACTTGCCGCACTCCACCGCACTCCTGCCGGCGAGGGCGCGGCCGAGGACCAGACCGGCAACCACAAAGACACCAAGACACCAGGCTGACCCGATTCGGGTTCGGACTTCTAACTTCTGCCTTCTACCTTCTGACTTCTGAGTTCGTCTGGGCAACAGCCCGCGAAAACTCCTCAATCGCGGCGTCCGAAAGCGGATGGTTGCCCAGGCCGAGCAGGATGTCCAGCGGCAGCGTCAGGTGATTTGCGCCGGCGAGAACCGCCTGAGTCGCCTCGTCGGCCGACTTGATGCTCGCGGCAAGAATCTCAACGTGCTTGCCGTGGGCCTTGAACACCGCCGCTATTTCGGCCACGAGCTTGCAGCCGTCGCCGAGCAGCCGCGTCGCCCGGTTTACGTAAGGAATCACATAGTGTGCACCCGCCTCACGTGCGACCAGAGCCTGAGCCCCGCTGTACACGGCCGTCGCGGCGCACGGGATGTCCCGAGATAGCTTCGCCATCAGCGCCATGTTCTCGGTCGTTGCCGGTATCTTCAGTACGACCTTGCCGGGTGAGAGGTCGGCGAACTCGCACGCCTCCCGCTCCCTTTCTGCCGGAGTCTTGCCGGTGAGCTGATAGAAAACGTGGCCGGGCGAGATCGCGCATATCTGCTTGATGATGTCCCGCGGACGACCAATCACCTTCGCCATGATGGTCGGGTTCGTGGTCACGCCCGATAGAAATCTGAGCTCCGCCGCCTGCTGTACTTCCTCAATCCTCGCGCTATCCAGGAATAGTCCCATGTGTTCTCCTCTGCTACTGCATCGGCACTTCAAACACAGCCTGATAACCCCCGGCCACGCAGGCGAGGTATCGCCCCTGCTGGAACCAGTCGCTGCCCTCCCCAAACCGCCCCTGCGCCATCCATGTCTTCACGTGGCCGCGCAGCGGCACGGCCGTGATTCTGCTCGGACATAGGCGGCAGTTGCGGCGTCATTGCCGTATCCATAGTGCGCGACGCAGTGGTCTGATTCATCTACGAACCTGATGTAGCGTGGCTGCCAAAGCAACGGCCGCCACAGCCAGGGCAATAACCTGCATCATCGCGCTTTCCCTGTATCCACGATCCCCTGTACCGCTTCGCGCCTCGGCATGGACGGCTCTGCGCCCATGATGGTGCAGGCGAGAGCGCCACAGGCGTTGGCAAACCGAACCGAGTCATCGAGGTTTGCGCCCTCGACGATTCGTACGGCCAGTCCGGCTCGGAACGCATCCCCGGCGCCGGTCGTGTCCACGACACTCACCTTGTGTGCAGGGAACCGGCGAAGCGCGTCGCGGTCAACGGCCAGCGCGCCTTCTTCACCGAGTGAAATAACCACGCCCCGTCGCGTTTCTGGAAGAAGCACCGCCGCCGCTTCCTCGGGAATCATCCTGCCGGTCAGCATGTGCGCCTCGACCTCATTAGGTACAAGGTAGTCGATGTGAAAGTGGTCCAGTGGCCTTGCGGTCGGGTGCGCCAGTGTGTCCGCGCCCGAGTTCTGACTTCTAGCCTCTGCATTCTGACTTCTGACTTCGCCCGGCAATCCGTGCGAAACCGGTGCCGGATCAAGCAGGACCAGGGTCCCGTGCTTGCGGGCAATCTCAGCGGCACGTCGTGACGCGGCTGGCGGAATCTCGAACTGAAGCATCAGGATGTCAGCGAAGCCAATCTGCTCCTCTGCAGCGAGCACGTCGTCCGGCGTCACGCGCATGTTGGCCCGCGGCGCGGCGATGATGCTGTTCTGCCCGTTCTCATCCACAACCGGCGTGGCGATAGCAGTTCCCGCCTCAGCGTCGCGAGTCACGCCGCTCAGGCAGATGCC
>CAZAKP010000015.1:14870-23651 GCA_964485845.1 uncultured bacterium | reverse complement strand
AGAATAGCCGAACTCAGGCGACTATCAACCAGGCTTCTCTTCGTCCCTGAACAACGCGTGCATGATCAGGGTGGCGACACTGACGATGAGCGCCCCGAGAAACGCGGCCCAGAACCCGCGTACGTAGAAATCGACGTGGAACCAGTGGACCGCGATGGACGACGCGAGCCACAGGGTGAGGGCATTGATGACGAACGTAAAAAGGCCGAGCGTCACGATTATCAGGCCGCAGGACAGCAGTTTGAGCAGTGGCCGGATGAGCGCGTTGACCAGGCCCAGAATCACGGCCATCACCGCGTAGACCCACCAGGCGTTGGGCGCAACCTGGATTCCCGGCACTATCCAGGCCGCAAGGAACAGGGCGAGCGCCGCAATCAGCCAGCGGATGAGCAGTCTCACGTTTCCTCCTATGCCATTACGCCAAATCAGCCCGGCCGCGCGAGCGACCGGGCTGACTTGAGGCTCATGGCCTCAGACTATTACAACAATTCCGACAACCGGCCGACCGGCAACGACCTCAACGTTTGGCCGGCTCGGCTAGAAGCCGCGAACTCGGGCCCGGAACAACCGGGCCTCTTCCGCGTCGGTCGCGAGAATGTCGGCGAACCGCTCGGCTTTGGCACGACGCAGACAGTAGTTGCCGTTGCAGATGACCATCCGTCCCGAAAGCGCCCAGTCGCGCATCAGGTCCCGGTCCTTTCTGAGCTCGACATACATGTCATCTTCGCTCAGCGGCTTCAGGGTATCCTGGTTCAGCGCGAAGGCAATCAGGACCTGCGGCTCCGACCGCAGCATTATCCGCAAACCGGGCGGCGCATCGAGATGCTTCTCGATGATGTCCACGCCGGTCACGTTGCGGGGGTCGAGCGCCTGCTGCAGGTCAAGCTCCGGCTCAAACCCGAGCCGGGCAGCAACGACGCCGATACCGACATTCTGCACCTCGATGCCCTGCTCGCCGGCTTTCGGCGAGCGCACCATCCGCATCCGGAACGTCGAAGCCTCCTGCGCCAGCACCATCTCGCGGAATGCACACCACGTCATGATGGCCGCGAGTCCGTTGCCGCGCAGTTGCTCGCGCACCCCGATGTCCCACAGGATGACGCCCTTACCGGGCGGGTTGCGCTCGATTGAGACCTCGCCGACTCGTTCCTTCCCTTCGGTCAGGACGAGTTCTGCGGTTGTACGCTGAATGTCGGTTGTAAGGCCGAATTCACGGCCAGCCAACCCACCGTCTACTATCTTGATTGTATCGTGGTCCAGCCAGCGGAAACGCGGACCGATTCGCCGCGGCCGCCAGATAGTGACCGTCGACTCGCCTTGACGAGCAAGTGCATCGGCCAAGCCGATGTCAGAGGATCTATTCGTAGCCACGGCTCATCCCTCAGATGTAGAGCCGCGGTGCATATGATTGGTCACACCCATCCAATCTGCGCCCCGCGGGCGCGTTTCAGGTTTTTTGGACAATGCCTTTGCGAGGGCCCCATAAAACCGCCCTGCAAAGCATGGCCGGACGGGCTCCGGCCTGTAACACGCGTTTATTGTAGGTACCCCCCTATCTGGTGTCAATACTTGATTTGCACATGATTCAATTTCTGCATTTTTCCCGCGCTCACTCGCCGAAAAACGGAGGACGAATGCGGGCTGTTAGCTTGGGAATCGACGGGCGGAGCTGCGGTCAGAACTCACCCAGAGATGACCCTGAGAATGGCCGTCCGCGCACTTCCGGGAACCGCAGTCAGAGCAACGGTGGGGACCGCGAGGACAGTACTGCGGAGAATACCGGCCAGAGCAACCGGGAAAACTGCGGTCACAATCCCTCGCCGGATTCTACCGAGAGCGGCGGTCAGAGTTGCGGACAGGACTCAGGAGGAAACAACCACCCTTGCAGATTGGCAGGTAATCCTGCGAGCGACCATGCGAGCAACCTCGTGAACCGTTCCGGGAACGGTTCTGGGGACTACCTGGGAGGTGGGGGTCTGAATTGGCTGCTCCGCGCCTAAGGAATTGATTTGCAGGAAGACAAGCCAGAAAGCCGCGCCGGCGGCTTGTAGCCGTATGCGTCTACAAGCTCGGAACTGACTGGATCCCCTTCTTCACCTCGTCCGGTACTTCAGGACGTAGGTGCCACACTCGGCCCGCTTCGACGATCGAAGAGGAGGTTGCAGGAAACGCCCGAAGCAGGTAGAATACGCGCCCATGAAACACCGCACTCTCGGCTCAAGCGGCATCAAGGTCCCGGCCCTTGGTTTCGGCTGCATGCGCCTGCCGCTCGTCGCGGGCCGGAAGAACTCCAAGCGCCGTTGCGCCGTCGACATCCCCGAGGCGGTGCGGATGATGCACTACGCCTTCGAGCATGGCGTGAACTACTTCGACTCGGCTTGGGGCTATCATATGGGCTGGAGCGAGCCCGTTCTCGGCAGGGCGCTCGCCGGCCTCCCGCGCGACAAGGTGATGGTCACGACCAAGTCTCCGGTCTGGATGGCAAAGAAGCCCGAGGACTTCAAACGGCTGCTCTCGACCCAACTGCGCCGGCTCCGCACCGACTACCTTGACTTCTACTTCCTGCACGCGCTCAACGCGAAGTCGTTCGAGCGCGTTCGCCAACTGGGCGTACTCGACTTCCTCGACTCGGCCGTACAAGAGGGACGCGTTCGCCACACCGGTTTCTCGTTCCACGACGGCCCGGCCGCTTTCAAGCCGATCGTCGACGCCTACAATTGGACCACCTGCCAGATCCAGTACAACCTCGTTGACACCCATCACCAGGCCGGGACTGCGGGCCTGCGCTACGCGGCCAAGAAAGACCTCGGCGTCATCATCATGGAGCCGCTGCGCGGCGGCGACCTGGCCGGCCGCGTCGCGCCGAGCATCAGAGCTCTCTGGGACTCTTCACCTATCAAACGCTCGCCGGCCGAGTGGGCACTGCGCTGGCTCTGGCATCAACCCGAAGTTTCGATGGTGCTCTCCGGCATGAGCACGATGGAGCAGGTGAAGGATAACATCCGCTACGCGAGCCGGAGCGGCATCGGCCTGCTGTCAAAGGACGAACTCGCATTAGTCACACAGGTACAGCGCGCCTACCGGAAGCGGCGCGGCATTCCCTGCACCGGCTGCGCCTACTGCATGCCCTGCCCGTCGGGCGTTGCCATCCCGCGCAACTTCGCGCTCTACAACGATTGGTGCATGTTCCCCGGCTCCGACCAGGCCCGGCTCGAATACCGGACATGGATGGATGCCGCGAACCGTGCTTCGGCCTGCAAGGAATGCGGCCAGTGCGTGACCAAGTGCCCGCAGCAACTCGCCATCCCCGAACTCCTGAAGAAGGTGCACTCGTCCCTTAAGTCGAGGCAGCCCGCCTCCTGACGATTGTCGGTGGAGGCCCGCGCTAGCGGGTGAAGATTCGTTCGACTGAGCTCGATTCGACCCAGCCACCGTCGCCGCCCGGAATCTGAATGAGCACATACCCGGGCCGCTCCTCGCGCACCAGCACTTCCAAGCCGTCGTGGACTACGGCAATCTCCTTGTAGTCCGGGCCGGGACCGCTGCGCAGGGTAAGCTCCGGTTGCACTACCACCGCCCGCGCCGCGCTCGTGACCTCGCCCCAGCTTGCCGCGGAGATGAAGCAGCACAGAAACAGGACACCGAGCACGATGGCAGTCCAGCCGAACAAGCGCTCGCCACGAATGAGCAGCAGGGCCAATGAGCCAAGCGCCAGGAAGAAAAAGAGGCCGGCGAGCAGTCTCGCCGTCGCCACGTCGAGGATGCGCAAGAAGGCCGTGAACATCCGCACCAGCGGGTTATCGATGGTGAGGGACTTGTCGGGACGGTACTGCCGCGCATAGGCAAGGTTATAGCTGATGTCCTTGTCGTGTGGCTTGAGCACGAACGCGCGGTTGTAGTCGGCGATTGCGCGGCCTACTTCGCCGAGCTTGAAGTAGGCGTTCCCTCGATTGAAGAACAGCTCGGCGCTGGTCGCGCCGGAAATCGCGCTGTCGTACAGCACAACCGCCTGCTGGTAGTTGCCCGCCTCATAGGCCGCATTCCCGCGGTTGAACAGGTCCGCGGGCGAGGCCGATGCCACTGCAAATTGCAGGATGCAGGATGCAAACGTGAAGATGGCCAAGCCCTTGACCACTGGACCACTAGACCACTGGGCCACTCTCCGCCTCACAGCTTCTCCAGCACCATCCGCGCTTTTTCGAGCGTCTCCCGGGGCGTGCAGCGGGCCATGCCCGGCGAGAACCGGGCCGCGTCACACGAGGCAATCAGGTCGAGCAGGTTCGAGATTGTGTCCGGGGCGACGCTCAGGCGGGACAGTTCGGACTGAATCTGGTCCCCGGTCATGCCGGATGTTTCGAGGTTGAACCGGTCGCCGACGTAGCGCACCACCGCCCGATTAAGCGCGGCGTAGAATTCCCGTTCATTTCCCTGCGCGAGCAGGTGGGTCGCCTCGGCCAGGCCCTTCTTTACCAGCCGGCTGGAGCGCGAACGCCGCGCGTAGCCACGGTCCTGTTCGAGGCGGCGGCGATGCCGCCCCATCAGCAAGCCGACGCCGAGCACGACGATGCCGGCCGGGTAGAAGAACCATACCAGCTTGCCGACCGGCGAATGGCGATTGGCGAATGGCGCGACAAGACCGAAGCCGGGCTTGATATGGACGATATCGGTTCCGAGCGTCTTGACACCGGTGCCAGCCTCGGCGAGAGGCGTCCTGCCGGTCGCCCCGGTTGCCACGAACTCGAAGCGCGGCGTCGTCTGCGTGTAGTAGCTGCCGGTCCTCGGATTGAAGAATCCCATCTCAATCTCGGGAATCACGAACTTGCCGTCGGCAGTCGGTATCAGCGGGTAGTTGAACGTTCGCTCGCCCCCGACCCGGCCGTCGGAAGTACGCGTGGTCTGCTTCGTCTCCGGGCTCAGCACCTTGACGCCTGATATCGGCACGAGCTGCGGCTCGCCCACGAGCCCGATGTTGCCGGTACCGGCAACCTTGACGGTGAGGGTCAGCGGCTCGCCGCCGATTGAGCTGTCCCCGCTCATTGCCGCCGTGACCTTGAAGTCACCGACGCCGCCGGTGAAGTCGGCCGGCTTTCCGGCCTCGGGGAGCGGCTTCACGTTTATCGTAATCGGGTCCGAGGACACCTCAAAGGGCTGGGCCGAGCCGAACCAGCCGTCGTCGATAACGACCTGGCCGGAAACCGTCATCTTGTCGACCTTCACCTGGCCGGACTGGGTGGGAAAGAGCGCGACCTGCTTGAGCGTCGCGGCGCTGTAGCGCTGGCCGTTGTAAGTCGTGTTGCGCCAGTTGAGCTGCTTGGCGTCGAAAAGCTGCTCGGTCCACGTACCCGTGAACCCCGGCATGTCTTTGATGCCAAGGTCGCCGATCTGGGCCTGGGTGTACAAGACGAAGGTGGCGGTTACCTGCTCGCCCTGGTAGACTGACGTTCTGTCGGCCGTGGCCGTGAGCAGGACGTTCGCGCGCCCCGAGCTTCGCGGCTGCGAACGGCCGGGAAGTCCCGGAAACCCGAACGGAGATTGCGGCTGCTGCCGGGCCGGGGGCGGAGCCTGGCTCTCTTTGGTGGCGGTTATCGTAATCGGCTGAGTCTCGTAGGTCGTACCCTTGAAGTTGAGCTTGAACGGCGGGACAGTCAGGCTGCCAACCCGCTTCGGCGACAGGAAGTAGATGAAGCTGATGTTGTTCTGCTGGGTCATCCGGCCGTTTACGAAGGAGATATTCGTGGACTGAGACGACGTGCTGCCGAGCTGGTCGAAGTCGGTCATGGTCGGTACCTGCGGCCGGGGCGCTCCGCCGATGTTGGTGCCCTCAACCGTGACCGTGAGTTGGAACTGCTCGCCCAGCCCGACCGTAGTCCGGTCGGCATCGGCGGAGAAGGTAAGCTCCGCTGCAGCAGCGCAAAGGAATAGGACGGATAGGACCGATAGGACGTATCGGACAGATGCCCCGCGCATCACCAATCCTGCTCCACCTGTCGCTTTCCGCCAGCCTGGCGCTGCTTCTTCTGCTGCTCTTTCTCCTTGTCCTCAACCGCCTGGACGATGCGCTCGGCCTGGTTCTTGTCCATGCCCTGTTGCGGCTTCGGTTGTTGTTGCTGCTGCTGCTGTTGCTGTTGTTGTTGCTGCTGGTTCTGCTGTTGTTGCTGATTCTGCTGCTGCGAGCTATCCGGCTTGTTCTGTTGTTCCTGCTTCTTCTTCAGACAGAACTCGAGGTTCTGCTTCGCCTGCTTATCGTTCGGGTTGATAGCGAGGGCTCCGGCGTATGCCTTGATTGCCGGGTCGAGCTGGCCTGCTTTGAATGCCACGTTGCCGGTATTATACAGCGCATTTGCTCGACGCTCAGGTTTCTTATCGATCATCACCAACTCAAGCTCGTGCGCCGCTTCCTGGTAGCGCCCGAGCCGGAACAGCGCGTTGCCCAGATTGAAGTGAATCGCGGTTGCGTCCGGCTCCAGCACCTCGGCCATCTGGTAGCGGGAGAGCGCCTCGTCGTACTTGCCCCGGCTGTACAGGCTGTTCCCCTGCCGCATCAAGCCGCCGACATCAGCGGCGTAGGAAGCAAGGACCAAGGACAAAGTACAAAGGACAAAGAACCGGAGCCTATGCTGCTTCATGCTGCGCTCCGCCTTCCTCGTTTTGGCTTTTGGCTTTTGCCCTTTGGCCTTTGAATTGAACCCAGGCTCCTCTCCGGTTACTCAGTCCCAGCCCGGCGACGAAGAGCACCAGCGCCACCAAAAGGAACAACTGATACCGTTCAACGTAGTCGGTGAACTGCCCGCCGCCGATGTCCTTCTTCCGAATCTGCTCGAGATCGCTGAGCAGTCGCTCGCCCGAGAATCCCTCGACCCTCAGGAATCGGCCGCCGGTAGCCTGTGCCATTACGATGAGCTCGCGCTCGTTCATCCGCGACATCACGACCTGGCCGTTCTTGTCCTTCTTGTACGCGGTCAGATTGCCCTGTGCGTCATAGTCGGGAATCGGCGAGCCCTCGGCAGTTGCGAACGCGACCGGGAATATCCGCACGTGTTGCTCCGCCGCCCGCTGGATTGCCTGGGCAGTGTTCTTGCCCAGGTCCTCGCCGTCGGTCACCAGCACCAGCGCCTTGTAGCTCGCCTCCTTGGGATTCAAGAGCGAGAGAGAAACGTCAATCGCCTTACCGAAGTCGGTACCGGGAACGGGCATCATGTCCGGGCCGATGATGTCGAGGAAGAGCTTGGCCGCATCCGCATCCGTAGTCAGTGGGCACATCACGTACGCGTCACCGGCGAAGCCAACGATGCCGATGGAGTTGCCGGTCAGCCCGTCGATGAAAGAAGCGAGTTCGGTCTTCGCCCGCACCAGCCGCGACGGCTTCACATCCTGGGCGAGCATCGACTGTGAACCATCAAGAGCGATTACGACGTCGATACCCCGGCCCTGGTACATCTGCAGCTTCTCTCCCCACTTGGGCCGGGCCGCGGCCAGCAGCAGGAACGCGAGCGCTCCAAGCAGGAGCAGCCCTTTGAGCGTGGAGAGAGCGGGGGAAAGCGTGGGAGTGAGCCGTTCCGCAAGTTCCGGGTCAATCGCGCGGGACAGGGCGCGCCGGCGGTTCAGCCCGCGCACAATCATCAACACCAGGCCGACGGGAACCACAACCAGGAACCAGAGATAGATTGGCTCCGCCCACTTAATCACAGAGACCTCCGGACAAAGCAGAAGTCAGAATGCAGATACCAGCATTCAGAATGTCCGGGTCCGGAATTCTGCTCTCTGGTTTCTGAATTCTGATCTCTGAACTATCCTGACCCGCTCTCACGGCAGTCTCCTGAACACTGTCATGGCCAGTGCTGCGCCGGTGGCCATGGCGATAACCGACAGCAGCAACCAGAACCCGGCCAGTTCGTTGTACACGGTGTACTGCTTCACCTTGAACGTGGTCGGCTCCATCCGGTCGATCTCGTCGTAGATCTGGCCGAGCGCCTGCGCGTCCGTCGCCAGAAAGAACTTGCCGCCGGTCATATCTGCAATCTTCTGCAGCGTCTCGGTATCGAGGTCAATCTGCACCTGCACGTAGCGTCGACCAAACATCGGGTCATTCACCGGGTACGGCACGAGCCCCTTGCTGCCCACGCCGATGGTGTAGACCTTGATGCCGAAGCTCGCGGCGGTCTGGGCCGCGGTAATCGGGTCGATGTCGCCGGTATTGTTCACGCCGTCGGTGAGCAGGATGATGACGCGGTCCTTGGCCTTTGAGTCCTTGAGCCGCGCCTCCGCGCTCGCAAGCCCGAGCCCGATGGCGGTGCCGTCCTCGAGCATCCCGAAATGCACCCGGTCAATCAGGTTCTCGACGATCTGGTGGTCGAGCGTCAGCGGGCACTGGGTAAGGCTGGTGGCGGAGAAGACAACGAGGCCGATGCGGTCACCCTTGCGCTTCTCGACAAACTCCTTTGCCCGCTGCTTGGCCACGGTCAGACGGTTCTGCGGCGAGAAGTCCTCGGCCTGCATTGACCCGGAAATATCGAGGCAGAGCATGATGTCGATACCGCGCGTCTCGACCTCCTGGAACTGGCGACCGCGTTGCGGCCGAGCCAGGGCAACCGTCATGAATATGATGGCGAGCGAGTAGAGCGCGTGGACGATGCTCCGCCCGTAGCGGCCGCGAGGAGTTGCAGCACGCAGGAATCCGAGGTCACTGAATACCACCGCGGCACGGCGCTTCACCAGTTGCCACCAGACATAGGCCGGCACAAGAAGCAGGAGGAGGAAGAACCAGGGGTGCGCAAATCTCAT
>CAZAKP010000015.1:0-14770 GCA_964485845.1 uncultured bacterium | reverse complement strand
TCCGGCTTCGGCGTGGTCGCTTTGACCAGCTCACGCGCGGTGGAGATGACTTCGGCCGCCTCGGCCGCCGGCGGCACGAACTTGGCATACTTCACCATGTCCGCCCGCTGGAAGAACTCGCCGAACCCCTCGCGCTCTGGCATCTTCGCCACCTTCATCGAGCGCAGGATCTCGGTGGTCGTCTGGTCGATGGCCGGGAAGCCGAACCGGCGAGTGAGGTAGTGCTTCAGCACTTCTGACACTGTGTAGTAGTATCGCTTGAAGTAGCCCGAGGCGAGCCAGTCGTCGGCCGGGACCTTGTCGAGCGCCGCAAGCGCCTCATCCCAGGGGTCGGGCAGCGGCGCGCCATAGAGCTTGATTCGACGGTAACGGCGGTAGAGACGCCAGCCGGCGTAGCCCAGACCCGCGGCCGCGAGCAGCCCGAGGATTATCCAGATTGGCAGGAAGTTGGGAAACTGGATCTGCGGCTTCAGGTCGTTGATGTCCTTCATGTCTTTGGGCATCACGCTTGCGACCTTAACCGGGATCGAATCCGAAGCCGCTGCCAGGACTTCGCCATCTTGCGGGTAGGGCACGATGAACGACGGAATCTTCGGCTCGCCGGTCGCAAACGGCGCCATCGTCAGGGTATGGACGTCGACTATCGTGTCTCCCGCATAGCGAGTGACACTCTTCCGGTCGATGACCATGAACGGGTCGAGACTTGGAGCGAATGGCTCGCCGACCTTGGTGTTGCGATGGTGGCGGATGGTGAGTTCCAGCTTGAACCGGTCACCGACGGTCAGGTCGCGCTTGGGCCTGGGCAGCAGCCTGGCGGTCACCGATACCGGCCCGCCTGCGACTATGTGGTAGGTGGGAGTGGTATCGCGGGCAACGGTGTCGCTGGCGGCTGTATCCCTGGCCGCGGTCGAGTCAGACGCCGCGGGCATCGCTGTCGCAATTGCGGCCAACAGCAACAACGTTGTCACCCCGAGCGACCGAAGGGAGTCGAGGGGTCTCGCCGACGAGATTCCTCGACTCGGCGCGGAGCGCCTCGCTCGGAATGACAGCAGGGTGGAGTTCACCTGTACCGTCTCGCTCGCTTCTGGAAGAACTGGTGTAGCTTCTTGGTGAAGTCCTCGGCAGTCGAAACCGGAATGTGGTCGATGCCTAGTTGCCGGAACAGCCTCTCGGACGCCTCCTGCCGCGCCGACTGAAGCTCGCCAAACCGCCTTCTGAGCACCGGGTCGGACGTATCCACGGTCTCGAGTTCCCCTGTCTCGGCATCTTCCATCTCGACTAAGCCCAGCCTGGGCAGGTCCTTCTCCGCCGGGTCGCTGACAGAAACGACGACGAGGTCGTGCTTGCGCGCGACTATGCCGAGCGGCCGCTTGATGCTGTCCGGCCGATAGGTGTCACCCATCAGGTCCGAAATCAGGAAGACAATCGCCCGGCGCTTGAGCACATGCGCGAGGAATTCCAGTGCCTGCCTGGCATCGGTGCCGCGGTGCTCCGGTTCGAAGTAGAGGATGTCGCGGATGAGCCGCAGCACGTGGACCCGGCCCTTCTTCGGCGGCACGTACTTCTCGATATGGTCGGTGAAGAAAACCAGCCCGACTTTGTCGTTGTTGCGGATTGCGGAGAACGCCAGCGTAGCCGCGACCTGCGCCGCCTGCTCCAGTTTGAACAGCCGCCTTGTCCCGAACCGGTCCGAACCGGAGGCGTCGACCAGCAGGATGACGACGAGCTCGCGTTCCTCGGCGTACTTCTTCACGAACGGCCGTCCGAACCGCGCCGTCACCTTCCAGTCTATCGTCCGGACGTCGTCGCCCGGCAGATACTCCCGCACATCGAGGAACTCGATGCCGCGCCCCTTGAATGACGACTTGTAGTCGCCGGAGAAGAGCGTATTCACCAGCCGCCGCGTCCGGATCTCTATCTGCCGGATGCGCGAGCGACCGGCAGTATCCGGCCGCTTCGTGGTGCGGCCGTCCGACTTTGTTGGTTTCTCCGGGCCGAACTTCACGGCACTTCGACGCCTTCGAGCACGCGCTTCACGACGTCGTCGGTCGTCAGTTCCTCAGCCTCGGCCTCGTAGCTCAGTATCAGGCGGTGCCGGAGCACGTCCGGCGCCAGCTCTTTGATGTCCTCGGGAATCACAAACCCGCGCCGGCGCAGGAAAGCCATGGCCCGGGCCGCGGTCAGCAAATAGATGGAAGCGCGCGGCGAAGCGCCGTAGCGGAGCAGCGGGCTCAAGTCGGCGAGGTTGTGCTCCTTCGGCTGCCTGGTCGCAAAGACGATGCTCAGGATGTAGTCCTTCAGCTTCTCGTCCACATAGATGCGCGTGCAGAGCGAGCGGGCGCGGACGATGGCAGCCGGATCGACGACCGGGGATGCGGTCGGCTCGACGCCGGTTGTCATCCGGTCCACAATCTGCTTCTCCTCTTCCTTGTTTGGGTAGCCGACCCGGAGCTTCAGGAGGAACCGGTCGGTCTGGGCTTCCGGCAGCGGGTAAGTACCTTCCTGCTCAATCGGATTCTGGGTCGCGAGCACCAAGAACGGGTCTTCGATCTTGAACGTGTCGTCGCCGATGGTGACCTGCCGTTCCTGCATCGCCTCGAGCAACGCACTCTGCACTTTGGGCGGGGCGCGATTGATCTCATCGGCGAGCACCAGGTTAGCGAAGACCGGGCCCTTGCGGGAAGTGAACTCGCCCGTGCGCTGGTTGTATATCTGAGTCCCGATGATGTCGGCCGGCAGCAAATCCGGGGTGAATTGAATCCGGTGGAACGTGGTGGCGATGGCCCTGGCCAGCGTCTTGACCGCATAGGTCTTCGCCAGACCCGGCACGCCTTCGATCAGCACGTGCCCGTTCGCCAGCAACCCGACCAGCAGACGGTCGACCAGGTACTTCTGACCGACGATCACCTTTCCGATCTCATTGGTAATAGTCTGTACAAACAGACTCTCGCGCTCAATCTCCTCGTGAACTCGCTTGATGTCGTCTTTCAGTTCTTCCATATAATGTGGTTCCTTTCGGATGACGTGCCGATATTACATAGACTTCGCACCGGTTTGCCGGGTTGCTGCGGAGAAGTCGATACCATCATATCTACATATAACAAGATACTATGTATAAAGGGCTACAGCCACGTCGCCTCGTGGCGCACTCCGTAGCGGACGACCCACAGCGGCGGTAGCGGCTACGGGTGTTGAGGCCCACGCCCAAGCGACCCGAGAGGCTGGAGTTGGCCCTCGTACCTGGCCACCATCTTCTTGTTCGCCTCCGGCACCTGGGCACAGACGGCTTTAAAGAAGTCGTAATCCTTCATGCTCTTCTTCGCCCCCTCCGAGGTGTCCTGTTTCATCCGCGCGATCAGTTCCGGCGACGCCCGGTCGATAACGAGCGCAGCCGATGCGGCGTACACTTTGTATAGCGTAGGTCGTATCTTGGCCCAGCCTCCGTATGGCCTGAGCGACTCGTCGACGCCGGCTACATTCATGCCTTCGACGAGATCGGTCAGCGTCGACAGCGGGTTCGTCCCCGGCCGCTGGGGTTTCGTATCCCAGTTTGCAGCCCTGAGGGCTCCGTTGAGCGCCGGCAACGCCTTGACCAACTGGTCGAGGTCACCTTCGTTCAGCGGACTCAGCGCTTCCTTCGGCCACCTGGCGTTCGTCGCGGATGCCGTTTCGCTGTCGGACTTGCGAGTGCAGGATACTGCGGCGAGGACCAGCAGGGCTATGATCAATGCTCGTATTCTCATGGAAGGTACTCCTTTAGCATGGCTGGAAAAGATAGTTTGCGGCGCCGCTTTGTCAATCCGCGACAGCGGGTGTGACTGAGCGTTGCCGAAGTCAGTTGTGCAGAACCAGGTAGTCCTTGCCCCGGCGGATAGGCTCGGCTGTGTTGCGCCCGTAGCCGACAACTGCGTACTCAATCGGCGACCCGTGGAATTCGGGTGGTGACCACCCCACGATGACGATGGTGCCCGGCACACCACCCGGCGCGGCGAGACCGACGTAGGGACATCGGGGGTAGTCGCGGTCGACAATTGCGTTAAGCTCGGTTTCGCCCAGGAACTCTGGCAGATAGAAGAAGTCCCTGCCGATCCGGTAGCGCTCGCCAGTGTAGGGGTTGAACGGGATACTGGTCAGGAGCCCGGTTTCGGTCTTGAAGTGAAGGACCATCCCGTGCTCGTCCTCCTTCTCCCAGGAGATGCCTGACCTGGGGTAGCGTCCCTCGTTATCGGTCGCGTAGTTGTCCATTGCCACCCGGTATGACCGCATGTTCTGCTTCACCAACGCGACCCGGTGAAGCTCGCGCTGCCAGGCTACCATCGGCAGCAGTAATACGAACGTAAGGACCAGAGAGCCGAACGCGCCGGTCACCAGTCCGGTGTATGCCATGCCCCGGCCGGGCTGCTGCTTCTTCAGCGCGACTGCAGCCAGGACGACCGCCGGTATGCCGGTGACGAATGTCAGCGGGGTGAGCGCCGCCAGACCAAGGGCAAGGGCGATGCCACTGAGAATTCGGGTCCTGGGCTGGTCGGCGGTCTGCCGTTTTTCCAGCAGGCCTTGCTCGTACCGGAACTGGGTCCTCGGCACCGCCGAGAGGACTGTGCCGCACGTCACGCAAACCCGCGACGTGCGCGGGCTACGCGTGCCGCAAGCGGGACAGATCACGCAGGTAGTCCTTTCTCGTTAACGGGCAGCGGATGCTGCAGCCCGACGGGTGTGCATCATGGTCTATCGCAGTCACATTAAACCAGGAATCGAGCGTTCCGTCAAGCCGCAAAGCGGAAGACAGCCCGCGCAAAGCGGGCCGTCTCCGGAGTGGCTGAAGAGAACCTAGTCCTTGTTCTCGATCGCTATCTCGCGCGCCTTGACCCTTTCGGCCTTGGGCAGCACGAGTTCGAGCACGCCGGCCTTGTAGCTGGCTTGGGCCTTGTCTCCCTGCACGCTGACCGGCAGCCCGATCGAGCGCTGGAATGACCCGTAGGCACGCTCGACTCGGTGGAAAGTCCGGTCCTTCTTCTCGCTCTCGTACTTCCGCTCACCGCTGATGGTGACGATGTCTTCGGCTACCGTCACCTTTATCTCCTCGCGCTTCATGCCGGGCAATTCGGCGCGGATTATCATCGCGTCATTGGTTTCCTCGACGTCAATCGGCGGCGCCCAAACTGCCTGCACCCGCTCGCGGGGATAGCGGCTCAGCATCGAATCAAAAAGCCGTTCCATGTCTTCACGCATGGTGCTCACTTCACGAAACGGATCCCATGCAATCAGGTTTCTTGCCATGGTATTACCTCCTGGACGGTCACGTATACCTTGGCCTGTTAGACTCCAGGAGTCGGCAACCGTTTCAGCTCCATGCGAATGCCACCGACTTGACTTGGCCGGCACAGCCGAATATGCTCAGCGCAGTGAACAAACGCCGACCGCTCCGCGTCGCACCCACCCCGCAGGCCGTGAAGTGCCTGCGGCTCAGACCGCTGCTCGTGACTATCGGTCTGGTCATCATGTCGCGGGTCGCGTATCACATCGCGGGGGTCAGGTTCGATGCGTCTTCCCTCCCCTGGTTCTGGCAATACGTTGACCCGGCTCTGCTCAGGACGAACCTGGCGCAGAGCCTCTGGCACCTTCACAGCCAGCCACCGGCCTTCAACTTCTTTCTGGGAACTGTCCTTGCCCTCTTTCCCGGTCACGCGCCGACCGCCTTCGCCGCGTGCTACCTGCTGGTCGGTGTGCTGTTCGCCGCCACCCTTTTCCTGCTGCTCGTTGAACTGGGAATGCCGAACGCGCTCAGCGCAGCGCTGGCCGCAATCTACCTTGCGGGCCCGGCATGTGTTCTCTACGAGAACTGGCTTTTCTACACCTATCCTCTGGCCGCCCTGTTGCTGGCCAGCGCCCTCTTCTGGCAGCGGTTCGCAAGTAAAGGCAGGTTCGTCGATGCGCTGCTGCTGTTCATCTCCGCCGGTCTGCTCGCGCTGACCTGGAGTCTCTTCCATCTCGTCTGGCTGCTCGGCCTGGCTTTCGCACTCCTGCTCTTCCGGCGGCGTGACTGGCGCAAGGTGCTGGCCGCCGCCGCGGTGCCGGTGCTCCTCGTCGTACTCTGGTACGGCAAGAACCTCGTCCAGGTTGGCGAGTTTTCGGGCAGCACGTGGTTCGGCATGAACTTCTCCAAGATGACCAACAGCATGCTGACCGTACCTGAGCGCAGGGCGCTATACGACAACGGCACGATCTCGGCCCTGTCCATGGTCCCGCCCTTCAGCCCTCCAGGCAAGTACCACGGCCTGATTCCGAAACCCGGACCAGCCGGCATCCCTGTTCTCGACCAGGAAGTGAAACCTTCCGGCGTGCCGAACTTCAACAATTACATCTTTGTTCCCGTGTCCCGGCAATGTGGGCGCGATGCTCTTCGCATTCTCACCGCGCGACCGGCTGCCTACCTGCGCGGGTTCGCCGAATCGTATCTGCTCTACTTCCTGCCCGCCAGTGCCTACCTGTTTCTCGATAGCAATGCTGCGCACATCAAGGGGCTCGCACGCCTGGAGAGCATACTCAACGGGCGGTTCGTCTACCACTTCGAGCGCAGCCTGCGTCAGACCGAGCCCGGGCGGTACTACCTGCAGGGGTTCTTCAACACCGGGTGGCTGCTCATCACTGCCTACCTTCTTGTCCTCGTCCTGGGCCTGGCCTTGCTGTTTCGTCGGACATCGTCTGTCACTCAGCCTTCATCGCTCTTCTTCCTCTGGTACAACGTTGCTTTGATGACATTCGTCGCCAACGCCCTTGAGGTCGGCGAGAACAATCGGTTCCGGTTCGTCACCGACCCGCTGGTCTTTGCTTTCCTCGCCGCCCTGGTGTTCGGATGGCTGCAGCGGCGAAAACAGGTTCGCAATCGTGATGCTTCAGCGAGGTGCCCATGAACACACTTTCGACAGTGCCGCCGATCATCCTGCTGGTTGCAGGGTTCATCGTCTGCTTCTTCGGTTATCGGCTTCTCCGTCTCACCCTCGGCCTGGTCGGGTTCGGGGTGGGGCTTGCCCTCGGACTGGCCATCGCCGGACTCGTGCCGCACGCCAGTCAGGTCCTGACAATTGTAGCCGGCATCGTCTGCGGAATACTGGGCGCACTCGCCGCGACCCTGATGTACAAATTCGGCGTGTTCCTGCTCGGTGCAGGTGCGGGAGCACTGGTTGCCGGCGTCGTCATCGTGGCAACCGGAACGCATTACCCGCTGCTCATCCGCGCAATCTCGGCGATTGTCGGCGGTATCCTGACTCTGCTTCTCGAACGGCCGCTCGTCTCTGTCCTTTCAGCCTTCGCCGGCAGCTGGGGAGTCGTAGTCGGTGGGTTCCGACTGCTCGGCTGGTATCACGCCGCCAGCGCCCACAAACCGCCGACCCACTACGGCATGATGGTCGCCTGCTGGCTTGTGCTCGCCCTGATTGGGGCCGGGGTGCAACTGCGGTCGGGCAGCCGGCACGACAAAAGACGGCATCCGCCGCCGCGTCCCTCTTCGTAGAACGCGCCCGGTTTGACACCGGCTTCAACACCCCGGATAATCTCACGTCCAATCACATTGAAGGGAGTACGTCTGATGACTGGTAGACTCTTGAGCCTGGTCGCGCCGTTCCTGCTGGTCGCCGTGTCGGTGGGCTGCTTCAACTCCGCCACTTTGCGGCAGATGCAGGAAGCGAACCAGACCTACAGCATAGCGCCGGACTTCAAGCTGGACCGCGACTGGCGGATTGCCGTCCTCCCGCCGCACAACGGCGACGATGAGGTCCCCGAGCTATACGACCGCGCCGGGCTCCTCTTGATGAAACCCGGCTGTTTTACGCTTATCGACCGGACCGAGGTCGCACGGATTCTACAGGAGCAGCGGTCCGGTGGTCCCCGAATTGTGGACCCGCACGACATGCGCCGGCTCGGCCGGCTGATGAATGCCGAAGCGGTCGTCACCGTCAACGTGACCGAGCTGAAGCACGACGACTTCTTCAAAGACAATCCGGAACAACGTGACGCCCGCCTCTTCGTGAAGATCATATCGGTCAGGACCGCGGAGGCGCTGTACTATGCCGAGGGACGCGGCTCGAGCTTCGAGGGCGCCGACGCGGCGCTCGATGACGCACTCGCCAAGGCACTCGGACCTCTCCTCCGATTGGCCGGGGACTAGCGTGGATGCTCGATGAACCGGCACGCTGGCCTCACCAGTCCGTTATTCCTGGCCGCGGGCCTCCTGCTGCTGACCTCTGCCGGTTGCGTAACGAAGACCACCGTGGTCCCGTTCGTGGCTGCGCCGGTCGAGTCTGTGCCTCCGGCCACGGCCCGGTTCGAACCACCTTCCCCGCTCGGCCCGATCTCCGAGCCCGGCCAGGTCCGTGAGTTCGTGCCGGGCGGGGCGATTGACTGGTCGGGCCGGACCGTTTTCGCCCGCGGGGCCGGCGTGCTCGACCCGGGCAACTCCGATCGTGACCTGGCGCGACAGATGGCCGAGCGCGCCGCCGCAGTTGTTGCTCAGCGCAACCTGTTCGAAATCGTCAAAGGTATCAGGGTCGATTCCGACACCAGGGTCCTGGACCTGATGGCCGCATCCGACTCCGTGTACCATCGCGCCGAAGCCGTCGTCAGGGCCGCCCGGCAGCACGGGCCGGCGCGTTACGACTCAGCCGGCGGAATTGTCGAAGTCGAGATGGAGTGCGACCTTTACGGAGAAAACGGTGTGGAAGGCGCGGTGGCGCCGCTCACGGCTACCGCTCCCCAGGCGGAAGCGAACGCGACCGATGCCCTCTCCCCGGCGACGCGGGATTTCCTGAGCCGGTATTCCGCACTCTTGCTCGACGGGGTGGGGTCGAAGCTCAAACCCGCGCTGTTCGCGAAGCTCTACGATGACGGCGGGATCTTGCTGCTCGACCCGCGACAGTCGGCAGCGGCCGGCTCGCCCGGGGGCCACACAGTGCAGTATGTGGGCGAACTCGCTCAGCTTCTGGACCGCCCCGATTTAGGACTGCCGCTGACGCTCAGGGTCAGTGCGGCGGGCGGGAAGCTCGGCGCCGATATCGTGATTGGCCGGGGGGACGCGGGCCTGCTGCGCGGCATGAAGGAAGGCCTGGAGTTCCTGCTCAGCCGGGGTCGGATCATCGTCAAGTCGCCGCTGTAGCTGCGGACCGCGTTCGAACAGCGAATGCCGGCTCGACCGGCGACGGCGAGGTTGGTGCAAAGCTTTCGGCCCCTGCCGCTACCTGGATGAAGTCGTGTAAAGCCACAGTCGGTCGGTGACGACCAGCAGTTCGATGTTACCGCCCGGAATCACATCCCCGAGCGTAACGTCCTGGCAGCGATCCGGCAGCGCAATCTCCTGCCGGCGCTTCAGGTCGCTTCCGAGGACGAACAGGCCGCACGAGTCGAAGGTCAACGGGTAGAACAGCGGGTCCCTGCATATCATCCGTTTGAGGCACCGGGACAAGACCAGCTCGTACTTCCCGTCGCCGTCCAGGTCGCAGATGCCATGCAGCCGGCACTCGCTCACCTCACCGGAATCGCGAACCTCCCCGAGCGGGGCGCGCGCACTCAGCTTGAGCCGGTTCGCCTCGAGCCGGTAGAGCTGGACCTCGGCCCTCCGGCCGCAGGCCGCGGCCGCCAGTTCCTGCCTGCCGTCGCCGTCAAAGTCGGCGCAGCCCGCCGCAGCGTACGACACCGGCGACTGACTCGGTGCCGGCAACTCGGCTCTGACCTCTCCGGTCCCGCCATCCAGGACTGCCAGCCCGCCGAAGTCATTCAGCCATGAATACACGGCGACGAATACCTCGCTTCTGCCGTCCCCGTCAAGGTCGGCGACACCGGCCGTACAGCCGATGAACCGGTGCGCGCCGAACCCGTGCTGCCAGAGCAAAGTCCCATCGTCGCGCAGTGCAATGCAATGGCAGGAATCGCTCCCGCCGGTCTTGATCTCGGCTGCACCGGGCTCCCCGGCGTAGGTTGTCAAGAGCAGTTCCTCTTTGCCGTCCGCGTCCAAGTCGGCAACGGCCATCAGGTCCGGCCGCGCCCCGAACTCGTACCGCCACAGGAGCCGGCCGTCACCGATATCCCGGCACTCCAGCACCGGGACGGAATGGGACGATTCCGGCTCGGGCACAACATCGAGCGTGACAATCCGCCTGTTAACCCTGACCGCGAGCGGGCCGGAGCCGGACCGGGACCGGCTCAATTCGGGCAACAGCACCCAGCCGGTGCTGTCGTCGGCGACGATACGGGCCGAGTCAGACTGGATCAGCGGCCAGTCCGTGCCGCTCCGGGCGCGGCCGGTAAGGGGTGCGCCCTCCCAGTTGAGGACTGCGGCCGGACGCTCGCCGAGCGGCGACGTCACGATTTCCAGAAGACCATCACGGTCGAGGTCCAGTAGCAGCGGGCGATGCCCGGCGTGGGCGATTCCCGGGACCGGCTCGGCCGCCGGAACGTCGAACAACTCCGCTTCCCACACCGCGACGAACCGCGGTGCGGGCGCGGGTCTGGTCCCGCTCTGAGCAAAGAGAAATGTGTTGCTGCGGTTGGCCCCGGGCCAGACCCAAGGCTCGGTTCTGCTCTGCGGGCGACGACATCCGGCGAGCACCAGCGCCGTGAACAGGACCACTGCGAACCGCCGGTTCGACCGGTTCATCGTGACCGAATGTAGCTCAGAACCGCCGACGTGTCAATCGTCGGCGGACTATCGGATGATCCGGCCGATCCGGTTGAAACGGATGGCCCACGGCGAAATGATGATCCGGGCAATGCTCGGCGCCGCGTCGGACGAGAAATAGAGCACCAGCGGCTTCCCGCGCAGATAGCGAATGTCGAGCGGACCCCAGAACCGACCATCCTCGGAGTTGTCGCGGTTGTCGCCCATCGCAAAAACGTATCCGGCGGGCACAACCACCGGGCCGAACTGGTCGCGTACGTAGAGCGAGTATTCGGACTGGTAGAACCGCCGCTCCTCCCAGGCCCGCTGGAAAGCGGCGCGCGTGGGTGCGGGCTCAAGGCCGGGCTCTATCCCCGCGTCCTTGTGCACAACGTATGGCTCGTCCTGCCGCTTGCCGTTCACGTATAGCTGCTTTTCCCGGTACTCGACCGTATCGCCGGCCACGGCGATGCAGCGCTTGATGAAGTTGCGCGGGACGTACCAGGTGAAGAAGTGCGCCTGGTTGTCCCAGAACAAGGGCAATAGCGGCAGCCAGCGGGGAAAGATCCTCGAGTAGCGCTCGGGCGGCTGCGGGTCATCGGTGTCAACCGGAAAGCGGAAGACGATGATATCCCCGCGCTTCGGACTCGACACCGGAATGATGGTCTTGTCGGTGAATGGCAGCTTCACACCGTAGACGAACTTGTTCACCAGCATGAAGTCGCCGACGAGGATCGTGTCGAGCATCGAGCCGGTCGGCACCATGAACGCCTCGACCACGAACGACCGGATAAGCAGCACCGCGACGATGACCGGGGTCCAGTCGCGGCCGACGCTGCGCAGCCAGCGGAAGCCGCTCACGGCACGGCGCCTCTATCGGTTGTCAGCACAGGCGGTCAGTATAGGACAGGAGGAGGCAGGATGCAAGCGCAAGGCAGGAGACGCAGGAGAACGGACCGCCGGCCGGTCACCTTGAGACTCGCACGCCGCATTTTGAAACCTGGTTGGCAGCGTCTGCCGGGCTAACGGACCAGGTGGCCGATGCGGTTGAGCCGGATCGCCCAGGGCGAGAGCACCATCTTCGGAATGTTGATGGGGTACCCGGCCGCGGCCGTTGACATGTAGGTAACCAGCGGCCGGCCGCGGACGTGGCGCAGCGCGAGCGGCCCGAAGAACCGCGCATCCTCGGAGTTGTCGCGATTGTCACCCATCACGAAGATGCAGCCCGGCGGGACCACGACCGGCCCGAACTGGTCGCGCACATAGACCGATACCTCAGTTCGGAAGAAGCTGTGGTTCTCCCAGGGCCGCTGAAAGTCCTTGAGTCCCTCCAGGCCGGGAAATGTCCGCGGGTCGACATGCTGCACGTAGGGCTCGATCTGCAGTTTGCCGTTGATGTAGAGCTGCTTGTCCCGGTACAGGACCGTGTCGCCGGCAACGGCCACACAGCGTTTGACCAGCGCCAGCGGTGTGTACCACTGGAAGAAGCCCCTGGTCCTGTTCCAGAACAAAGGCAGCAGCGGCAGCTTGGCTGGAAAGATGCGGCTCGCGCCGGGCGGCACATCCGGGTCCAGCGGAAAACGGAAGATGACAATGTCCCCGCGCTTCGGGCTCGACACCGGGATGACGGTCTTGTCGGTAAAAGGCAGCTTGACCCCGTAGACGAACTTGTTCACCAGCATCATGTCGCCGATGAGAATGGTACTGAGCATCGAGCCAGTCGGCACCATGAACGCCTCGACCACGAACGACCGGATGAGCAGCACGGCGACAATCACCGGGCCCCACTCATTAACGAGGTTCTTCAACCAGCGCATACGACTAGTTTGACGTGGAATCAGGAGCCGCAGTTGGCCCGCCGTAGCTCATCCGGTGAAAAGCTCCTCCACTCGCCGCCGACTGAACTCTCGTCCCAGCCGCGCCGCCCCTGCCATACCCTCGGCCGCTCCCGAATGGAGCTCATCCCACACCTCGCGCCGCACCGCCAGCCGCAACCTTGTGCCCGAACCTCTTTGTGCCTTTGTGGCTTTGCGGCGATATCCCGCTCCTGTCCGCGTGAATACTACCCGGCAATCCCTGGCTCGGCGGTGAACGATGTTCCCCTTGCCCATCGTGCACCCGGAACTGAACTGAACACCGTCAACAAAGCACGTGTAGGGAGTCCCGGCCGGGCAGGACACCTGCGCGTTCAGGTCAAACGGCGAGGCCGCGAGCTTACGCCGCGCGTACGTCCCGGCCGTCAAGCCGAGCACCAGCCAGGGCCCGAGATGACCATGAAAGCGGGTAGCCTGCCTGAGTGTTCGGTCGGAAACCATGCGCCCAATATACCTGAACCCGGTTCGCATGCAAGCCGACCCGTGCTTGACGCGCCGACTGCGGCGCGGATACTACCTCTGTGCTCTACCTGCTGTTCAAGGTGGCATCGGCCGTCGGCATGGGCCTTGTGCTCAAGCGAGCCGACACTCGCTCGCTCGACCGACTGTCCCTCATCCGCATCAACTACGCGGCTGCGGCAGTAATCGGGTTCTTCGCCTCGGTCGCCCTGAACCAGCCCCATATCTCGAACTCCGCCGCCCTGTTGGCCGCAATCACCGGCCTCCTCTTCGTCGCCGGCCTGCTCGTCTGGAGCCGCGCGATACAGGCGGCCGGGCTTGCCCTTTCGGTTGTCGCGATGCGGACTGCCGTCGTCATCCCGCTCGTCGCGGCCGTGTTCATCTGGCACGAGCAACCCTCGATGCTCGAAATAACCGGCAGCGTCCTCGCCCTGCTTGCGCTCGCGCTCATCCTGTACGACGTCGCCAGGCGTGAACCGGACCCCGCACTCATCCCTCATCGCTCATTCGCCGGTTCCTCGGCCCTGCTCTGGCTTTCCCTTCTCTTCCTCGCCGACGGCCTGGTGATGACAGCCGCGCTCATCTTCCGCAAAGAACTGCCCCTGACCGAGACTATGCCGTTCCAGACAGTCATCTTCGTCTCGGCCTTCTTCGTAACGACCCTGCTCTACTACCTGCGCAACACCCGCGGCAGGGACATGACCGCGCTGTCGGACAGGGGCCGCGGAGGCCAACTGCCCGCCGCTTCGGATCGTGTCCCGGCCCTGGGCACCACACCCGCCGCCCTCAAATGGGGCGCGTTGCTCGGCACGGCCAACTTCGGCAACTACCTCTTCCTCGTGCTGGCGCTTTCGGTCCTGCCCGGACTAGTCGTTTACCCGGTGATTGCCGCCGGTGAGGTCGGCCTGATGGCCGTGGCCGGAGTCGTGCTCTGGAAAGAGAAGGTCGGCGTCCGGAGCTGGCTTGGCATCGCCCTCGCCGTCCTAGCGCTCGTCCTCATCCAGCTCGGGAAATCGGCCGCGGCGTAGTTCCCCGCTCTTGCGGCGCGTCAACCAGCACTAGTTGTCTAGAGTGAAACCTGAGTTGGCCTTCAGGCGTCGGGAAACCAGACGCCGGTGTCGTGGCGCGGGGCGGGACGGACGCGCGCTCCCGTATCCGGCACGAAGACGCCGCAGCCGTAGCGGCGGCCGGGCCCGATCCCAGTCTCCTGCAGCCGCAGCGACTCCTCGGGCGTAAGCCCGCGTACCTGCACTTCCCACCCGACGACCGAACTCTCGCCGACCTGCCGAAACCGCCGCACGTAAGGACAAGAAGTACCGTAGCGGGCCGTAGTAACGGATTGCTCCTTGAACCGCTTCAGTCGCAATTCCGGGACAGCCCCGATGTCGAGCGCGCGAAACTGCCGAACCAGCCAATCCTGCACCTCGTCGCTGTGTCGGCACCCCTCGGCCACGACGAAAGCGCTGGCAAGGCTTGACGTCGGCCTCAGGTCGACTTGCGCCGGCTGGCCCAGTATCAGGGTCACGTTCCCGAAGACGAGACACCGGCCGGCAAGCGGCGAGAGCATCGGCACGTCGCCGGCCGCGAGGCGGAATGCGAGACGGGACACCGAAGTCAGGTCGAGGAAACCGTGGTGGGGATTTCCCTGAATCGGCAATATAGCCAGTCCGACCTGCGCCTGCTCACCGACCCACGGCACCGCCCGAGCCACGGCCTGATAGACAATGTACCCGTTGTCGGCGGGCAGCGGGGTCCCGCGCACAGGGAAACTCAACTCGACTGCCGGCATTGC
>CAZAKP010000014.1:0-31459 GCA_964485845.1 uncultured bacterium | reverse complement strand
CTCTCCGTAGCTTCGGCCGTTGTCCTCCTGATTGCACGGAGAATCGTCTTCCGGGCCGCTCCGCGAATCGCTCTGCTCATAGTACAGCCGGTGGAACCGGGGTCAAGAGAATGGGCTGAGCGTTCCCGCCCGCGCTATTGGGCGGGTTTGAAGAAGCGGGTGAGGTCGGAGAGGTTCGTGGTGAGGCGGACGCCTTTGGGGAGAGACTTGAGGAAGGAGGAGCCGTAGTTGCCGGCGATGATTCTTTTGTCGAGGACGCAGACGACGCCGCGGTCGGTTGCGGTGCGGATGAGGCGGCCGAAGCCCTGGCGGAAGCGGAGCACAGCCGTGGGAAGCTGGTATTCTCTGAATGGGCTTGCGCCTTCGGCTTTGAGTTTGTCGGCAATGGCGGTAAGGCGCGGGTCGTCGGGCACCTCGAAGGGCAGGCGGCAGATGATGAGGCAGGAGAGAGCTTCGCCCGGGACGTCGATGCCCTGCCAGAAGGATTGGGTGGCGAAGAGGACCGAGTGGGTGTCGTCGCGAAAGTCGTCGAGCAGCCTGGCCGTTGATTTGTCGCCCTGCAGGAGGTGGGTGTAGCCGGTCTGGGGCATGAGGTCATAGACCGCGTTCATGGAGTCGTAGCTCGTGAAGAGGACGAGCGCCCGGCCCTTGCTGGCTTCAATGATGCTCGTGATTGTCTCGGCCGCGCCGCGGTTGAAGTCGGCCGGCTGGCTCGGAAGCGGCAGGTGGTCGGAAACGTAGAGGAGGCTCTGTTTCTCGTAGTCGAAGGGCGAGTCGAGGGACGCCGTCTTGAAGTCGTCGAGCCCGAGCCGGTTCGAGAGGAAGCTGAAGCTGCCCGCGACCGTGAGCGTGGCCGAGGTGAGGATGGTGCTTGAGAAGTGTTCGTACACCGTTCCGCGCAGGAGCCCGGCCACGTCGAGCGGGGCGGCGAGGAGCGAGAGGCGTCCCTGTGAGGAGCGTGTGGCTGCGCCGGCGGAGGACCGCTCCGCCCAGTGGACCGCGCCGTCCGGCTCGGGAACCTTGAATCCTTCAAGCGCGAGCGCGGACCGGCCGAGCCTGCGGGCCACGCCGGTCATCTCCGAGCTCAGGGCTTCGTCGTCGAGCTCGGGCACGACTTCATCGAGCGCTTTGGCGAGGCGGCCGAGGGCTTCGGCCAGAGGGCCGGATTCAAGCGGCTCCCGGAAGCGGGAGCGCTGCGCGTCGGCGGCAAAGAGCGGTTCCACCGCGCGGAAGAACTGGTCGAGTTCGACCCGGGCCGCGGATGCCTCGGTCTGGATGGAGCGCCTTGCCGTCGAGCGCGGGCCGAGCGCAGCGACGAGGCCGCCGCCTTTCGATGAGGCGAGACGGTCGAGCAGGAGCGTGAGCGCGTGCTCGGACGCCTGGTTACCGAAGTGCCTGACTGCCGCGTCTTCGATGCGGTGGGCCTCGTCGAGGATGACCGCGTCGCACTCGGGCAGAAGGTCGGCCTCGGTCGCGAGGTGGGCAAAGAGCAGGGAGTGGTTGACGATCAGTATCGACGAGTGCTCCCAGGAGTCGCGCGCCTTGAAGTAGAAGCAGCTCTTGCGGAAGGGGCACTTCTCGCGGCGGCAGGCGGCCGAGTCGCGGCAGATGCGCGAGGCGAGGCCCGGAGGGAGCGCGTGCGGGTAGTCGAGGATGATGCCCGTGTCGGTCTTGTCGGCCCACTGGAATAGTCTGCCCGCCGCATTGGCCTCGGACACCGTGTCGAACAGGCCGCGTGCCACCTGGTTATTGAGCCGGAACTTGCAGATGTAGTTCTCCTGGCCGAACGCCACCGCCGCGCGGACATTGGGGGAGTGTCGAGTGTCGAGTGTCGATTGCCGATTGTCGGATAGGACCTTGCGTACGAGTGGGATGTCCTGCGAGATGAGCTGGTTCTGGAGCAGGCGGGTGTAGGTGGAGACCGCGACCCGTTTGCCGTGCTTTTTGGCCCAGAGCGCGGCCGGGACCAGGTAGGCGAGGCTCTTGCCGACGCCGGTGCCCGCTTCAACCGCGAGCCGGCCGCTCTCGTCGAGCGCAACTCCGACCAGCCGGGCCATCTCCGATTGCTGCGGACGGTGTTCGTAGCCGGGGAGGATGCGGCTGAGCGGGCCGTCGGGAAGGAAGTAGGACTCGGCAGGAGTCATGGGCGGTTAACAGGCACGGACTGGCACGGACGAACGAGATCCAGGAGTCGGATAGTCCGGAATTCAGAGTTCAGAGTGAAGAACCCGGAGCGTGCAGAAGCTGAATTGCTACTCAGTCCCACCGCCCTCGGGGCCGGAGAAATCGTAGGAATCGACGAAGGTCTCGTCGAAGTCGTACACGTCGTGGAAGTCTTCGATGTGGTCTTCCTCGGTCTTGGAGAGGAGACCAGCGTCCACAAGGTTGAAGACGATGGCGCCGAAGTCGTCCGTAGTCCTGACACCCCATGAGTTGAGGACTGCCCTGGCCATTCGACCGTAGCGTTTGAGCGCAAGGTCTTTGATGCCGTCGAGCAGCTCCCGGCCGGTTATGTGGCGGCGCCGGTCAAGGCGCTGCCAGGTGTGGCCGAGCGCGTCGTGGACGAACACGTAGGCATCGGCTTTATACCGCGGGTCTTTGGCGATGATTTGTGGGAGCGGATTCTCCACCTGCCGATTGTAGCGTACGGCGTCACGAGCGCAAGCTGGTGCTTCCTTGACTTTCCCTGCCTACGACCTAAGATAGCCGCCAGTGAAAACCCGCAAGCCGAACGCGGCCGGCCGCCGTTCGTGCCGCCTCGGCCCGCATTGGGTGACCATTGACGTCACCGGCGAGAGGGTCGCGGGAGTCGCGCTCGGAACCCGGGGCAGATGCGAGGAGCGCGGCCTTGCCCGGGACCTGGAAGTCGTGCTCAGCGGGGGCCGGGTTCCCGGCTACCTGCGCGCGGAAACGAGGGGTCTGCCGGAATTCACGCGTAGAGTCCTCGAGCGCTGCGCCAGGATTCGCCCCGGACAGGTGATGACCTATTCGGGACTCGCGAAGGCGGTGGGGCATCCCGGTTCCGCACGCGCGGTCGGGCAGGTAATGGCAAATAACCCGTTCGCGCTGCTTATTCCCTGTCATCGCGTCGTCGGCTCGGACAACTCGCTGCACGGATTCGGCGGCGGCCTGGCGATGAAGGAGTGGCTGCTTGAGCGCGAGGGTTGGACGTTTAAGGGGAGTGGAAGCGGTCGGAGATTAAAGCGAAGTCAGAAGTCAGATACCAGAAGTCAGGATGCAGAAGTTCCGGACCGAAGACCCACGGGAGCAGCGCGTCGCGCGGGAAGCCGTGGATAGGGAAATCAGGCGGCTCGTGGTTGGTGCTCTCGGCACCAACTGCTACATTCTCAGGTCAGGCGACGAGCTGGCCGTGATTGACCCGGGCGGCGACGCGGAGGCCATCCTCGCCGAGGCGAAGGACATGGGCGGAACCGTGAAGTACGTCATCGACACGCACGGCCACATCGACCACATCGCGGCCAACCGCGCGGTCGTCGACGCGACCGGCGCCGAGCTCCTTATCGGCGAACTGGACGCGAAGCTGCTCGCGCACCCGGACCGGAACCTTTCGAGCCTGATGGGCATGAGATTCTCCTCGCCGGCTCCCGGCCGTCTGCTCAAGGACGGCGACAAGGTCAGCGTCGGCGCGGAAGCGATGACGGTCCTGGAGACACCGGGTCACACCCCGGGCGGAATCTGCCTTCTCGGCGCGGGTTATGCTTTCACCGGCGATACGCTGTTCGTGGATTCCATCGGCCGGGTAGATTTTCCCGGAGGGTCGGAAGAGCAGATAATGGCTTCGCTCGCCCGGCTCCAGGCAGTACTCAGGAAAGAGACCGAGTTATACCCCGGCCACGGCGAGTCGGGAACGTTCGGGCGGGCGCTGCTCGTCAATCCGTTCCTCGGCAGTCTCGTGGCCGGCTAGAAGAGAAGATGATGAGATTGAATCGACAGGAGGAAGTATGCCCAAGGTGAGAGTCGGCCTTATCGGCATCGGCAACTGCTGCAGCAGTCTGGTCCAGGGAGTTCATTACTATCGGAACGCGAAGCCCGGCGATTCGGTGCCGGGTATCATGCACGTGAACCTCGGCGGCTATAACATCAATGACGTCGAGTTCACCGTCGCCATCGACATAGACAAGAACAAGGTCGGCAAGGACCTCTCGCAGGCGATATTCACGAAGCCGAACAACACCTTCAAGTTTACGGACGTGCCGAAGACCGGCGTGAAGGTGCTCAGGGGTATGACCCACGACGGACTCGGCCTCTACCTGTCGCAGATCATCGACAAGGCGCCGGGGCCGACCGCCGACATCGTGCGGGCGCTCAAGGAGACCAAGACCGACGTGGTCGTGAATTTCCTGCCCGTGGGCAGCGAAGAGGCGACCAAGTGGTACGTGGAGCAGGTGATAAAGGCCGGCTGCGCCTTCGTGAACGGCATTCCGGTCTTCATTGCATCCCAGAAGTACTGGAACAAACGGTTCAAGGCCGCGGGCCTGCCGGTGCTCGGCGACGACATTAAGTCGCAGGTAGGCGCCACCATCACCCACCGGATGCTCGTGTCGCTCTTTAACGACCGCGGGGTGAAGCTCTTGAAGACCATGCAGCTCAACGTCGGCGGCAACACCGACTTCATGAACATGCTGGAGCGCGAGCGGCTGAAGTCCAAGAAGATCTCGAAGACCGGCGCGGTCACCTCGCTTCTGAAGTACGACATCGGAGCGGACAACATCCACGTCGGGCCTTCGGACTACGTGCCGTGGCTGCTTGACCGGAAGTGGTGCTATCTGCGGATGGAGGGGCAGACCTTCGGCGACGTGCCGCTCAATATCGAGTTGAAGATGGAGGTCTGGGACTCACCGAACTCAGCCGGCGTGATGATCGACGCTATCCGCTGCGCCAAGCTCGCACTCGACAACGGGCTCTCCGGCAGCATGATCGACCCGTCGTCGTACTTCTTCAAGACGCCGCCGGTGCAGTTCCCGGACGACCAGTGCCGGAACAAGACCGAGGCCTACATCAAGAAATACGGCCATAAGAAATGACCAATTCCCGATTTCCAGTTCCCGGTTCCGGATCAGGAATCAGGAATTAGGAATTCGCGCATTGGCCGCGCGTGGTGTCCTCCTAACCTTCGAAGGCGTCGAAGGGTCGGGTAAGTCCACTCAGGCTGAGCGGCTGGCAAGGCGGCTCGTGGCGCTCGGCGTTCCCTGTCTTGCTGCGCGCGAGCCGGGAGGGACCGGTATCGGCGAGGCGATTCGCGCCATCCTGCTCGACCCGGCCAACAAGGAGATGCAGGGCCTGACCGAGCTGTTCCTGTATCTGGCGAGCCGGAATCAGCTCGTCCGCGAGCAGGTCATCCCCGCCCTGGAAGCCGGCAAGGTCGTGATACTCGACCGGTTCGGGGATTCGTCGACCGCCTACCAAGGTTACGGCCGCGAACTGGGGGAGAAGCTGGTCGCGCGGCTGAACAAGCTCGCAACCGCGGACATCCGGCCCGGCCTGACCGTGCTCGTCGACGTACCGGTAGCGGTCGGCCGCGGGAGGAAGGCATCCGGTGTCCTTGACAGAATGGAGCGGGAGCGGGTAGAATTTCATGAGCGGGTGCGCGAAGGCTACCTGCGGGTCGCCCGGCGTGCGCCCGGCCGGTTCAAGGTCGTTGACGGGAATTTGCCCGCCGACCAGCTTGAGCGGTCGGTCTTTGGTCATGTTGAAGAGCTGTTGAAGCGAAAGGGTATCCTGAAGTAATGAAGAGAAGAGTTGCGCTGGTCACGACTCTGGTAGTGCTCTCGCTGGGCCTGGGCGGCCTGTTCGGCAGGCTCTGGGCGCAGAAAACCGGGGGTGGACTGCTCCAGAGTCTGCAGACCTTTTCCCGGGTCGTGGACATAGTGATGTCCACGTACGTCGAGCGGATCGACCCGGAGAAGATGATACGGTCGGGAATCCGCGGGATGCTCAGTTCGCTGGACCCGCATACCGAGTTCCTCGATGAGCGCGACTTCAAGGAGCTCAGGGTCATGACCGAAGGTCAGTTCGGGGGCATCGGTATTCACATCGGTGTGGTGGACCAGCAACTGACGGTAATTGCGCCGATTGAGGGGACGCCGGCGGAGCGGGCGGGAATCAGAGGCGGAGACCGGATTGCCGAGATCGAGGGCAAGTCCACCGCGGACTTCACGACCGACGACGCCATCAAGGTTCTGCGCGGGGAGCCGGGCAGCAAGGTCAAGCTGGGCATTGCCCGGCCCGGGGTCAGAGAGCTGATAGCGTTCGAGCTCACGCGGGCCATCATCAACATCAAGGCGGTGCCCTATGCCGCGATGCTTGAGGACGGCATCGGCTACGTGCGGCTGGCCGATTTCTCCAAGACCGCCACCCAGGAGCTGGGTCACGCCATTGACTCGTTGTTCGACGCCGGCGCGACCAAGCTGATATTCGACCTTCGGTCCAACGGCGGTGGATTGCTCGGCGAAGGCCGCGACGTAACCGACCTGTTCCTGCCGCCGGGCGAGGTAATCGTCAGGACCAAGGGGCGGATACCCGACAGCCGGCACGAATACGATTCCGAGACGCCGGACGCGCACGGCGACGGGTTCCCGCTGGTGGTGCTGGTCGACCGGGCGAGCGCCTCGGCCGCGGAAATCGTCGCGGGTGCACTCCAGGACTGGGAACGAGCGATGATCGTCGGCGACACGACCTACGGCAAGGGCTCGGTCCAGACGATTCATCCGCTGGGACCGGAGATCGCGGTCAAGGTCACTACCGCACTGTGGTACACGCCGAGCGGCCGCTGCATCAACCGGCCGTATGACAAGGAGAGCGCGGTCATTCCGGACTCAACCCAGGACACCACCAAGGTTTTCTACACGCTCGGCAAGCTGCATCGAAAGGTCTACGGCGGGGGCGGCATTGTCCCCGACGTGTACGTGGCTTATGCCAAGTTCACGCCGCTGGCGGCGCGCATGACCCGCGACGCCTTCTTCGACTTCGCCGTCGACTACACCAACTCGCACCCCGGTCTGACTGCCGATTTCCGCGCCGACAAGGCCGTGCTCGACCAGTTTAAGGACTACCTGAAGACGACCAAGAAGCTCGAGTTTACCCAGGCCGAGTTCGATTCGTCGCAGTCCATCTTCGAGCGGGAAATTGAAAGGGAGGTCGCGGCCAAGCTGTTCGGGATGCGGGGCGATTACCAGGCCCGGATGCGGACAGACGAGCACGTGCTGAAGGCAGTCGAACTGCTGCGGCCGGCCCAGTCGCTGGACGACCTGCTAAAGGGTCTGAAGTGAGCCATAAGCCGCAAGCCGGAAGCCGCAAGTCCTGAACCGGAGCTTGCAGCCTGAGGTTTGAGGCTCGCTGAATGCCCGAGCTACCTGAAGTCGAGACAATCCGGCTGAGACTGCGGCCGCTCCTGCTGGGACGCCGGATTGAGCGGGCGCGGGTGCGGCGCCGCGACATCGTCGGGTTTCCGAGCGCCCGTGGTCTTGAGAGCGGCGTCGCGGGCAGGCTGGTCCGGGACCTTGACCGCCGTGGCAAATACCTGATAATGCGGCTCGATGACGGACAGGACCTTGTCATTCATCTGCGTTTGAGCGGGCATCTGGAGGTGGTCGGACGAGATGAGGAGGTCAGGTACGAGCGGGCGAGGTTCGACCTGGACAATGGGAGGGTGCTGTCGTTTGCCGAGCCGCGGGTGCTCGGACGGGTCTATCTGACGCAGCGGGACGAGTACCCACCGGTCCTTGCCGGGATGATGAAGATGGGGCCGGAGCCGATTCAGGCGGACTTTGACGCCGGCTTTCTGCGGGAGCGATTGCGCGGCCGCAAAGCACCCGTGAAGAACCTGCTGCTCGACCAGCGGATTGCCTGCGGCGTGGGCAACATCTATTCGGACGAGGCGCTGTTCCGCGCCGGAATCAGGCCGCTGCGCCGTGCCGGCGGGCTGGACCGGGCCGAGGTCGGCCGGCTCGCGCGAGCGCTGAAGGACGTGATTCGAGACGGCATCAAGTGGTGCGGCACGACGCTCGGCGACGGCCGCTATCGTTTGCCGGAAGGTGAGCCCGGGTCGTTCCAGCAGCGGCTCGCGGTTTTCGGCCGTGAGGGCGAGAGATGCCGGCGACGAGGATGCGAGGGTGTGGTTCGGCGTCTGCGGGTCGGCGGTCGAAGCACGCATTTCTGTCCGGCGTGTCAGAAATAGCATGGGACGCAGGCGTACCACTGACTGGAGGAGCAAGTGACCGACAGCCCGCTCGGGATTATCTGCCACGGCGGGGCAGGCACGATTGACGACAAGGCAGCGTATGCCGCCGGTCTGACCGAGGCAATCGAGGAAGGATATCGCCTGCTGCGGCAGAGCGCGAATGCACTGGAGTCAGTCGTGGCCGCGGTGCGGATAATGGAGGACAATCCATTGTTCAACGCCGGCACCGGGTCGGACTTGACCATCGACGGGCTCGTAGAGATGGACGCCTCGCTGATGACTCAGGACGGCAGGTTCGGCGGCGTGGCCGGCATCTACGGCGTCAAGAACCCGGTGCTGGTCGCCGAGAAGGTGATGACCGAAACCGACCATCTGCTGCTGTGCGGTTCCGGCGCGACCGAGTTCGCGCGCAAGCTGGGCTTCGATGACTACAGCGCCGTCACTGAACGGGCGCTTTCCCGGCTGCAGCGGGTCCTCGACCACGGGTCCAGGTATTTCCACAAGCAGAACAAGGAGCGCTTTCCGTCCGGGCTGCCGTCGGCTGGGGGCACGGAGCCGGCCCCCGAGGGCTACGCGGGAACCGTCGGGGCCGTGGCCCGGGACAAACACGGCAGCATCGCGGTGGCGACCTCATCGGGCGGAATCGCCGGCCGCATGCGCGGCAGAGTCGGGGATGCGGCAATTATCGGAGCCGGCACTTACGCCGGGCTCAGCGGCGCCGTCTCGTGTACCGGCCACGGCGAGGAGATCATGCGGCGGTTGCTGGCCAGAGAGATCGTCGAGAAGATGGCAACCATGCCGGCGTCGACGGCGACGACGCTCGTGATGGCCGAAGCGAGGAGAAAGAAACTCGCATTCGGGGCGGTCGGGCTGGATGCAAAGGGCGGGTTCTGCTATGGTCATACTACTCCGGACTTGGCCTATGGGTACAAGGTCAGTGAGAGAATCTTCCTGTTCACTCAGGAGAGGCAGGGGCCGCGCTGAGCCAGCCGGGCATTCAGCCGTTCCCGCTGTCCGCGACGCGCAGGTTCACGGCAAAACCGGGGCAGCAGTGTCCAGGCGAGTGATGCGTCAGCAGCCGTTGCTTGTCTGCCTGATTGCGGCCACATTCCTCGGCGCCGCGCCTGCCGCGGCGCAGTACTCTTACTTTGGGGAAAACAAGGTGCAGACCCGGGATTACCAATTCCAGACCTACGAGACCGAGCATTTCCGGGTGCTGTTCTATCCGGGCGGCGAAGGTCTGGCCGAGTTTGGCGCGCGGTCGGCAGAGGAGTACTACGCTCAGACATCCCGGGACCTGGGAGTTGATATCGAGGGCAAGACGCCGCTGATTCTGTATCTATCGCCCGGGCAGTTCAGTGAGACCAACGTCGTGCTCGACGTCATCGGTGAGGGGGTCGGCGGTTTCTCGGAACTTATCAAGAACCGCATCGTGATCCCTTTTGACGGCTCGTACAATGACCTGCACCACGTCATCGGCCATGAACTGACCCACATATTCGAATTCCAGATGTACTTCCGGTCGAAGCTGGCGTCGCTCTTGGGGGCAATCGACGAGTTCACGGTTCCGCTCTGGGTAACCGAGGGCTTTGCTGAGTTCCAGTCAGGCTGGGTGAATATCAGCTCGGACGATTTCATGCGGGACCTCGTTATTAACAACCGGCTCGTATCGCTGCCGAACCTTTCGGACGAGATGGGCTACCTGGTGTACCGGGAAGGTGAGTCGTTCTTCCGCTACGTCGAACGGAAGTACGGGCGGAAGAAAGTGTACGAGTTCATGCACTCGCTTCAGATGAGGCGCAGCCTGGATGGGACGTTTGCCGCGGTATTCGGGATGACCATCCAGAAGTTCAGCTCGGAATGGGAGAAGGATCTGCGGGTCAGATACTGGCCCCAGGTGGTGAGGCTTGATAACTTCGAACGAATGGCCAGGCGGCTGACCAACCACGTGGAAGACGGCTCGGTGTACAATACGGCGCCGGCCATTTCCCCGAGCGGGACGAAGATAGTCATGATTTCGGACCGGTCGGAATACACCGACGTGTACGTAGTCTCCGCGATTGACGGCCGCGTGCTGAAGCGACTCGTCAAGGGTGAGAGGTCGGGCGGGTTTGAGTCCATGCATCTCATCCGGCCCGGAGTGGCCTGGTCCCCGGACGAGAAGACCGTTGCGGTGGTGACGACCAGCTCGGGCAGGGACAACGTCGCGTTTATCGATTACGAGACCGGCAGAATCAGGCGCCGGGTGTATGGAAACCTGGACGGGATATACAGCCCGCGATTCTCGCCGGACGGCAGGAAGATAGCCTTCGTGGGTCTCAAGAACGGATTCAGCGACATCTACACGGTGGACGTGGGCGGAAGCGAGCCGAAGCGGGTGACCTATGACATGTACGACGACCGCGACCCGGCCTTTTCGCCGGGCGGAGACTCGCTGGCGTTCATATCCGACCGGCCGGATGAAGGAGAAGCCTGGATTCCTGGTCGCTACGCGGTCTGGCTCCGGGACGAGAGCGGCAGTGTTTCCCGGCTCACGGAACGGGGCGGCGAGATGTCGCATCCGGAGTTCTCCCATTCCGGTCAGTACCTTCTCTACGCTGCCTCGGATTCGGCCAGCAACATCTACGTTTACTCGCTTGCGACCCACCGTATCGTCCGGCGCACGGACCTGCTGGGCGATGTATCCTACCTGACGCTTTCGCGCGACGACCGGAAGCTGGCGTTTGCCTATTTCGCCGACGTCGGCTGGGACGTGGCACTGGTGCTGGATCCGCTTGAGAAACTCCCCGCGGATTCGGGCAAGCCGTACCAGGCGCCGCTGGATACATTCGCCTTCGAGAAGTCGGGTCTCGACTTCAGCAAGGTCAAGCCGGTGGGCTTCAATCTCTCGCTCGACTACGCGGCGGGCGCGGCCTCGTACGGAACCGGCTCGTCGGGCGGGTTCGCCGGGGTCGTGGACGTGGCGTTCAGCGACATGCTGGGCGACCACCGGTTCGAGCTGTACACCGACATCTACGGCGGCAACCTGCTCAATTCCGACCTCATCTTCCAGTACTGGAACCTGCCCGGCCGGATTGATTATGGGTTGACCTTCTTCCAACTGCAGGACCTCAGGCTGTACAATCCGGGCTATCTGATTGAAGGAGCTCTCAATCGCGGCCTGTCCGCGCTCGGCGCGTATCCGTTCAACCGCTTCGTGCGGGTCGAGGCGGGGCCGACCGGATACTACAGCCAGGTTGAACGCGACACCTGGCGCTGGATAGACAGCGAGCAGGCGTGGGACTGGCGCCCGGTCAGAGCGTGGAATGAGATGGTCTTCACCGGCGAAGCCGCGCTCGTAGTCGACAACACCTACTGGGACAACAATGGGCCGGCCCGCGGTACCAGGGCGAGGTTCGGTGCGGATGCGTCCTTTCTCACCGCCAGGAAGTTCCAGGACATTTTCCTCGACGTCCGGAACTACCAGCGACTCGGCCGCAGGTTCGTGTTTGCGAGCTGGCTTTCCGGCATCAGCAGCTTCGGCTCGGAGGCAGACCGCTACTACCTGGGCGGCATCCGGTTCCTTGAATACGCGCCCGGCCAGGTTGTGGTCAGGGGCTACGAGCCGGCCGAGTTCTATTACAACTATGGCCCGGCGGCCGCGTCCTTCAGCCTCGAACTCCGCTATCCGTTCATCGACCGGGTCAAGCTGGCGTTCCCGCTGCCCGTGGAGTTCGGCGGCATCAGAGGCGTCGCCTTCCTCGACGGTGGAATGGTCGCGCCCTGGGGAACCGGCCGCGGCTTCCATCTCTGGGACAGCGCTGAAGGCAGGTTCGACGACCTGAAACTGGGCGTGGGGTTTGGTGCCAGGGTGGCGATATCCTATTTCCTGCTGAAGTTCGACTTCGCCAGACCGCTTTCGACCACGAATGACGCCGGCTGGAAGTTCATCCTCGGGCTCGGCACCGATTTCTAGCTCAGTCAGGACTCCGGCAGTGGCTCTGCTCGCGGTTCTGGCGTTGTCATGCGCCGGCGCACTGCGGGCCAGACGGCCCATGGCGCCGGAGCCGGCCGGGGCCGGCGCGTGGGAACGCCTTGAGCAGCTCCGGTCGTTCAGGTTCGCCCTGTGGTTCCACACCGACATGCCGCTTCCGATCGAGGTCCGGTTCAGCGGCGTCCGCGAGCGGTCGGACCGGGAAGCATGGTCCGGCTACATGCGTCGCCGAACCGAGCTAACAAAGGTTGAACTGCGGGCCGAAGGCTCAGAGCAGTACGAGCGGCAAGCCTCCGGCTGGCGCCGGGCCCCGCGCGGGATCGAGACGAGGGTGCTCGAACAGGGCGGAGGGGTTTTCCACGGCAGCCGGCTCGAGTTCATTGGTTCCGCGCACGGCCGGTATCGGTTTGCTTTCAAGCCGGACCTGCCGATACTCGACCCGACCCTGACCAAGCGACTCTCCGGTGTCATGGAGGTGGAGCCCGGCTACGGGTTACCGGTCCGCATCTACTGCAGCGATTCAGCGAAAACGGCAGAATGGGAGCTTCGACTGAGTCGGTACAACCGCGCCGGGTCGGTTGTTGTTCCCTACGAACCGGCAATGACGATTGATGCGAGTCCGGCCCGACGGCTGAGCCGGGCCGACTTCTCCCGCGCGGTGGCGACAATCGAGGTGAGGTTGGCGAAGCTCGGCTGGGAGTATCGTCTCCGCCGCACCGCGAAGGGCCTTGCCCTGCTGCTCGGCCAGCCCAAACCGCGCCGCGAGCTCCAGTGGCTCTTCAGCCGTGGTAGCGTCGAGGTCTGGCAGGGACACTGGGTCAGGGGCGGCGAGAGCACGGGTGCCGCCGCCGAAGTCGGGGGAGATGCATCGCGCCGGGTTGTGCTGGAGCATCCGCTGGCGGCAAACGAGGGGCTTGGGGCCGAAGTCCGGGCTGCCACGCCGCTGGCTGCCTCGCTGGTGACTTCGATTGCCGCACCGGACACCTCCCGGATCGCCATACTCTTACTCGACTCCGTCGCTCTGTCAACGGCCGGCCGGGCGCCGGACGGCGGGCTGCAGTTCGAGGATATCGGCAACGAAGACGATGTGAGGGTGGTTGCGGCGCTGGCGACAGGCGGCGTGATTCCAGCCGACTTCACCATCGCGATCAGGCCGTGAGCGGCGGCGCGGCCAGGCAGCTTGACTTGAGTCCGTCGCGTTCTAGACTCGTTTCCACGAAGAATCTGCGGCTGCTGGCATTGCTCCTCTCGATGCTGACTGCGTCCTACGCCTCGGTCGCGGTCGAGAGTTCGGATGGGAGCGGTGTGTCGTTTCGGTACGTGCCGGGACAGGCGAGACTCACGGCTACGGTCGGCGGCCGCAACGCGGTGGACTTCGACGACGCGGACCGTATCGCGCCCACCGGCGCGCCCGATCTACCCGGGAAGATAGTGCGAGTCGGAATCCCGCAGAACGGAGCCGTGCGAATCACTGTCAGGACCGGACCTGAGCGCATTCTCCATGTTCCGCAGCTCACAACCGTTCCTCACATGTCGTGGGACGGCGATTCGTCATGGTGTGATGTGCTGCCGACAGACGCCGCGGCTTTCTCGCCGCAGCCGGCCGAAGCAGGCGAGGCAGAGGTTCTGCGCCGAGTCAGGTTTGTGCCGATCCGACTGAACCCCTGTCGGTATGACGAGAGGACGGGCGTTTTAAGCTACTACGAGTGGCTCGACGTGGCAGTTACTTTCGAACGGGCGCCAGAACGTTGTGTTGAACCGGACCCGCTGGATGGCGCCGTCGCAGCAATGCTCGTGAATGGCGACAAAGCGCTGGGCTGGAAGCTGGAGTGGCCGGTCCGGGCCGTGTCTCAATTCGAACGTTCGTCCCACTGGCTCAAGGTCAGCGTCGACTCGACCGGCCTGTATGGTGTCACGGGCCGCGAGCTGGCTGCGGCCGGCCTGAGTCCGGCCGGATTGGATCCGGCCACGCTCGCCTTGTTCACGGTCGGGGAGCATGAGCCGAATGGCGTCCTTCCGGACAGCATGCCACAGGTTCCGATCTTCGTAGAGGGCGCGGAAGACGGCAGGCTGGATCCGACGGACCGGGTGGTGTTCTACGGTCTCGGTCCTGACCACTGGGTCGGAAGGTGTTCGGCCTACGTCAAGAACTATTACACACGCAGCAACGTCTATTGGCTGACCTGGGGCGGGACGCCCGGACGGAGGATTCCGGTCCTGGCGGGGCCGGATACCGCCGGCGCGCAGGTCGTGTCGGACGCAGTGGACCGAATTCACCAGGAGAGCGACTTGAGCTGCCCGGCCCGTTCCGGCCTGCTCTGGATATGGACGCAGTTGTTCAAGGCGGCCGACCGCGAGGGCGCGACACTCGATGTGCCGCTGGACATGGCCTACCCGGTACAGGTGCGGCGGCTGCGAGGCCGATTCCTTGCCGACGCAAGCGGCAACCGGCTCGCGGTCCTGTTTAACCGGCGCCAGGTCGGTTCCTTCGAGTTCGGCCAGTCCTCGTCGTCCAGCCCGTTTGACTTCGCGACCGATGAGGCGCTGGCCGCCAACTTCGGCGGCAACGTGGTGACGTTCGAGCTGACCGGACAAGGGCAGAAGAGCATCTATCTTGACTACCTCGAGGCGGAGTACCTGCGCCGGCTGTCGCTTTACGGGGGACAGCTTCACTTCCTGCAGGATGACACGGGCCGATTCAGGTTCTCGGTGCGGGACGTGCGTGAGCGGCCCCTGCTGATGGAGGTGACCGACCCGTACGCTCCGGTGATGTGCGGCAACGGCGGATGGTCCAAAGACAGCGCCTGGTTCTGTTGCCACATCTCGGCGCCGGCGGAGTTTGCCGGCGCGGAGCCGGCACAACTGCTCAAGCCCTCGCGTATCGAGGCGCGCGTCCCGGGCCGTCTGCGAAGTCCGGCCCGGCAGGCAGACTATTGGATCATGACCCCGAAGGAGTTTCTCAATCCGGCCCAGCGCCTGGCCGCGTACCGGACCGGACGGGTCGCCGGCATAGGCCAGGCGGTCGCTCAGGCGGCTACGCTCGACGATATCTATGATGACTACGCATTCGGGATGGCGGAACCGCGGGCGATCAAGCTCTTCCTGACAGACAAGCATCCTGCCTACGGCCTGCTGGCCGGCGACGCCACCTGCGATTACAGGGCGAACCTGGGCAAGCGCCCGCCCGGCGTGCCAGCCTACGAGCAGGGACTCGGCATGAATCCCGATGCCTACGACCGGAGCGCCCTGGCCTTCGATGCGTGGTATGCCGACTTCGACGGCGAGGGAAACAGCCCGGACATGGCACTGGGCCGGGTGACATGCCGCAGCGCCTCCGAGCTGCGCCAGTTCGCTGACAAGGTTATTGCCTATGAGACGCAGCCGGCCGGGCTGTGGAACAAGCGCTATCTGCTGCTCGCAGATGACGAGTTCCTGGGTGAGGCCAATCCCGACGACCCCAGGCGATGGGACCCGATTGCGTTCGGCCATGTCACCTACTGCGAAGCGATGGGCCAGGTCCCCGAGGGGCAGCTCGACCTCGTCAAAGTCTATCTCACGGAATGGCCGTACGTCAGCGTCAAGAACAAGCCAGGCGCCCACGCCGAGCTGATGCGTCAATTCAACCTGGGCGGGGTGGCCCTGGTGTTTTTCGGACACGGGTCCGGGTTCGACCTGACCCACGAGAGTGTGCTGAACATCTCGCAGGTGGGACAACTCAAGAACGGCAACCGCAGTCCGTTCTGCTTCTTCGGCAGTTGTTCGGTGGGGCGGTTCGACGACACGCAGTTCGAGTGCATCGCCGAAGAACTGGTTCGGCAGCCGGGCGGCGCGATTGCCACGGTGGGCGCGACCAAAGCCACGGTCGCGGGTTCGAACGTCATCTTCGCCCGCAACCTGCTCACACCGCTGTTTGCTCAACCGGACTCCACCATCGGCCGCAGCTTCTTTCAGGCGTGGCCGAGCGACAAGATCTACCACCTGTTCGGTGACCCGGCGACCGTGCTGCGGCTGCCGCGAGCATCTGCCGGCGAACTGGCAGTGACACCGGACACCCTCAGGCCCGGCCAGCGCTTCCGGATCAACTGCTCGGTCGGCACGGCGGGCAGGGAATTCGCCTGGCTGGTCCAGGGGCCGAAGCGGATCCGCACCTATCGTTCCTTCCGGGGCGAGACGAGCTACGAGTTGCCGGGTACGGACCTCGCCCGCGGCACCGGCAGCGCGGCCAGCGGAATGTTGACCGGTCAGGCCTTCTTCCCGATGGGCGTGCCGCTTGACACTGTTTTCGTGCCGAACGGCAATTATGCGCCGGTCGTTCAATCATGCCGGGCGAGCGTTTCGATCTGGGGCGGCGCCGGGGACTCATCGGCGCTCAACGATTCAATCGCCTACGCTTCCGCGCCGGCGACATTGGCCGACACGACGGTCCCCTCGGTTAGCCTGTTTTGCGACCGCACCCGACTCGTGAGCGGCGCGGTTGTCCCGGCGGAATTCGAGCTTGAGGGCGTCATCAGCGACAGTTCGGGCATCATGATCGCGCCGGTCGAAGGCGAAGCACCGTTGTTCTACGTCAGCGACCCGACCTACGCGACCGACCTGACCGACATACTTGTCTTTGACAAGAACTCGGCGACGACCGCGCGTTTCCGCCTGGCGGTGAAGCTGGCCGGGTCTGTGGATTCGCTCTTTGTTGCGGCTTCCGACAACATTCTCAACCGAACGGTGGTCGGCATCCCGGTCAGACCGCTCCAGTCCGGTGTGCTCCAGGTCGAGTCGGTGCTGCCGTATCCCAACCCGGTGCGAGTCGGGTGCAGGTTCAGCTTCGTGCTCAACCGACAGGCGGACGTCAGGGTGCGAGTGTACTCGCTCGCAGGCCGGCTCGTACGCGACCTTGGGCCGCGGTCGGCCGGCTTCGGGTACAACGACATCGAGTGGGACGGCCGTGACGCCCAAGGCAACCTTCCGGCAAACGGAGTGTACCTGTATACTCTGGCGGCGCAGGTAGACGACGGACCGGGGCGAAGACAGCGCGTCACGGTGCGGGACAAACTGTTGGTGATGAGGTAGTGGAACAGACCCGGTTCGAGCGACGTCGGCGGCCCCGGTTCCTCCCCGGCTTCGATTCCGGTTCGGGCGTGAGTCCTTTTCCCCGAATCCGATCTGAACCACAGAGGACACAGGGATTTGGAGGTACGGAGCGGAAGGCAAACTTCACCCGACTCTGTGCTCTCTTCCGCCTCTGTGGTCAGTCAGATGTCGGTTTCAGGGCTTTCGCTTGACCTTGACACCCACTGACCTATAATGTTTTGTGACAACCAAGGAGAAGTCCGTATGAGGAAGAAAGCCTGCTGGCTCGCGCTTGGCGCCCTGCTTGCGGTTGCGTCCGCGAGCCAGAACCCGGGGGCCGTGTTCTTGATGATCTGGCCCGCAGCCCGGCCGACCGGACTCGGGGGAGCCTTCACCGCGCTGGCTGACGACGCGAGCAGCGTCTACTACAACCAGGGCGGCATGGCATTCCTGGACGGAACCCACGCTACCCTGATGCACAGCAACTGGCTGCCCGGCCTCTATCCCGGGATGTACTATGAGTACGCCGGGCTTACCCACCAACTCCAGGATTACGGCAACGTCGGCGTGAACATCATCTACCTCACGACGGGTGAGACCGACGTCGTCAACGAGCACGGCGACTTTCTCGGACGCTACACCACGTTTGATGTCGCGGTGGCCGGTGGGTACGGCTACCGGGTGATGCCCAACCTTGGCGTCGGTGTGGCGGCCAAGTTCATCTACTCCTTCCTGGTTCCCGACTGGGTCTGGAAGGCAATGCCCGAACTCGGCATCGAAGCAGGCGGAACCGGCATCACCTGGGCCCTGGACGCGGGCGCGCTGTACAAGCCCTTCAAGTCGCTGAATGTCGGGCTCGCCTTCACCAACCTCGGTCCCAACATCGCCTACACTTCATCCGGCGAATCCGATCCGCTGCCGCGGATGATGCGGCTGGGGCTCGCCTACTACCCGGTCAACAACGACATGGTGTCGGTCGCGATTGTTCCCGAGATAGAGAAAATCCTCGTCGGCATGTTCTACGACTCGACCGGAACCAAGCCATTCGGCACCAAGCTGCAGGAAGAGACTCGCGATGCCTGGAAGTCCCTGGGCGTTGAGGTCGGCCTCATCGACCTTGGGGCCCTGACGTCAACGTCCGGCCAGCCGGTCGAGAGCACCGGCAAGCTGCTGAACGTGCGCATGGGCTACTTCGAGGACCTGACCGGGCAGCGCGGCGGCGTCGTCCTGGAGAAAGACGGCCAGACCTATCATTACGGCCTCAGCGACGTGCTGAGGCGCAGGGGTCTGGGGTCGTTCAAGTCCATCGGTCTTTGCTTTGGGGTCGGCGTCCAGTATTCCAAGTTCCAGTTCGACCTGAGCATGGACCAGTTGATTTACGACTTCCCGACCTCCAACTACAAATTCTCCTTCTCCTACCAGTTCTAGAGCGCGATTGACGGCTGTTCCCACCATCTTGAACGGACGGAATCGTGCCTAATCTGACGATCGTCGGCACCCAGTGGGGCGACGAAGGCAAGGGCAAGGCGGTTGACTACCTTGCCCGCAGCGCGGGCCTCGTGGCCCGTTTTCAGGGCGGACCCAATGCCGGGCACACGGTTTGCGTCGAGCGCAGCACGTTCACCTTCCACCAGATACCGTCGGCGATTCTCAGCCCCAAAGTGACCTGCGTGGTCGGCTGCGGCTGCGTGATCGACCCCTACGTGTTCGAGCACGAGCTTGCGGCGTTGCGCAAGAAGAAGATACCGCTCGGGCAACGGCTGGTGGTCGACAGTCGGGCGCAGATGATCCTGCCGTATCACCGGCAGCTCGACAGCCTGCGGGACGAGCATTCGGCCCGGCAGCGCATCGGCACGACCGGACGGGGAATCGGTCCGACCTATGCGGACAAAGTGAACCGGACCGGAATCCGGGCCGGCGACCTGCTCTCGGAAGAAACGTTCAACGACAAGCTGAAGCGCAACCTGGCCGCGGCCAACTTCATGCTGATGGAGCGCTACGATGCCGAACCGATACCGTTCAAGGCGACGGCCCGCGAGTACTGGCAGGCCACGCGACGAATCGCCAAGATGGTCGGCGACGGCAGTATCGTCATCGAGGAGGCGCTGCGACGCGGGGAACGGGTGCTCTTCGAAGGCGCGCAGGGGATGCATCTCGATATCGACCTCGGCACGTACCCCTATGTCACGTCGTCATCCACCTGGGCGGGCGGCGTGGCGCCGGGTACCGGTATCAGTCCGGTCTGGCTCGAAGAGATTGTCGGCATCGCCAAGGCCTATACCACGCGGGTCGGGCTCGGCCCGTTCCCGACCGAGATGAACGAAGCCGATGCCGGGCGGTTCCGGGAACTCGGGCACGAGTACGGGGCGACGACCGGACGGCCGCGGCGGTGCGGATGGTTCGATGCGCCGGTGGTACGGGCGGCGGTGAGGCACAACCGGCTCAAGGCCCTCATCATCACCAAGCTCGACGTGCTTGATTCCTGCGACGAGATTAAAGTCTGTCACTCCTACCGGCTCGACGGGCGGGAAGTGCTCGAGTTCGACCCGTTCCATGCGGCTGAGTTCTCACCCCAGTACGAGGTCTTGCCCGGCTGGCGCGAACCGACCTCAGGTTGCCGGACGTTTGCCGAGCTGCCGATGCGGGCCCGGCGCTACGTTGCGCTTCTCGAAGACCTTTGTGCGTGCCCGATTGCGCTCGTCTCGGTCGGCAGCGAACGGAACCAGACGATTCCGTTCAAATCCAACAAGCTGAGATGGCTCCGGCAGTAGCCAACGCCATTCGCTGATCACTGGTTCCCTGTCCTGATGCCCAACATCAAACTCATGCGCCGGGTGCTCGCGAGCAACGATGCGCTCGCCGCGGCGCAGCGCGAACTGCTCGACCGCCACGGCGTGCTCGGCATTAACATCATGTCCGGGCCCGGGGCGGGCAAGACGAGCCTCCTGGAGCGGACCGCCGAGGCGCTGGGTCAGAAATACCGGATACAGGTAATCGAAGGCGACATCCAGGGCGACCTCGACGCGCGAAGGGTCACGGCCAAAGGCGTGGGCTGCGTTCAGATAAACACTCAGGGCGCGTGCCACCTCGATGGACTGATGCTCGGCCCGGCCATCGCCGACATCGACTTCTCCGGACTCGACCTTCTGCTGATTGAGAACGTCGGTAACCTCGTCTGCCCGGCTGAGTTCGCCCTGCCGGTTCACTACAACGTCACGGTCATCTCTACACCGGAAGGCAGTGACAAACCGGTCAAATACCCATTGATGTTCTCCAAGTCCGATGCTCTCGTCATCAACAAGCTTGACCTCATGCCCTACGTTGACTTCGACCTTGCCGCTCTCAGGAAGGCAGTACGCAAGCTCAGGCCCGGCATCACCTTCATCGAGCTGTCGGCCAAGACCGGGCAGGGCGTGGACAAATGGCTGGCGTGGCTTGAACGCAGGCTCGCGAGCCGGCGCAAGCCCCGCTCCTCCCGTTTCTAGCGCGGCCTAACCTGCAATTCCCGGTTTCTCGCCCGTGTAGCCGCCGGCCATTGGCTTAATGGTCAAGACTCCCGGCGTACGCCACCCCCCGGGTCCCTTCGCGCGGAGCAGTGGAATCCGGCCGTCTGCCGCACAGTTCTGCAGTCAGCACGGGCAGGTGAATCCGCAGACATGGCACCCATATCCGTAAGAAGGTACCGCATTGGACCTTAGGCGCCCAACGGCACTTGACTGTTCTGGCACGGACTTTGCACAAGGATGACCGAGGCCGCGAGGCTACTTATGTGGGCTGCTGTGTGACAGCAGCTCTCCAGTGCAACAGGGGGAGGAGGCAAGTTCCCCCTGCGCCCTCCTGGCATGAGGCAGCGGACCGCGGCCGATGCGAGGTGCGGAAGTGAGCAGGTCATCTGCTTTCGTCCGGAGGCGTTTTCGTACCGCCGCTCAGCCTGGCCGCGCGCTCCCGCCATAGGCGCAGTCGGCTGTCGCGCTGCGGCTCTCACTTGGACTGCCAGCCTCTGGCGGCAGTGTGCCAGTCGGCTTCGGCCGCTCCTGCCTTGCTTCTGCGTCATGGATGGACCGGTTTTGGCGGGGGAGAGTCTAATGTCTATATTGGGGTTCAGATTCCGGAGACTGTGGGATGACACGAACGGCCAGGTTATGCTGTTCGGGGCCGTGCTGCTCGTCGCGATTCTAGCATTCCTGCTGATCATACCGAACGCCACTCAGGCCACAACCCAGAAGGTCAAGGCCCAGACTGCGGCAGACGTCGGTGCCTACAGCGGTTCGGTCTGGCTGGCACGCTCGCTTAACCTGAATGCCTACATGAACGTCGGCATCAAGAGCGTGTACACGTGGGCGACCGTGCTCACGATGGGGTCGGCGCTGGCCCAGGCGCTCTACAGCGACACTCTTGACGAAGGCGCCCAGGAGATGGCGATCACGCTGGACAGCGCGCTGTTCGGAACCAGTGACCCGCCGTCGGACGTGACAAACGACGAGTACCCGAAGGCGATCCAGTCGCTCAACACGGCGGCGCTCTGGCTGGCTCAACTGCAGGACGACATCGCCGGGAGTTTCAGCGACGTGGCGGGCGCGCTCGGGACGGAACAGGCAGCGCGCAACGCGGGCGCGTATCCGCCATCTCCAACCTCCGGTGCGTGGGTGATGGTCAGGAGCAACGACCCGATGGACACGGTCCCCCTGCTCGTGGGGTCGGCCAAAGGCGAAAGCCTGATGTACGATGACCTGTGCTTCGTCGGTGACCGACTGGAAAGCCTGCCGACCGGAAACGAGAACATCGGCCCCGCGGTCGGTACGATAATCATCGACCCGGACAGCTTCAACATCTACGCCTACTACGGCTACCGCAGCGAATGGTGGACCTACAAGTACTACATGCACTACACCATGTTCTGGATCATGCATGTCTTCAGGAGCAAGGAACCACCCTACACTGTCGACAGCCAGTACGCCTACATCCCCAACCCGGGCAGGCCGCCATGGAACAACTTTCTCGAGGCGGCAATCTACCCGAGCCCGCGCTTGCCCCAGGACAGTTGGGCGCCGTGGTCTCCCTACAACATGGGTCGGCAGCGTGATTCCTTTTCCTACCAACTGCTGCGGAGCTGGCCGGGCGGGAACAACAAGTACAAGATCGATACCATCTGGTACGTCGATAATCGCCAGCCCAAGTGGGTCGATACCGCGTCGTATATGCCGGGCGGCGATTCGGTGGAATTCCCCGACCCTTCCTGGGAGCATGACTCCACCAAGTTCTTCCACGACTTCTATAAGGGCGCCGATTCAACCGAGGGCCACGTGTGGGGCAAGGTTCTGCCGCGCCGGCCCAACCCGGACCGCGAGTATCACTCGGTCTGCTACGTCTGGCGCCAGCAGGACTCGGTGTCGCCCCACGGCCTGAGCGCGCCGCTGGGAACCACCCTCTTCCCGCGCAGCCAGGTAGCAGCGCCCAGCCCGCTGCTCACCGTTGCCCGGTCGGTGCCATACATGGCCGTGGCCGGAGCCAGTGAGTACGACTACTACTTCACGCCGGGCTGGGATGTCAAGCTCACGCCCTTCGATTCAGTCGGAGTGGTCGAGATAACCGGCAATACGGCCCTCGGCGGGTACGGCGTACACACGCGCGGCGCGTTTGACCTTGAAGGGCTGCGCCGGCACGCGTTGCTGCCATAGGAGGAAATGTGAAACGCCTGACGATTCGGCACTGGTCCTCGGGCATTGGTCACTGCCTGCGAGACGACCGCGGCGTCGCGGCGACGGAGGGTCTTTTGGTGTTCCTGGAGCTGGTCACGGTTCTCCTCGCAGTCATGCTGCTCGGCCAATGGGGGATACGTCTCCAATACGCGCAGATGGGGGCGCGGCTGCTGACATTCAACGCGGGCGGCCTGACCCTGGCGAAGTTCGGCAGAGAGGGGAACCAGGCGGAGACGACTTTTTCCCGGGACAGCGTGACCTGGAGCTCATACGATGCTTTCGATACGCTGCCGGTGAACTGGTTCAACACGTTGTTCGTACTGCACAACGACTACCGCTCGGGCAGGCTGAAGGGAACTCAGCGGGGCCGGCTTGCGCGGGAGCGCGGTTCATCGCTCATCGACTTCACGCTGGCGACGCTGGGCTACTATTCCGGTTCGTCCGTCGCCTGCAACCCCTGGACCGGCTCCGAGGACGATGTCCGGTCCAAGTTCCTCAGCATATCCTATCATGTCGGCCGCTTCCGGGTCCACCCGTCGGGACTGGACTCGGTGCCGCGGATTCCCGGGTCGATACCGTTGCTTGAGACCGTCTACACGCGGGTGGGCGTTGTAAGATAGCTGCCGCCGGCGCGGCAGGGGTCGGCCTGAAGCCGGTTACGGGGCTCTACTCTCTATCTGCTCTGTCTTCTCTGTGGTTGTCCTCAAGGTCGCGGCATGAAAACCCGCTAGTGGGTTGACAGATGCCGGACCGGCGCTAGACTTGCGTATTGGACGACAGGGGTCTCCGAAGCAGCGGGGCCTGCGGTCAGGGTTCTGCCAGGCCGGGGAGAGCGCGATAGGAGGCAGCGTGAACGCAAGATGTCGCAATGCGACGATAGCCGGCGGGCTTCTGCTCTCGTGCTCGCTGGTGTTCGGAGGATGGACGCAGTTGGACCCCGGGATTGCCGGAGCCGAGTATACGGGCGTCTATTTCCTTCACGGGAATACCCAGGTCGGGTACGCGGTCGGCGCCGAACCGGACAGCCTGGGTGGCGAACCCGGGCTTATCATCAAGACCACGGATGGCGGCAACACCTGGGAGCAGCAGTACTCGCCCGCCGCAAGCAGGCTCCGAGCAGTCTACTTCACAGATGTCGATACCGGCTACGCGTGCGGGGATTTTGGCGCTGCCCTTAAGACTGCTAACGGCGGAGCGAGCTGGACTGAGATGACGGTCGGCGGCACCGCCACACTCACCTACGTTTCGTTTCCATCGAACAGCCAGCGCGGCTACATCGGCGCGTATCCGCGGAGTTCAGCCGTCAATGTGCTCAAGACGACCGATGGCGGAAGCACCTGGGTCTCCTTCTCCCTCGGCGGCGCGATGGACTGGTCGACCGGCTGCGCTGTCGCGAACGACAGCACCGGCATCGTTTTCGGCCTGGGGGCTTTCATCTACGGTTGGCCTGCCGGGCAGTATCAGGACCCGCAGGCCCCGGACTGCGATATCCTTGCGGCTTCGTACTCGGAGAGCGACAACAACCGGGCCTATCTTGTCGGGAACGACACCGCGCTGGGCATTGGCATTGTCCGTTATACTGCCACCGGTGGCTATCCGAAGTGGGACAGCGTGACCTGCCCCGCCATTCCGCTCTACTGCGTTGACTACGCGAGTCCGGAGACCGCGTATGTCGGCGGGGCCCATGGTCTCATCGGCCGGACGTACAGCACATACGAAATCCGGGCCACCGATGACCCGGGAGTCTCTACCGCGATTACCGGCATCTGCTTCCCGAACGGTCCCGACACCGGCTATGCGACGTCCGGACCCTACATTCTGAAGACTACCGACGCCGGAGGCGTGGCCGAGGAGAGGGCGCCGGTTGCGGTCCGGACCGGAGTCACAATCGGGTCCAACCCGTGCCGCCGGGGCGTTACGCTCTGCTCCGATGAGAACGTCCTGGTCACGGTGTTTGATGCTGCCGGCCGGGCCGTACTGAGACAGACTGCGAGCATGGGCCGGAGCTTCCTCCCGCTGCACGCCGGCGCATACTTTGTCCGGGCCGGGGTGAGGACGGCCAGGGTGGTTGTTACCGACTGAGGCCGCCGGGAAACCGGGTTCCCCGGTTCCGAGCTACCTCATTCCGTCCAGACGTACTTGCCTGCCTTATTGATGTAGCCCCGGTTCCTCTCGTCGGTGACGTAGGCGAGGCCGTCCGAGAAGGGTTCAACGGAGAGGAAAGTCGCGGCGATGACGACCTTCAGGGACTGGTCGATGAAGCCCCAATGGCCGTTGATGTACACCGCGGCCATGCCGTCGGAGAACTCATCCGCGTACAAGCACTGCGGCGGCGGGAGTACGAGACCTCCGTCGGTCTTGATGTAGCGGGGGCTCTCGTTCGTCCAGTCACTCACCGGGGCCAGACCATTGGCGAATGACCCGGCGATGCGATACCGCGGGCCGACGACGAACGTGCCGGACCGGTTGATGTAGCCCCAGGAGTCGCCGTCCAGGACTGCGGCGAGTCCTTCGGAGAAGTCCCTGGCTTCGCTGAACTGAGGCGCGATGGCGAACCGGCCGGACTTGTCGACGTATCCCCACTTGCCGGTAGAGTTATCGTAGACGGCACCAAGCCCCTCGTGGAAGTCGTCCGGCCGGAACCAGAACTTGCCGACAAGCCTGCCGGTTCGGTCCATGTAGCTCCATCCCGAACCATTGCTGAGGCTGCTGTGCTGGACCACGGCCAAACCCTCCGAGAAAGCGCGCGCCTCTTCGAACTCCGGCAAGATGACCGTGTCGCCTTTGGTATTGATGAAGCCGGACTGGGGCACGCCGGTGACCTTGATTCTGACCTCGGCCATCCCTTCGGAGAAGCGGCCGATCAGCCGTATGAAATGCGGGTTCACGACCCACGCGCCCGACTTGTCGATGACCCCCCAGGAGTCGCCGATGGCCACACTCGCCAGGCCCTCGGAGAAATCGCGGGCATCCGTGAACTGGGGAGCAATCGCCACCGCGCCGCTCCGGTTGATGTAGCCCCACTTGTCGCCAATCTTAGCCACAAACAGCCCGGAGTGCTCGGTTTCCTTCCACAGGTCACACGACACCGATACGAGCAGCAGAAGCGGGAGCAGCTTCTTCACGAGACCTTCCTTTCTCACCTCATCTGCGGACCTGCCTCAACCGCCGGACGTAACGAACTGAACCCGGCAATCCGGGTGCGGTCAGGGCAGAACGGCGATTGTCGTTCGGGTGCTCCGTTGGAGTATTGCGGTCTGGCGCGCTGTTTCAGTTACGCCCATCGCGGAAAGTCTAGGATTCACTGACTTCGATGTCAAGTAGAGGCGCGGCCCCCAGAAACCGACATACGATTAACCACAGAGGCGGAAGAGAACACAGAGTCAGGTGAAGTGGTCACTCCGGACCGGTACCCTCCAAATCTCTGTGTGCTCTGTGGTTCAATGCCGGATTCGGGGTCGGCTACTCCCGAGCCGACATTAGGCCAACCAACGAGCCCACAGAGAGCACCAGGGTCTCAATTCGCGGCCGGCAGATGCCGCCGGACGAGACGCGAGAACCATGTCTGGCTCTGCCAGAGGACTGACAGTCTTCGATTCCGGACTCATCTGCGAAATCTGCGGAATCTGTGGATGGACCTCCCGGCCTGCCTCAAAGCGCTCGGCCGGGAAGCATTCATCCTTGCCTGCACCCAGGCCGGCCGGTCGAAACAGGACGCCGAAAAGCTCGCCGTCGACCTCCGCGCCCCCTGACCCCGCCCGCCTTAATCTGCAATCTGAAATGCCTCCGGCCTCAACCTTAGCCTCAACCTCAGCCTTACGGCTTCGCCGCGTCGGACGTCCCGAAGCTTCCCGAAATCGGGTGCCTTTCCCTGACCTCTCACTTTGACGCGCTTCGAATTAGAAATCGGGAACGCGTCCCTCGCTGGACCCGGGTGGCTTGAGGCCCAATTTGCCTAGGTCCTCACAATCTTCACCACACGCTGCCGGCCGAGAGACTCAAGCCTTAGCAGGTAGATGCCGCACGGCAGCGCGGGGAGTTCGATCTTGACGGAGTACGCCCCGGAGTTGCAGTAGCCGTTCAGATACGAGGCGCAGAGGCGTCCGGCTACGTCGAAGACTGCCAGGCGTACATCTCCGGGTTGGCCGACCTCGAACCGGGTCCACGCCATGCCGCGCACGGGGTTGGGGCTCACCGTCAGGTACAACCGCTGCGTGTCTTCGGCCGGGTAGTGCCGGGGAACGAGGAAGGGATCGCCGAGGAGCGTCATGCCGTAGTACCAACAGACCTCGGAGTGGCTGAAGCCGCCTCGGGCTCTATCCGCGAACCACTCTCTGAACGCCCGCCCCAGTGACTTGCTTTGGCCCAGGACCTCATAGAACGTGCGGCCGTTTTCCATGCCGCCACTGCTCGTTGAGCCGACCGCGGCCAGCCCGTGAGTTGGGGCGAAGATGGCACAGGCCCCGCCATACCAGTCCTCGGTGTAGCGACAGAAGTAGCAGTCGAAGAAGTTGTAGATACACACTGGGAAGTCACCGTCGTAGTAGTCCGATGCGTCGAAGGCATCCACAGACCCGTCCTTACGGTAGATGTACTGCCGGTCCACGAAAGAATGCGCGTACACGCTGACCCACGCCCACGGCTTGTCCAGTAGTCGGCGGTAGACGTCGGCGCGGGTCGACTCCGGGTCAGCGATCAAGAGCGTGGACGGGTAGAGCTGTTCTATGTCCTGCTGCCAGCCCGCTGCCGACGAGACCCAATCGTCGTCCACGAAGACCAGCGCCCGCTGGAATTGAGGAAGCGTGTCGTGTCGATACTCGCGGTCTTTTGCGAAGTACGAGCGGAGCGCCTCGGCTTGGGGCAGCCCGGTCGGCGTGAGGCGACCAACGTAGATCTCGGGCGCGACGTTGCCGCGATGCGTGTCCAGTATCGAGTCCGCACCCGGCGTCAGAGTGTCCGTTACGTCATATCGCAGCGAGTCAAGCCAGACTCCGTCCAAGTCCATGTAGTAGAGGTCCGTCGGCCATACGCCGTAGGCATCTTCGCCATATAGGTTCTTTGCCTGGAACCACGCCACTGGCAGGTCGCCGACGAGGAGCGCTCCTTCTATCCCATGCACATTATGCGCTGCCGTCAACAGGGCCCGAAGGGACTCGGCGGTACCGCCTTCTACTTCGTATTGGTAGACCGAGTGCCCTGCTGATTCCAGGTCCGTGCGGAACGCGGCAAGTTCAGTCGTGAGTTGAGAGGCAAGGGACGCTTGCACCACGACGGCGACGCTCGTGCTGCCATCTGCGCCGCTGGCCGGAGCCAGCCACCATCCGAACGGCTCCGGTGTGTGTGACCTCGCCCAGTCGCGGTATGAGCCAGGCGTGCCCATGGAGCGGAGGGGCTTGATTCCTTCGTCGCCAGACGCGGCAAGGATCAGACGCAGGGCCAGCGTCAGGACGCTGATCATGAGCAGAGGACGCATCAGATTGGCGGACATGATAGACCCGCGGGCGGGGGTGTCAAATCGGCGGGGCCTGGTGTAGACCGGAGGGACGTCGCGGTTCATTTAAATGAACCGCGGGGTTCGGACTCAGGAATAGGGGAGAGGAAGGAAGAGGCTGAGAGGAAAGGGACGAGAGAATGGCAGGGAGCAGTCGGCAGTTAGCTGTAGGCTGCTAGCCGTTAGCTGTCAGCCGGCTTGGGCTTGCGCTTGAGCTTGTGCTGCCGGCGGCACTACTACCTGCTACCTTCCTAACTGCTAGCTCGCTGCCTGCGGCAGCGCGATGTCCCGAAGCTACCCGAAGCAGGCGACTGTCCCTGATTCGGCCCCTTTTCTCTCTCCCCAGAATCCCGAGGAGAGTCCCGTCTAGTCTCTGAGCCATCGTTCAGGATAGTTGAACCCGTCGATATACTTCCCTTTGGAATCCTGTACTGTTACTATTCCGAACTGGCTCGGTCCGTATTCAAAGTACCATTGTTGGGTATCTCCGTCGACGTCGACCTTTAGCCAGGCACGGTCGGTCAGCTTCGGGTCGCGAAAGGTGATGCGGGGGGTGTTGGTTGACTTCTGGTCGAGAACCGTGACATGCCTGACGGCGCGTCTGGCGCCGGCAGCCCACAAGACGACGAAAGCCTTTGCCAGTTCCAGGACGTTTTTGCGCGTGATCTTCACTCCGAGGTCCGAGAGCAGGGAGTTGGTTGCCCCAAGGAGGGCATAGACCTTGCGCTGGGCAATCGCCACCACGTATGGCCTGCGGCCATTCGCCGTGTTACGGAGGCCATTGTAGAACCTAGCACGAGGGAAAACGCGCTTCAGCGGGGCGGCCATGACTTCCATGAACGGGTACATGCGCACGAGTTGAGCTGTGTCATCTAGGTAGATACTATGGTAGGTGGGGAGCCAACCGGGAACCGCCAGGAGCATTTCCTTTATGTCGGCAGCCGACATCGGCCGGACAGCCACTTCGATCTCCCCACATTCTGGTGGCTTCCGTCCCCACGCCGTCGCCAGAGAGAAAGCCAGGAGCACGAGGAGTCCGACGAGGGCCGGGCCAACACGCCTGGGCCTGGCACACTCCGTCATGGCCACATTCTAGAACCCGCGGACAGGGGTGTCAAATCGGCGGGGAGACCGGCTTTCGGCTCACGGCTGACAGCTTGCGGCTTATGGCTGCGATGAAGTCCCATCCGCTTCTTTACCTCGACCTCAACCTAGACCTCGACCTCGCGGCGCAGCCGCGTCGGATGTCCCGAAGCTTCCCGGAATGGGGTGCCTGGCCCTGGTGACATGGCATCTTGACGCGCTTCGGATTATAAATCTGGGAAGTGTCCCTAATTCCCAATTCCCCCTAATTCCCCCTGCAGCCTCTTGACGCGCTTCGTAGGCAATTAAGTATCGTGTCCCCGTTTCACCCTCAGTTCAGCGTGTCAAGTGGAGGGGCAGGCAGCCGTGCTTCAGCGAAGTCGGATGTGGATTGTCTAGGCTATGTTCAGGGTGTGGCGGAACAGCCCTACCGCTGACGTGAGCTCGCCGTTGACCTCGACACGGGTTTTGACCCGTGGGTAGTAGCACTCGCGCAGAGTTGATACCTGTCCCTGTGTCTGGTGCCGAGTCGCTGAGATCTCTTCGTCATTTGCCACGGGATGGACCTTGTCTTTGAACCAGAGCCCCCCAGCCATGAACCATGCGACGATGTCGTCATCGGACGTATCGTTCGCAGTGCTTGCCTTCAATCTGAGCGATTCGGCCGCGCGGTGCAAAGCCAAGCCTAATCCCGCAGTGGCGACAGGCCAATGGTCCGCGATTAGCTTCTCGATGAGCGTCGCACTGGCCGTACGGTCTTCTCTGGAGTGCGCGCTCGCGGCGACGCGCAGGATGGCACTCCCAAGCGGACCGCCCAACTGCTCGTACTGAAGGACCTTTGCGAAGGAGTCATGTTGAACGATGTCCATGAGTTGGGAGATGTGTAGCTCGAATGTGCCCGGCCCGCCAGCAGCAATGCGACCCAGGGCAGCGCCCATCAGTTTTGGCTTACCGCTTGCCGCAAAAGCTCTGACGAGCATGACAGTTTGCGGTCCAAGCAGCGCGGCTACCTCGGGTGCAGCAGGGAGTCGCGGGCACAGCGCTTCTGAGTCAGGCAAGAGTCCTGCCGAGACAACCAGTTGTACAGTCACTTCGAGATGAGCCTTGTATAGTATGTCCTGGCGCAGTCCCACGGGAGGGGCGGATAGATGCTTTATGACTCTCTTGCAGAATGACTGCGTGAGCAGGGCTCTGGCTTTTCCTTTGTGGAATGTTGCAGCCATCATGCCAGAAGCTGAGAATCTCACTAGTGACGCCCAAGCTCGGCCGCTACAGGGTCGTGATTCGGCGCGAGAGGCGGCATCCGCCACAATCCGCGTGGCGGTGTCACCGAGACTGACCCCAAGGACGACGACTGCGACAGATTCACTCTCGTTCCGCATCGCCCCGCTCAGCCCGAAAGCCGCGAGTACGCTCTCTCCGAAGATGTCGAGTATGTCCGCCACCGTGTGTTCCTGTTCAGGCCAAGGCAGCGTCTGTGCCGCGGTCTCGCACAAGTCCGCAGCACGGACTGCAAGTGCGTCGAAACTGGCTGTGTCGTTGAAACGGAGTCTCCGACCCACTTCTTCAATGGTACTTAGGATTGCGTCGGGGCTGTCCGTCATCCCTGAGACGTGCGACCTGAGCCGCCTGAAGACCGAGTCGGCAAACATGTCCGCGCCGGGCAGCATAGTGGTTCGCTCGGTGGGGCGGGCTTCGGACGCGCGCTCCAAGAAACACCGGGACAGATGGACCGCTGCACCAATGGCTCGTTTGTAGACTGGCAGTTCTTGACGGTCGAGGGCAATTCTGGCGAAGCTGTGAAGGTCGGACATCTGCTGGGATGGACCCCACTTGCCTGACTTGATGAGGTCGAGTTCCTCCTTTGTCAGTACGTCTATGGCAGATACCGGGTCTATGCTGCCGCCCATCTGCGAGAAGTGCAGGCACAGAACTACCGCGCTCGCGAT
>CAZAKP010000013.1:31546-32801 GCA_964485845.1 uncultured bacterium | reverse complement strand
GAGTTCCTGCGAAAGTCAAGTCATTCCCGGGGACCCTGAATCCGACATTGGAGCCACGAGAGCACGAAAGACACGAAAACGAATGAGTGCGGGATGCGCATGCCCGTTTCACTCCGTTTTCGTGGCCATCAATCTCGGTTCGCGGCGGGAGGACGCCATTGACAGTGCAGCCGGCCGGCTCTAAAATCGGCAATGGCTGGGCCGAGCATGGCGCTGACGCTCCTGTTTTCCTTCGCCGTCGCCGCGTTCTCGCCGAACGTGAGCGTCGACCACGGCCGCTCGTGCGGAAATCCTCTCATCACTCTCGGACCGTCACTCGGCGGAACCCATCCTGTTTACGTGGTCATGGCGGATGGACAGAATGTGGTGTTTCAGAAATCAACCGACGCGGGGATGACCTGGCTGGCCGAGAACATGGTTGTCGGTCAAGGCGGCGCTTCTGACCTCACGACCGATCCCGAAGGCAACGTCTACATCATGTGCGGTCAATCGGGCCACATCTATTGCGTCATGTCGACCGATGGCGGCGGAACCTGGTGCCTGCCCCGTAAGGTTGACGATAACGACACCGCAGTCAAGGTCTGGGGCGCGCACGTCGCAGCCAGCACCGACGGGCGGCTCTTCTGTGCCTGGATCGACCCGCGGACGGGAGAATCCCACATCTGGTCATCCGTATCCTCGGACCGCGGAACAACGTGGAGCACCAACATTTGTGTAGACGAAGGCTATTCGGGCTCGCGTGCCTATGTGAGCGTGCAACCGGGGACGGATCACTACCTAGTGGCCTCAGAGAACGAAGAGTTGGACGCGTGCCTGTATCGGTCGCAAGATGCAGGACGGACATTTGAGCCGGGAGTTCGGCTGGAGACCAGCGGCGCGCATACGGCTGAGCCACACATCGTCTCCGACCGAGAGCACGTCGTCTGTGACTACACGGACGATGATGGAAACAACGAACTAACGAAAGCGCGGACGCTCTACACGTGGGCGGACACCTGGGGTTCATGCAAGTCCATAACCGACCCGTCCTACAATTCGTACTACTCGGGCCCGCTGGCGATATCGGCGGACGGTCGAGTCCACGCGGCGCTGATGATGAACCACCGCGACGGGCGCTACGATACCTACTACTCGTGTTCGACCGACCATGGTGCGACCTGGTCAGCATGCGAGCGGGTAAATGATGATACGATGGGGGACAAATGGTCCCCGGCCATTGCCGCCGACAAGGACGGGCATGCGTACCTGGTGTGGG
>CAZAKP010000013.1:0-31446 GCA_964485845.1 uncultured bacterium | reverse complement strand
GCCGCATTTGCCTATTACGCGCTGTTCTCGTTGCCGTCGCTGCTGGTCCTGTTCGTGACAATCGGCTCGTTCTTCGTTGACCGCAGCCTTGCGGCGCGCGCGGTCGTCAGCTACGTCGAGAACTATCTGCCGCTCGAAACCGCCGGGAGAGATCGCATCTTCAGCGCCATCGTCGACGCGGTCAGCGTTCGCGCTCCGGTCGGCGCGATTGCTCTGGTTCTGCTCGTATGGAGCGCGATTCAGTTCTTCAATGCCCTCATCCTGGCGGTGAACCGCGCGTGGAATACGAGGCCCCTGGACTGGTGGCACCAGCCGCTGCGCGGCCTCGCCCTGCTGGGCGTCATGGTGGGCGCATTCGTGGTCGGCATCGGCGTGCCGTTGGTTGCCAACTTCATCGGCAGTCTGGTTCGTCCCTCACCCGGCCAGAACCCCGCGGGCTTCGTAGCGCTCACCCTGGTGTTGCCGCTGTTGATAGAATTCTACGGATTGAGTCTGTTCTACCGGCTCGCGCTGCGGCGGCAGACAAGCTTCTCGGAAGTGTGGTTCGCGGCGCTTTTGGTGACCGCGGCGCTTCGGTTCCTGCAATGGTTGTTCGTCGTGTATGTCGCCAACTTCGGACACATGAATGCGGTATACGGCGCCTTCGGCGCGGTTATCGTGCTGTTGCTGTGGACCTACGTCGCCGGCTGGGTGGTCATTATGGGCTCGTGTCTGTCGGCGGCGCAGGCGGAGGTGAGCAGAGGGTCAGCCCGGTGATACCTGCACGCCGGCAAGGGTAGCTGGCCGGCACCGGCTCGAACTTCGGCCGGTGTCACCGGCCTCCGGCGGAGCCGACGAATGCCAGAGTCTCAGCGGGACGATGCGGCGCGAATCAGAGCTGTATCCTGCCCCTGGCGTGGCTGGGCGCAGGTCGCCGGCCATATTCCGGCCGAATGCCACCTCGGTCAACGAGACGCGAAGAGGCTTGACAAGTGTCCGCCGCGGCCGAGAATTAGGCGACGGCCGGGGTGGTTGCGTGGCCGTCAGATGTGAGGCCAACATGAAGTCACGACTTGCAGTGTCAACCGTGGTGGTCGCCGCCGCGGTGTTGCTACTCGGCGGGGTCTGCGCGCGCAAGCTCTACCCTCCGGAGTTCGTTGAGTTGCCATACTCACTCTTTGCGGGCGATACGGCGCGGGTGAAGCTCGTGACGAGCGGCAACGGGTATGATTCGGTGCGCTACGTCGTGAACTGGGACGACAGCAACGTCGACACGACCAACTCCTTCGCGTTGTTTGATACCGTCACCGTTTGGCACGTCTGGACCGTAGCGCCCGATACGAAGTACGTTCGGGCGGCGGTGTTCGCGCCTGACGATCCGCAGGGCATCAGGTGGGGAGTTCAGAAGCGTGTCGTCGTCGAGGCGGGCGGCTCGCACGCACCGGTGATTGATACCTTGGAATCGCCGCCGCTCGCGATCAGAGGTGCGGAGTATGAGTTTACCGCAAGAGCTCACGACCCGGATGGGGACAGCATTAGAATACGCATCGACTGGGGCGACGGCGGAGACACGACCTCGAAGTTACTTGCCGGCCCCTACTACTTCGGCTTCTATCTCCTGCACAGCTTTGCGCAGGTCGAGACCGCCCGCGTTGTAGTAACCGCACAGGACCAGGCAGGTGCGACCTCCTTGCCCGAGACGGTGCTCGTACCGGTAGATACGACCGGCGGCGTGATTTGGTTCTGCCGTCCGCCAACGGCATCACCATTGATTGTCAATGACGGTGTCGAGGACTGCGTGTACTTCATGCCCCTGGGCGCCTTTACTCCTCCGGGACCCCGGTTCTCGGCCCTCACACCAGACGGCGCGTTCAAGTATGCGACTGATTCATCGTTGGGTGGCGAAGTCGCCTATTGTGCTGTGACCAGACACATAGTCATGACAAGCACGAACCTGTGGGCCTTTGACCGGCAACTGGATGTCGCGTGGTGGGCGGACTTGCCCGATTCCTCTGGATACTTGGATTGGAGCGGTCCGGCGGTCAACGGCAACCGCGTCTACTTCGGAAGAAAGGACACCCTCTACTGCTACGTCGATAGCGTTGACCATGGTGGACGAATTCCCGCCTTCACGGCACACGGAGCCATCGTCGATGCCCCGGTCATCGACGCGCAGTGGGCTCTCTACTTCGGCACGGATTCGGGGTACCTGTACAAGGTCGGGCCGTGGCTCGATACCACATTCTGGCGCGTGTACCTTGCGGCAGGGAAGATCCACGGCCCGGTTGTGGGTAACGACGGGACAATCTACTGCGCGTCCGAGTCACAGCGCATCTACGCTATTGACCCCGTGACCGGGACCGTGCGGTGGACGGCAGTGTTGGATGGTCTGGCGCTGAGGCCCGCCATCGGGCGAACGGCGATTTTCGTCGGCACCAGCGCCGGCAAGGTCTACTCAATTGACCCGGCGACGGGCGACATCAACTGGATGAAGGAGCTGGGTTACCCTGACGGATTCAGCACCGCGCCCGTTCTTGCGGCCGACGGGTCTGTCTATTTTCAGAGCAACCGCGACGTGTTATACCGCGTCCGTCAGTCTGACGGTGGCGCAGTCTGGACCTGCGACTGCCACAGCTACTACATGTCGTGGTATGGTATCACGTTCCCGGGCAAGCTCTGGTTTCCAGCGGAGTGCCCGCCAAGCCCGACCATCCTGCCTAATGGCAACGTAATCGTTGCCGGAGAATATGGGCTGTTTTGCGTGGCGGGAAGCCGAGGAGCCCCGCTCGACCCGCTCGCTCCCTGGCCCAAGTGGCAGCATGACCTCTACAACACCGGCTACGTCGACGGAGGAAGGTAGACGAGCAGGAAGTCACGTCTAGCGCTCTTCGTTTTGGTAGCGCTCGTCCTGCTGGTCTCGCCGGGAGCGGATTGCGGGCGACGGAGCTGGGAACTGCGTCTTCTGCTGAGCACTCACACGGCCTTTGCCGGCCACGAGTTCACGATATTGGTGACGGCCGAGCCTGCCCCGGCCGTTGGCTATTCGTTCGAGATGGATTGGGGCGATACGGTGGAACTGCAGAATGAGGGTCCCCGGCCAGACACGTTCTCCGTCTCGCATCGATGGGACAGCGCCGGAGTCTACATCATCCATGCCTTCGGCATGACTTCCGCCGGCTGGTGGCCCGCCGGGTCGGAGCGGGAGACCGTCACGGTGCTCGTTGGCGGTCCGAATGCACCCGTGGTTGACAGCGTCTTACGCCCGCCAGTCGCGGTGCGCGGCGAGACTACCCGCTTCGTTGTCGATGGCCACGACCCTGATGGCGACAGCATCAGGGCAGTCGTTGCCTGGAACGACAGCATGCGTACGCCGAGCGGGTATTCCCCGAGTCCGTCCGCGATCCGCCTGTCCCACGTCTTCACGCAGGTCGGAACGGCCGAGGTGGTCGTGAGCGTGCAGGACCGGAATGCCGCCACGTCCCTGCCTGATACCATCTATGTTGCGGTCGGGACCCCGGCGCCCCGCTCGCGTCTTGGTTCAAGCGGCAGCCGCTAGACCGCCGTCTGCGAGTGGTTGAAACCTCGGGCTCGGCGGCTATTCTCTTGCGTGCCCGACAAACCTAGAGCAATCGCGGTCGCCCTGCTTTCCGGCGGATTGGATTCGACCCTGGCCGCGAGGGTCGTTCAGGAGCAAGGCATTGAAGTCATCGGTATCAACTTTGCGGGTGCGTACTGCCCGCGGCCGAGGGCGGGGAAGAGCAACGCCGAGAGGGCCGCCGAGCAACTCGGCATTGAGCTTGTGACGCTGCCGATTGATGCGGACTTCATCGCCATGGTGAAACGGCCGAAGCACGGGCGGGGCAAGAACATGAACCCGTGCATCGATTGCCATACCCTCATGATTCGGAAGGCATGGACGTATGGACAGACCCGAGGCGCCGAGTTCATCGTCACCGGCGAGGTGCTGGGCCAGCGGCCGATGTCGCAGAACCGTCAGTCGCTCGGAGTCGTGGCGAGGGACTCCGGGGTCGGCGACAGGTTGCTCCGACCGCTGTCCGCAAAGCTGCTGGACCCAACTGTGGTCGAGCAGACCGGGCTGGTTGACCGCGAGCGGCTGTTGAACATCGAAGGGCGAAGCCGGAAGCGACAAATGGATCTGGCCGCGAAATACGACATCACCGAATACCCGAACCCGGCCGGAGGGTGCCTGCTGACCGAGAGGGTCTTTTCGAAGCGACTGGCCGAGGCCTTCGACCATGGCGAGGATTCGCCGGAGATTGTCGAGTTGCTGTCCATGGGCAGGCATTTCCGGCTGCCCTCAGGCGCGCGGCTGATCGTGGGTAGGGACGAGGCGGAGAACGAGGAGTTGCTCAGGCGCAAGCCTGCTCACGCGGTGGTAGTTGATGCGTCCGACCTGCCAGGTCCCGTCGGTCTCATTGTCCTGCGTTGGTGTCCTCGTTTCTTGGTGGTTGATTCCGACCGGGTCCTCGCCGCGAGGATTTGCGCGCGGTACAGCGATAAGCGCAAAGAGAAGGTTGTGCGAGTCGTTGTCGCGGGCGTGGGAATCGACATCGAGCCCGCAGCCGAGGAGGAATCGGCCCGTTTGCTCATTGGCTGAGGGAAGCGCCGCGGGTCCGTTCGGTCCGGGCCGGGACCGGCCCCGTGTTCGCAATCGGACAGCCACGTTCGACCGAACCAATCCTTGACATCACGTTTTCGGTTTCTATAGTCTTGCGCAAAAGGCGCGTATGGCAGAAGCAACGCTGAGAGTGGGCGCGACCTCCGGTCCGCGTCTTGACGAGCTCGTCGCAGCGACCCCGTCAACGCGCGACCGGTACGTCGACTTCATCCGGGCCCTGAGCATCACGGTCGTGGTGGTGGGGCACTGGATCGGTTCAATCATCGGATGGGAGCGCGGCGTGGTGAAGGTCCACAACGTCGTGGGGCTGATTCCCGGCCTGTGGTCCCTGACCTGGGTGCTGCAGGTGCTGCCGCTCTTCTTTTTCGTCGGGGGTTTCTCGAACTTCACATCGGTAGTGAATACGCAGCGTCGGGGTGAGTCGATGAGCACGTTCATGCGCGGGCGCCTGGTCCGTCTGCTCAAACCGACAGCGATTTTCGTGGCGATATGGCTGGTCGTGCTGGTAGCAGTGCATGCAGCGGGCGCGATCAAGCCTGCCTACATGAGGGCAACCGTATTGCTCTTCGGGCCGCTGTGGTTCCTCGTCGTCTATATCATCCTGACAGCGTTGACGCCGGTGATGCGGATTCTCCATCTTCGGTTCGGAATTGCGGTGGTCGCCGTCATCACGTTGTTGGTGGTCGGGGTGGACGTGCTCCGAATAGCACTGCGAGTTCCGGAAATCGGCTGGGCCAACTTCGGGTTTGTCTGGCTTCTTGCGCACCAGCTCGGGTTCTTCTATGCCGACGGTACGCTGACCCGCGCACGGCGAGGCGTTCGCCTGATGATCGCCCTGGGCGGTCTCGCCGGTGTGTTCCTCCTCACGCACTTCGGGTCATATCCGAAGAGCATGGTTGGTACCGGCTACGAGCCCATTTCGAACATGACGCCGCCGAACGTGTGCATTCTGTCGCTGACGTTCTGGCTGGTGGGTGCTTCGATGTTGCTGCGCGGGCCGGTAAGCCGGTGGCTCGCGAAGCCGGGGCCCTGGAAGACGGTCGTCGCGGCAAACAGCATGATAATGACCGTCTATTTGTGGCATCTGACGGCTTATGCCGCGGCCTACGGGCTGCTGTCGGCTGCCGGCTTTGCCGGTTCGCCGGCCGGCTCCGGCCGCTGGTGGCTGGAACGTTCTGTCTGGCTCGTCGGCCCGGGTCTGGCTCTTGCCCTGTTCATTTTCCTGTTCCGGCGTTTCGAACATCCCACGCTTCGGCCGCGTGCCGCCACCGCCTGAGCTGTCCTACTATATATTAGGGACGCTACCCGTTTTACGTTGACACCGCCGCGCGCCGCAGTATTGTAGGCCATGCCGCGCATGGCGCGAGTCGTCGTTCCAGGCGTACCGCACCACATCGCTCAGCGGGGCAATCGCCGCGAGAAGGTTTTCTTTGTCAGGGCCGACTACCGCAGGTACCTGCGCCTGCTCGCGGACTACTCGGCTGAAGGCGGACTTGAGATTCTCGCCTACTGCCTGATGCCCAATCACGTTCACCTTGTCGCGGTGCCGGCCCAGGCTGGTTCACTGGCGTCAGTACTTAAGCCGGTACATTTACGCTACGCTCAGCATGTAAACCGATCGCGGGAATTCGCCGGCCGTGTCTGGCAGGGACGGTTCTACTCCTGTCCGCTCGACGTCGGCCATACCGCGGCAGCAATCCGCTACGTTGAGTGCAACCCGGTGCGTGCCGGAATCGAGCGTCTCGCGACGAACTACGAGTGGAGCAGCGCCGCTGCCCACGCGGGACTGCGGCGAGACCGCCTGCTGGCATCGGGTATCGACGGGTGGGTCTCGGCGGGGAACTGGGCTGACTGGCTGGCAGAGGCGGACCCGGAAGACAACGCCGCGCGGTTGCGTCTCTACACCCGCACCGGCCGTCCGCTGGGAGACGATTCATTTGTCCAGAGGCTGGAAGTGCAAAGTAGTCGCAGGCTGCACGCATTGCCCCACGGCCGGCCCCGCGGCAGGCACGAAAATGGGTAGCGTCCCCATTTACGGGGCTTGACTTGGATAGGGTCGCTCATATAGTTTAGCCCGACGTGCGCATCAAAGAGCTCCAGCTCATCGGGTTCAAGTCGTTCCAGGATAAAGCGACGCTGCGTTTCTCCCCGGGCCTGAATGCGGTCATCGGCCCGAACGGTTGCGGCAAGACCAACGTGCTCGACGCGCTCCGCTGGGTTCTGGGCGAGCAGTCGTTCACGCTGCTGCGGTGCGCGAAGAACGAGGACCTGATATTCGGCGGCACCGCCATGGTGCCGCCGCTCAACTTCGCCGAGGTGAAGCTCGTTCTGGACGACGTTGCACAGGGCGAGGGGCAGCCGGCGGCCGAGGTCGAGATCCGGCGCCGTTACTTCCGTTCGGGTGAGAGTGAGTACTACCTGAACAAACAGCCATGTCGCCTGCGTGACATCCAGGAGGTCTTCTTCTCGTCGGGCACCGGCACCAAGGCCTATTCGATATTCGACCTGCGCCAGATGCGGGAGATCATCTCCGGCAATATCCGGAAGATGTTCGAGGAAGCTGCGTCGCTCGCCAAGTATCAGGACGCGAAGGCTGATTGTCTGCGCAAACTGGACCTGACCAACAGCGACCTGTTGCGCCTGGACGATATCATCGCGGAGCGGGAGCGCTACGTGCGCAGTCTGCAGCGACAGGCAGGCAGGCTCCGGGCGTTCGACAAGCTGAAGACCGAAGAGAAAGGGCTGCGTCTCATCGAACTCAAGGCCGACTATGAGGCGATCCAGCGAGACCTGGCGCGGGCTCAGGCCGACACCGAGGCGATGGAGCAGGCTGAGGCCGGGCGCGTGGCTGAAATCCACCGCCTGGAGGAAGAACTCAAGATACAGCGCGGCCGGGTGCGGGACCTGCAGATGTTGAAGGATGAACTGGGAGCCAAAGTGCAGGCGCAGCGCCAGGTAGTCTCCGACCTGGAGGGCAGAAACCTGCTGGCACGGTCGCGTATCGAGCTCCTCGACAGCGCAACAAAGCAGGGCGAGGCCGAGCGAGCTTCACTGGCGGAGAACGTCAGACAGATGGAGCAGACCTTCGAGCAGACGCTTGAGAGGCTGGCGGCTACCAACGTGTGTCAGGCAGAGGCCCAGGAGAGGCTCGAGCGTCAGCGGGCGGCGGTCGTGGCACTTGAAGAGCAGTTGTACGGACTGCGCAGTCACGAGACCGAACTCCGTCACCAATTGCAGGAACGGCTTGAGCAGGGGCAGAGCAGCCGACAGGACCTGGCAAGGCTCGATGCGGCGTTTGACAACCAAAGGGAGACGAGCGAGCGATTGTCCGCAGATGCCGACGCGGTGAAGGCGCGCCTCGCCCGGAACCAGGAAGAGATTGCGGCCACCAGGCAGAAGGTCGCCGAAGCGGCGGCGGTTATCGACGCCGGCCGGCAGCGGCTTGATGCAGTCCGGGCTGAACTTGCTCACATCCGCGACGAGCGGAACCGGCTGCGCGGCGAAGAGGAGAGGCTGCGCGAGGAGAAGGGCCGGCTCGAGACCGACCTGGCGCTGCTGCGTGCGGCGCTCGCCAGCGAGCAACTTGAAACCTGTGGTGCGGCGCTCACCGATGGTCTGCGAGGCGAGGCGAGTGCTTTCCTTGAGATTGAGCCGGGCTGGGAGCGGGCCTGCGAAGCAGCGCTTTATGCCGTAGTGGATTTCCTGGTTACTGATGTGGGGCCGGAAAGGCTCGCGGACGTGGCCGCGACACGCCCAAACCTGCGCTTCGGCTTCCTGGCAGGCGCCTCCGGTCTGGAGCCGGCACCCTCGGCCGTACCGCAGGATAGCTGTATAATCGGTCCGCTCTCCGGGTTCGTCAAGGTCAGGTCTGACGCGCCGGCGGGGCTGCGGGATGTGGTCAACTCCTGTCTGGTTGCCGCAAGAGCCGGAGACCTGAACCGGCTTTCGCAGCAGTTGCCCGGCTGGACATTCGTCACCCGGGACGGAGTGTGCCGGTTCCCGGATGGGCGGGTGGTTATCGAGGGCCGTGAGAGCGGGCGACTGAGCGCAAGACGGGCACTGAATGACAAGGGTGCCAGGCTGACCACGGTCGATGAGGAATTGGAGCGAGCGGTTACAGGCCAGGAAACGTTCCTCCGGCGCCGAACCGAACTGGAAAAGGAGACTGAGCAGGGCGAGTTCGAGGTCGGTGAGAGCGGCCGCAAGAAGGCTTCTCTCGACGCGGCGCTGGAGCTAATGTCGGCGACCGGAGAGGAGCTCGAACGTGAAGCGGAGCGCGTGCGGGCGGCCCAGCATGCCGCCGCGGCCCAGGTGCGTTCAATCGAGGAACGCAGAACCGCGCTACAGGCCACGTCCGGAGATCTCGAAGCCCAGACTCAGTCGGGTACGAGCGTGCTGCAACGGACTGAGCTTGCGGTCCGCGAACTCGAGCAGCAGGTCAAGGCCGGGCTGGAGTTGTCGTCGCAGGCGCTGGCCGAGCTTTCCGAGGCGCGGCAGGTCGGGTCGCGGCTGGAGGCCGAGAATGCGTTTGCCAAGCGCCAGATTGACGACGGCCGGCGGCGCCTGCAGGAATACGCGGCCACGGCGGAGCACAACCGCGACGAGAGCCAGGTGCTGGAGAGGGAAATTGCCGAGCGCGTGGAAGAGATTGGACAGGGGCGTTCAGTGTTGTCGGGGATCGAGGATGAGTTCGGCAGGCTGCAGGTCGCCGAACTGGCTCGGGCCGAGGAGGCACTCGATGCCAATCTGGCCGAGCTCCGCCAGTCCCAGGAGCGGAACCAGAGCATCCTGATGGAGCAGCGGATGAAGCTCTACGAGCTGAACCAGAGGAATGCGGCCATCGCTGAAGAGGCGAGGACGAGTTACGCGACCGATATCATCGCATTCCAGCCCGAGGCGGCCGACGGGGCCGAAGAGAGGCTCGCCCAGGTGCGGCAGCGGCTTGAGGCGCTCGGGCAGGTGAATCCGCTCGCGGCCCAGGAGTACGCGCAGGAGAAGTCGGACCTGGCGAAGCTCGTTACCCAGCGCGAGGACGTCGCCGCTGCCAAGACGAATCTCGAAAGCGCCCTGACCGAGATCGACCGGCACGCGCAGGAGCAGTTCGCGGCAACCTACGGCGAAGTGCGGGGCCACTTCCGCGAGATATTCCAGACTCTGTTCCTCGAAGGTGAGGCCGACCTGGTGATGACAAACGACGCCAACCCGCTCGAGTCCGAGATCAGCATCGTCGCCAAGCCGCGCGGTAAGAACCCGAAGCGGCTCGAGCAGCTCTCCGACGGCGAGAAAGCCCTGCTCGCGGTTTCTCTCCTTTTTGCTTTCTACCGCGTGAAGCCGGCACCCTTCTGTTTCCTCGACGAGGTGGACGCACCACTGGACGATGCAAACGTCGGCCGCTTCGCCGACTACCTCAAAGGTATATCCGACACGACCCAGGTCGTCATCATCACGCACAACCGACTGACCGTGGAGCGAGCCGACATCGTGTTCGGTGTGACTGCGGAGCAGCCGGGTATTTCCACGCTAGTGTCAGTCAGCCTGGCCGACTACCGCAGGCAGGCGCAGCCGGCCGCCAGCTAGTCAGTGAATCCCTTCGTCCGAATCAGCGCCAGCTTCGCCGGGCTCGCCGGCGGGCTGACCAAGACCCGCCAGGTGTTTCGGCGGCTGCTATCGGCGGCCAGCACCGAAGAGTTTGAGGAAGCGCTGCTGGCCGCTGACGTCGGAGTCAAGGCGACCGACATCCTGGTGGAGAAGCTCAAGCATGCAACGGGCGACCGGCGTGACATTCTCGAAACCGAGATTGCGCGGCTGCTTAGTCCAAAGTCCGAAGTCGAAAGTCCAACGTCCGGCCCTCCATTGGTTGTCATGATTGTCGGTGTGAACGGGTCAGGCAAAACCACGACCGTCGGCAAACTCTGCCGGCTGTTCGCCGACCAGGGCCAGCGCGTGGTCGTGGCCGCGGCCGACACCTACCGCGATGCCGCCGCCGAGCAACTCGGGATATGGGCGGAACGCGCCGGGGTTGAAATCGTTTCGTCGACGCAGGGGCAGGATGCGGCCGCGGTCGCTTTCGATACAATCCAGAAGGCGTTGCTGAGGAAGATCGATATCGTGCTGGTCGACACTGCGGGCCGGCTGCACACCCGCAAGGACCTGATGGATGAGGCCGTCAAAATCAAGCGGGTCTGCGCCAAGGTGAAACCGGGGGCCCCGGACGAGGTCTGGCTGGTCCTGGATGCGACAGTGGGTCAGAACGGGCTGCGTCAGGCCGCCGCGTTCAACGAGCAGCTCGGCCTGACCGGTCTGATTGTCACCAAGCTCGATGGCACGGCTAAAGGCGGGGTGCTGATACCAATCGTGATGGAGCTGGGGGTGCCGGTGCGCTTCACCGGTACCGGAGAGGGACTCGCCGACATCGAGCCGTTCGATCCGCAGGCCTACGCCAAGGCGCTGTTCGAGGAATAGCGCGAAGCCCCGCCGCCGGGAGCGGCAGCCCACAGACCGCGGACATAGTTTGCCCGGCTAGCTGTCGGGGGGCGGCTGTTCTTTTTCCCGGGGTTGCTCCGGGTGCGGGGTCAGCACGGTTTCCTGCTCCAGCGCGGCTTCCAGCGCCGTGATTGCCTGCTGCGCCGCCTCCCGTACTTCCCTGGGTTCTCTACCAACCGGCCAGTTCCGCGACATCCGGTGCAGTTTCGGCAATATGCTGGTCACCCGCAGCGCCGCCAGCCCGGCGATCGCGGCGCAGCGTACTTCCGGCTCCGGCGCATCCAGTGCCGGTTCGAGGAACGGAATTGCCGCCGGATTGCCGATGCGCCCGAGTGCCCGCAAAGCATGGGTCCGGGCGAGGTCACTTTCGTCACCGAGCAGGGCAAGGAGCGGCATGGTTGCCGCGAAGTCGCGCAGTCTGCCCAGCGCCTCTGCCGCCATCGCCCGGACAACCAGGTCGCGGTCTTTCAGCGCAGCAATGAGTGCCGGGGCCGCGCGGCTGTCGCCGATCTCGCCAAGCGCCTGGGCTGATACGATTCTCACCCAGATGACTTTGTCGGTCAGACCTCGGATCAGACGGTCGCAGGCACCGCGGTGCCGAAGCCGGCCAAGGACGTGAATGGCCCGCACCCGGACATCGACCAGTTCGTGGTTGAGCAGCTCAAATACCGGTTCGACAGCCAGCTCACTTAGATTCTCGAGCCCGACGGCGGCGGCATCCGCGATCTTGTTGTCCTGGTCTTCCAGCAGGCCGGCCAGAACCTGTGCGGAACGGGCATGTTTGACGTGGCCCAGCGCGGTCGTCGCCGAGAGACGGACGTGGTCGTCGGTGTCGGCGATCGCGCTGATGATGAGGGCGTTGAGCGCGGCCGTGTCGCCGAGCGCGCCGAGTGCTTCGGCTGCCGAGGCCCGCACCGTCGGCTCCTCGTGCATGAGCAGCTCGGTGAGCGGCAGGACCGAGGCCTTGCCCTGCTCGAGCAACTGGCTGACGGCGCGGATTCGCTCGCTCAGGTCGCTTCCCAGGAGCGCCTGGATCAACGGCGTAACCGCGCCGGTGCTGACCCGTCGGAGTGCGGCCAAGGCGACTTCGCGCACGTTCCGCTCCGGGTCCTCGGTGCTGGCGTGCGACAGAATGTCAATCGACTTCGGGCTGTTGATGCGGGCAAGCGCCTCGACCACGGCCGCCCGCACCAGCGCGTTCTCGTCCGCCATTTCGTCGAGCAGGGCGTCCACGGTCGATGGGTTCTGGACATCGCCGAGCGCCCGGGCAGCGGCAATCCGTACTTCGTCGACCATGTCCCGCAGCAGTTCGAGCAGCGGCGGCAGCGCACGGTCGCTGTCGATTCGCCCGAGCGCGGCGGCGATCGCCGCGCGTGCCCCAGGGTCGGGGTCGACGACGTGTGCGGTCAGGAAGTCCAGTCCGCGGTCGGAACGCAGCTTCCCGAGCAAAGCCGGCACGGCGGTGCCGACCGGGCCCTGCCAGGTGGCAAGATAACGTATCAATGGTTCGATTGCGCTGGCGCCGCTGGCGGCGAGAGCTTCCGCGGCCATCGCGCGAACGGTATCGTCCGGGTCTTTGAGCAGGAGCACCAGGGCTCCGACTGCCTCGTCGCCGCCAATATGGCTCAGGGTTTCGACGGCGCGGAGGCGCGTCCCCGGATCCGGGTCCTGGAGCGCGGAGACGATCCCTTTCAGCGGCAGACTGGCCTCCGGGCGGGTCGGGGTCCGGCAGACGAGTGGCGCATCGATGCCGCGAGCCAATCGAGGTAGCGCCGGCTGCCCGCGACGATCGGCAGAGCGACAATCTCGGGCGTGTCATACGAGTGGAGTTCCGCGATTGCCGTGCTGACCGCGCGGAACCGGGCCCGGCTCGTTTTGATTAGACATAACCACTCACGCGCGGTTTCGACCCGTCCCTGCCAGCGGTAGCTGCTCTCGATCGGGCCGACAATCTGGACGCAGGCGGCCAGGCGGCGGTCGAGCAGGGTCCGGGAGATGAGGCGGGCAGCGTCGCGGCTGGGCGTTGTGGTCAGTATTTGGACAGGTCCCTTCACTCTGTAAGTGTCCGCACAGACCGATACTAGTCAAGCATAACTGGGCTGCGGCTTGCCGACGGAATAACTGCGAGCCGGCGTGGTAAATAACAGCAGGAGATGGTCTGATTTGACAGCACACGCATGCGTTCCTAAGATTACCTGTGACGCACAAACTGCTTCAATCTAAGCCAGCTCGGGCGGCGGCCGGTTTGGCGGTGCTGGCGGTGTTGCTCTCGTTCTCGGTTCGGTGCTCGGACGCTCCGCTCATCAGCCGGCAGGCAAACCGGGTAGTGCTGAGTGAGCTTTTCTCGACCACGGAGTGAGCATACTGCGAGGCCGCGGAGCGGTCTCTTGAGAGTCTGGCAATCACGTATCCCGATTCGGTAGTGCACGTCGTCTGGTATCAGGCGCCCGACCATCCTGAGCTGTCGACCGGGGCCGGGGACGAACGGAGCAAGCCGGGGAAGTACAACGTCGCCGGGTTCTGGCCGACCGCGTTCTTCGACGGCTTCTACCGTGCGCCTCAGGTCTCCGATTCATTCTACGAGGTCTACGACAACATGGTCGGCCAGGCCCGTTCGCTGACCACGGCCATGGAGATGTCACTCGACTCGGCCACCACCCGGCTGGGCACGACGGAGTTGAGCATCGGCGTCCACATTACTCCGACCAACGCCGCGGTTGATACGATGAGCGGACTGATGCTGGTCGCCGTCGTCTACGAGGACAGCGCGCCCTACTACTCGATGCTCCGTCAGGATACGGCCTATGTCCGTTACTGTGCCCGCCGCGTCATTGGTGATACCTGGGGAGTCCCGCTGAAGCTCAGTTTTGGGCAGGAGTACGATACGGTACTGACAACGCCGCTGGGTGCCTGGAACCGTTCGCATCTCGGCGCCGCCGTCTTCGTCCAGGATACGTCAAGTCTACGCGTGCTGCAGTCGGTGGGCAAACAGCGGTTCGGAAACTAGTCAACGATTAGAGGAGATTACGATGAAACTCGCACGACTTTCACTGGTTCTTGTGTTCGCGGCCGGTCTTGCCCTCGCTGCGGAGAAGACCGAGTACGAGCAGGCGGCCGGCTTCACGCTTCCGGACACCAAGGGCAACTCGGTTACGCTCGATAGCCTGCTCGCGGTCGGGCCGGTCTACATGGAGTGCTGGGATCTGCCCTGCGTCAACTGCATCGCCGAGCTGGACGCCCTGATGCCGGTCTACGACTCGCTCAAGGAGCGCGGGCTGCAGATCATTGCGCTCTCGGTCGACAAGCCGGCAGATGAAGCCCGGGTCAAGGCGTTCGTCAAGAGCAAGAAATGGCCCTACATCTGCCTGCTCGATGCCCAGAATGAAGTTAAGAAGGCTTACGGAATCATCATCAAGCCGACGGCCTACCTCATCAACATGAAGGGCGAGATTGTCTACACCCACATCGGGTATAAGAAGGGCGACGAGAAGAAGATCGCGGCTGAGTTCGTGAAGTGGCTGCCGGAGGAGCCGGTAGAGGAGACGCCGGCCGGAAAAGACAAGTAGCGGACGGTGACTAAGCGAGCCGCCCGTTTCGCCTGCCTGCTGGTCTGTGTCGGTTCGTTCGCCGCTGGCGCGAACCTCACCATCCAGGGCGTCAACCGCGCCGAATTCTGGGCCTACCGCGACAGCTGGGCCACGCACGCCGAAGACAAGATGGACCTCAACCTGAAGTACGGGGACTTTAACGGCGGCGTCGGGCTCTTTATGTTCGAGCCGTCGCAGCCGTGGACCGCGGTGAAGAAACCGGTCAGGTTCCTCGACTACACCGTTGCCTACAGCCCCAAGCAGCTTGAGATTCTATACGGCAAGTTCTTCCAGACCTTCGGCAAGGGCTTGACATTGCGGGCCTACTCCGACGATGATTTCCGCCACTACAAGAGCCTGCACGGGCTGCGCGGCACGGCTCATCTGCCGCTCTCAACCGACGTCGTCCTGCTTGGTGCGAGGTTGCGCGAGCTCTTCTTTCAGGAAGGTACGTACAAGCTTATGAACGCCACCGACACGACCGACCAGGTGCTGGGTGCGGACCTGTCCTCGCGTCCGTTCGAGTGGGGCGGCCTCGGCGCGCGCTACGTCCGGGTTAACCGTGATTCGACCAAGGACATCACCCCCAGGGCTTTCACCGAGCTGTACGGCGGCAACGTCTCGGCCACGGCTGGTCCGGTTGACCTCTACGGTGAAATCTGCCAGCGACTCGGGACCAAACCGGGAATCGGCGGCCGGGACAAAGGGCTGGGGTACTACCTGAGCGGGACGGCGGCGTTCACCGGTTACTCGATTGTCGGTGAGTACATGGACTACGACCGGATCGGTTTTCCCAGCGGTGTCTACCACTGGAACGACCCGCCCACCCCGATCAAATCGGGCGTGGCGCTCAACCGCGGCGAGGACGAGAAGGGCTTCGGCATCATCGCTACCGCGACTCCGGTCGGACCGCTTTATGTCGAGGCCGACTATGGGCGGCTCTACAAGCACAGAGACCCGAACTCCGGCGTAGTCGAGTGGGAAGGGAAGTCGCGCTATGCGCTCGGCGATGCCTGGAACTTCGAGGCGAAGTTCAACCACATGGTCCAGCAGAATGTGGAACTGCACGTCCTCAGCCGGGGAACTGATATGCCGACGGTGCATGTCAACTATCTCACCGGGAATCACACCGTGGCATTTGAAGGGGAATACAACTTCGTCACCGAAAAGCGGGACGACTCGCCCGAGTACCCGGACCAGAAGTACCACGAGTCGGCACTGACCCTGACCTATGGATACGGAGACGCGCTGCTGTTCACGGTTGGGTGGCAGCACGTGGACCAGAAGCTCGACATCCGTTACGCAGGTCAGCAGTCATGGCCGATGTTCGAGACCGTCTGGAATATCACCGAGCGCAACGTCCTGCGGGTCCGCGTCGGCGGGGAGAAAGGCGGCTACACCTGCTCGGGGGGCGTGTGCCGGTTCGAATCGCCCTTCACCGGCGCCAAGCTGCAGCTCATCAGCCGATTCTAAGCGTGAAGCGAAAAATCTCGTTCGTAGTTCTGGCCGTGATCGGGGTGGCGGCCATCGTGTTCGGCATCAAGGCCGGCAACCCCGAGACGATCCACCGGTTCGCGGCCCAGATATGACTTTCCTGCATGGGGCTCGTGTAGCCCCAATGCCCAGGTCCAGCTTATGACCGGTACTCGTTTCGACGTGAGCCGGCGAGCCCGCATCTGGATGTTCATCGCCATCGCCGCGGCCTCTGCGGCCTCGACCCTGCTCCTTAAGTTCGTCGGTCACTTCGACTGGGGTGTCCTGTATTACGGCCTTGCCTCGATGCTGGGACTGGGTGTGTTCCTGGCCTTGTTCCTCGGCCGGCCAACCACGCGCAATCGCTGGCTTTCGTTCATCGTCATCTCCCTGACCGGGGCGCTGGTCGCGGCTTTCCTGAGCTACGGGCAGGGGATGCCGCTCGGCCGGGTCCTCGTCTTCGGCTGGGTACCGTTCATGCTCATCATGCTCGGCTCGGTCGTTTTCGTGCGGCGGAGGGTAGCGCCATTTCGGGTGGTAGAGATCGCTTCGGCGGTGCTGCTCAATGCTTACATCGCGGCCTATATTCAGAACAAGATACTCTACCAGGGCATCTTCAAATACATGCCCGAACCGATTCTCAATTGCTATGGCGGACCGCTCGCGGTGTTTGCCTGCCCCATCGGTTCGACCCAGCAGATGGTCGGTATGAGGCTCCTGCCGTGGCTGCCGTTCGGGGTGTTCATCGTCATCGGCGCAGTCGTGGGGAGGGCCGCGTGCGCCTGGCTCTGTCCGTTCGGGATGTGGCAGGACCTGCTCTACAAGGTCAAGGTCGGGCCGAAAGCCGGTAACAAGCGCCGGGCTTCGTTTGCCGTCATCGCCGCAATCACGGCCGCAATCGGCGCGGTGCTTGTCCTGTTCCTCAAACTTCCGCCGTTCTCGGTGTTTCTCTACGCCTGGCTGCCGTTCAACTTGCTCCTGTTGGTTATCGCGAACCGCGGCAAGCTCGATCTGCCGCGTAGGATGTGGGTGGGCGGATTCCTTGCCGCGCTCGGGCTTGCCGCCGTTGTCTGGTTCAAGTTCGAGGTCGGGTACGCGGTCGCATCCGGCTTTATCGCGATCGTCCTGCTCGGGCTGACCGGTCGCTGGTTCGCGGCCGGGTTCTCCGCCATCGCGGGGTTCCTGCTTGGGTGGCTCGGAAATCCCGCCTTCCAGCTCGGCCCGCTCTCCCGGTTGCCGCTCGGACTGGCGCTCGCCGCTGCGTTCTTCATCATCGTCGTGGTCCTTGACGTATTTGCCCGGGCATCGCTCCCGTCGAATTTCCTCAAGTTCGGTGTGCTCCTTTTCGTCGCCGGCGTCGCGTCCTACTTCACGGCCGAGCCGTGGTTCTGCAAGCTCTGCCCGCAGGGCACTTTCGGCGCCGGCATCCCGCTGGTGCTGTGGGACCCCGTGAACGCGCTGCGTGGCCTCGTAGGCTGGCTCTACTGGGTTAAGATCGGCATCCTGCTCAGTGTCATTCTCGCCGCCATCGCCATCAAACGGCCATTCTGCCGGGTGATCTGTCCAATCGGAGCGGTCTACTCGGTGTTCAACAAGGGCAGCCTGATGCACCTTACACTCCAGAGCCCGGACGTCTGCACCAGTTGCGGCATCTGCCGCAAGGTTTGCCCGATGAACATCAACCCGCACGAGAGCCAGAATCAGCTCGAGTGCATCCGCTGCAACGAGTGCGTGTCGGCCTGCCCGAAGTCCGGTCTCAAGTTCAGGATCTAGAGCGCTGCTTCCCGTGCGCCGATTGAGTTCGCCGCACACGTCTGCTATGCTTGACTCCCGATGAGAAAACCTGAGTGGCTGCGCTCGGCGGTGCCGTCCGGAGCCGGCTTCGAGGCGACCAACGAGCGGCTGCGCGCCTGCGGCATCAACACGGTCTGCAGTTCGGCCCGCTGTCCCAACCTTGCCGAATGCTGGGGCCGCGGCACGGCGACCTTCATGATCCTTGGCGACACCTGCACGCGTCACTGTCGCTTCTGCTCGGTCGCGACCGGCAATCCCGGCGGCGTTGTTGACGAGACCGAGCCAGAGCGCGTTGCCCAGGCAGTCGCTGAACTCAATCTTACTTACGTCGTCCTGACTTCGGTTGACCGCGATGACCTGTCCGACCTTGGCGCGGGCATCTTCGCTCGGACAGTCAGTAAGCTGCGGTCCGCCGTCAGCAGTAGACGCGTCCAGGTCGAGGTCCTGACTCCCGATTTCTGCGGCAGGGAGGGGCTGATTCGGCAGGTTGTTGAGGCCGAGCCGGATGTGTTCGGCCACAATCTGGAGACGGTCGAGCGCCTCTCGCCCGGCGTGCGCGACCCGCGCGCCGACTACCATCGTTCGCTTGATGTGCTGGCGGCGGTCAGGCGCATTGCACCGGAGATGACGACCAAGAGCGGACTGATGGTCGGCCTGGGTGAGACCGACGACGAACTGCGGCAGGCGCTGCGTGACTTGCGTTCGGTCGGTTGCGATATCGTCACCGTCGGCCAGTACCTCCAGCCGGCACGGCGCTGCCTGCCGGTAGAGCGCTACGCTATTCCCGAGGAGTTCGCCGCGTTCGAGGAGGAGGCTCGATCACTGGGGTTCAAGTCGGCCTTCTGCGGCCCGCTCGTGCGCAGTTCGTACCATGCCGAGGAACTCTCTGCCGGGAGGAAGGGCCGGCTTCCAGACTCGAATCCCTGAGTCCTGGGCGAAACCAGGGTATGAGGCTTACGACTCGAGCGAGTCCCGACTGCGCCGGTGGACACGGGCTTGACCGCAGGTCGAGTCGGTCTACAATGACGTGGAATTCATGAACGAGCCCGTTCGAGCCCGTCATTTCCTGGAGCCGCTGACGTTGTCCTTGCTGCTGATGGCTTTGGCGTGCAGTGCTTCACTCGGCCTTGCCGGTACGGTCACAGTCGAGGTCGGTCTCGACTCGATTGCCGACCGATTCCGGCCGGCTGAAACGACCGGAATCGAAAGTCCGGGCCGGCGAGTTCGCCTGCTCGTGCCGATCCCGCGTCTGTGTCGCGTCGTATCGGACAGGACGACTCTCCGGCGCCCCGCTGCCGACAGCCCTGGTTGCGGTGTGGTATTGTCCTCGGGGGAGGCAGTCGAGAACGGGAAGGCGTTCGCCGGATTCGACGTCGGGCCGGATGCAGCCGGTCAACTCGAGATGAGCGTCAACTACGAGCCGCTGTCCGCGGCGGGACGATGGGAGCGGGAGTCGCTGCTGATGGCTACCTGCGACGCTCCAGCCCACGGCATCGTGCTGAGCACGACGGAGTACGGCGACTGGTATCCGGATGAGGATACCAGTCTGGCCGTGTTCTTCGGCGGCCGCCCGCCCGAGGGCTTCGACTTCCGCGAGCTCGCGCGGATGCCGCTGGCGTGCGATCTGGTCATCGTCGTCTGTACCGGCGGCTGGGGACGGTTGCCGCTCGAGCATTCGGACGACATCGCCCCGACTGCGTATGCGATCCGCGATTCCGCTGCAAGCTGGGGCCTCAGCGCGCTCGCCGTACCATATCTGCGGGTGTCGTCAGGCATTCCCGACAACCGGGTGCTGCAACTGGCCGAGATGCTCGGCGTGCATCACAAACGGAGCTGCGAGTTTGCGAACACGATTTCGGGACTGCTCAGCCGCTATCCCGCGACCGGCATCGTACTGGTCGGGCTGTCCAATGGCGCGACGTTCGTCGGGCAGGCGATGAAACAGGTTGCGCCCGACCTGCAATCACGAGTTAGCGTGCTTGAGTTCGGGCCACCGTGGTGGGATGAGTATACCGACACGCCGAACACGCTGCTCTTCGACAATGAGGGCGATGACCCGATTGCAGCCTGCAAGATAGATGTGGAGGTCTCCGCAGTGTTCACCGCGGTAGCACGTTCGCTCTGGACGAAAATGGTCGACCGGCCCGTACCATTTGCGCAGGCAGTCCACAGTCCCTCACATGACTACGGCTGGCCGGTCGTCGGTTCCACCATCGTTCCTTTCCTCCGCAGCCGGCTCGGCGTCGACCGCCGGTAGCACGCCGTCCGTCCTGCATTTCATGGACATTGCTCGCCGCGGCCGTTGTGATAGAATGCCTGCCGACACTTGAGCAGCCTGACCCGACCGGAAATCGACCGCGGTCTGCGCGTCTCCATCGTCGAGGGCGCGTTTGCGATGGTCTATTCCACTCTCGGCGGCGGCATGTTTCTCACCGGTCTCGCCCTTTGGCTCGGGGCGAATTCGTTCCAGATAGCGCTCCTGTCCGCCATCCCTGCCCTGGTAACCGGGTTCGGTTTCCTGTCCGGCTATCTCGTCCGGCGCGCCGGGGAACGCAAGGCGCTGCTCATCTGGACGGCGGGCATCGGCCGGTCGGTTTTCTTCGTACTCGTGCCATTCCTCTTGCTGCGGATGAAGGTGAGCCTTGTGCTCTTCTTCGCCACGGTTGCCCTGTCGAGCCTGATCATGAACGTCGCCGGCACGGTCTGGCAGTCGTGGATTTCCGACCTGGTGCCGGAGGAGAGGCGCGGCCGTTTCTTCGGTCTGCGCAACGCCATTCACGGCGTCCTCGGGGTGGCGACCGCTTACGCTGCCGGCCTGGGCATGGACTGGCTGAAGGCAAAGGGGCACGAGCCGACCGGCTACGCGCTCGCGTTCGGACTCGCGGTCATCTTCGGCCTGGTCTCCACGCTGCTGCTTAACCGCCAGCCCGAGCCCGAGCTCGCGCCGCGGCCGCGACTCAGCCTGCGCGACACCTTCATCGGGCCGCTCAAAGAGACGCAGTTCAGCCGGCTTGCCCTCTTTCTGGCGGTATGGTTCCTGACCGGCACGCTCGCGTCGCCGTTCTATCTTGTCCACTTGATGAAGAACCTGCATTTCTCATTCGCGGCCATCGGCGTCTACTCGATAATCGGCGGCGTCACCGGCATGGTCATGCAGCTTCTCTGGGGTCGGGCCATCGACCGGTTCGGCGCGCGGCCGGTCACCGTACTGAACTTCGCGCTGGTCGGGGTGATGCCGCTGCTCTGGCTGTTCGCGACACCGTCGTTCCGCCTGCCGATCTGGGGCGACGCCCTGATGAACGGTTTGGTCTGGAGCGGTGCCAGCCTCGGCCTCTGGAACCTGCTGCTCGAGCTCGCCGACAATCCGGCCCACCGCGAGAGCTACTTCGCCATCTACACCGCTGTAACCGGACTGGGAGCATTCGTGGCCTCGCTGCTCGCCGGGGTTGTCGCCCAGGGGTTGCACGACTTCCACGTGACCATCGCCGGGCTGGTTTTCGTGAACTACCACATCATGTTCCTTGCCGCCGGCGTGCTGCGGTTCGTCACCCTGCCACTGCTCCTGCGCGTCCACGAGCGCGACGCGAAATCGGTGCCGCATACCATGCGGGCGCTGGGCACGCTGGCGCTCTGGCAGCTCAACGCCGGAAAAGACACCGTGCTCGCCGCGCTCGGCCTGCGGTCAAGAGAGGAGTCCTGACTTGACTGGGGCGGGCCGTCCCTTACTATTTAGAGGATGTCCGGTCGTCAATCTGAATCGCAGGCATATCCAGGAGGTCCCATGAAGAGACTGCTCGTACTCGCCCTGCTACTTGGCGCTACGGCCACGGCTTTCGGCTTTGGCCGTATTGTGGTGCTGGAAGACGCCTACTCGGAAGGCTGAGGGTCCTGCAGGTACTCCAGCAGTGTGCTGGACCAGATAGCTCAGGACTTCGGCAGCACGGTGGCGCCGGTTGAGTGGCACGTCGGTTCCGGCTATCCACTCTATAACGCGGAAGCTCACGCCAAGTGGTACAAGTACCCGCCGCCCTACAGCGGCAGCTATGCTACGCCGTGGCTTTGGATGGACGGCAAGAGCCGTGGCTACAACTACAACGAGTGGGCCACGCTCGTTGCCGGGCAGATTCGCCTGCCTGCCGCTGTGAGCCTCTTTCACGTCGGCACGTCCTACGACCCGGGTATGCGTACCGGGGAGGTGCGGGTCGAGTGCTACAACTCGGGCGCCGACACGCTCAATGCGGCCCTGCAGATCGCCATCACCGAGGACAGCCTCAAGTACAACGCGCCCAACGGCGACACGATTCACAACCACACCTGCCGCGACTACGTGCCGGACCCGAACGGAACGCCGATAACGCTGGCGCCTGGAGAAACCGATACGGTTATCGTGCCGTACGCGGTGGACGCCTCGTGGGTCGAGTCGAATCTGAATCTGATCGTGTATCTTCAGAACATGACAGTGCAGAGTGATTCCTCCATGCCCTGCTACCAGGGAGTGTCCGGCGGCCTGCTTCAGCTTACCGGCGTCAAGGAGTCGGAGCTGTCGGCGGTTCGTGACCTTCGGGTGTCGGTCGGACCGAATCCCTGCCGCACCGGTTGCGCTTTCGAGCTTTCCGGCGCCGCGGCTCACGACGCGCGGATAGCCATCTACTCGCCCGACGGCCGGCTCGTGAGCAACGTCAAGATGAGCGGGAACCGGGCATCGTGGCACCGCAACGGAGTGTCGCGCGGCATCTACATGTACCGCCTCGTTTCCGGGACCGCGTTCGCTCAGGGCAAGCTGGTCGTAGTCGACTAGCGAGCGTCTACAGGTTCGGGGCGGGCCTTTGACCCGCCCCGTTTTTTTGTGTAACCTTGCGGCCGGCAATAACCGGAGGACAAATGAAGAACGTCTTGCTCGCACTGAGTCTGCTGGCCGTTATCGCCTTTGGCTACGACCGCGTGGTCGTGCTCGAGGAACCTTATTCGGAGAACTGAGGGACCTGCGTTGCTGCCAGCAGTATGCTGGACCAGATCAGCCAGGACTACCAAGGCCGGGTCGCGCCGATCCAATGGCATATGGTATACGGGCTTCCGCTCTACAGCGCCGAGGGCTGGAGCAAGTGGTGGACTTACCCGCCGCCCTACGCTGGCGGGTACGTAACGCCGTGGCTCTGGGTAGATGGCAAGAGCCGCGGATCCGACTACGGCGCCTGGACCGGCTACGTCTCCGACCAGTTGCTCGTGCCTTCAGACGTCGGGCTCACGCATGTCGGGACGACCTATTACCCGGCCACGCGCGACGGACAGGTGCGGGTCGAGTGCCATAACGGCGGAGTCACGGCGATTGACGCCGCGCTGCAGGTCGTCATCACGGAAGATAGCTGCTACTACCTCGGTACGAACGGCGACCCCTGGCACAATCACGTCTGCCGCAACTACCTGCCGGACCATCACGGCACGTCGGTGACGCTCGCGGCCGGAGCGTCCGACACGGTGACTCTATCCTATTTGCTTGATACTGCATGGGTCGAGGAGAGGGTCAAACTGGTGGTCTACCTGCAGAACATGATTCCCCAGTCTGACTCTTCGATGCCCTGCTACCAGGGCTTGATCGGTAATGTCCTGGACTACGTCGGCGTCGAAGAGAACAAGCTGACTGGGAGGCGCGGCCTGTCAGTTTCGGTCGGGCCGAATCCCTGCCGCACCGGCTGTGCGTTCGTGCTTTCCGGCGCCGCTGCTCGCGACGCGCGGATAGCCATCTACTCGCCCGACGGCCGGCTCGTGAAGAGCGTCCAGACTGCCGGGAATCGGGCCACGTGGAGCCGCAACGGCGCATCCCGCGGAGTCTACCTGTACCGCGTTGTCGCCGGAACTGCCGTCGCTCAAGGCAAGCTGGTCGTAACCGACTGATTCAGTTTTCGGTTCACAAGGGCGGGCGTCAGCCCGCCCTTTCCGATTGGGGCACCCTCGGCGGCATCTCCATTCGCCAGAGCTCAGTCTAACAGCAAACCTCCGGGAGGTAGGAGCATGAGAATCGGTATGATCGGCACCGGCAACATCGGTTTCAGTCTGGGCCCGCTGCTTGTTAAAAGAGGGCATGAGGTGAGATTCGGCTCACGCAGCCCCGAACTCGTCCGTCAGCAGGTCATCGGCTTCGGCACCGGCGCCAGCATCGGCGCAGTGCGGGACGCGGCCGAATTCGGCGAGTTGCTCATCACTGCGGTACCCTGGCACGCCGTGGCGGCTACGCTCCGGGCCGCGGGGCCGCTGGCGGGCAAGACAATCGTCGACTGCACCAATCCCCTGACCAAAGATATGGATCTGGCTTTGGGCTGTACGACCTCGGGCGCCGAGGAGACTGCGAAGCTCTTCCCCGAGGCGAACGTGGTCAAGGCCTTCAATACCATATTCGCCGGGCACTACCGCTCCGGCGACCTTGGTGAGGGCGACGGGCGGCTCAACATGTTCTACTGCGGAGATGACGCGACAGCCAAGGAGAAGGTCTCCGGCATCATCGAGAGCCTCGGGCTCATCCCGGTCGATGCCGGCCCCCTGAGCGCGGCCCGTTACCTCGAGCCGCTCGGAGTTCTGCTCATCCGACTGGCGCTCGTGCAAGGGATGACCACTAAGATTGCGTGGAAGCTGGTTAGCATGCCGCCAGTCGCGGCCCCGGGCTCCGCTGCTAGGTAACGTGACATGAGGGAATTCAGGTATCTCATCGTCGGTGGCGGGATGGCGGCTGACGCCGCGACCGAGGGTATCAGAGAGCTGGATACCGCGGATTCCATCGGTCTCATCGGCGCAGAACCTGATGCGCCATACGACCGGCCGCCGCTATCCAAGAAGCTCTGGTTCGGCGACCCGTTCGAAAGCATCTGGCGGCACACTGCCGGACGGAACGTCGAGCTGTTCCTCGGCCGGACGGTGAAGGACATTGACCCGGCCGCAAGGACAGTCACTGATGACCAGGGGGGGAGATACCAGTACGGCAAGCTGCTTATCGCAACCGGGGGAAGTCCGAGGCGGTTTGAATGGGACCAGAGGGTACAGACATCGTCTTCCTCGGCGGAAAGCGGTGGCAGTCCCCGCCAGGGACTCATAACCTACTACCGGACGGTGCAGGACTACCGGTCTGTTCGGCAGCAGACCGAGACGAAATCGCGGTTCGCGGTCATCGGCGGCGGGTTCATCGGGTCCGAGATGGCCGCGGCACTGGCCACGGCGAAGCGGCAGGTCGTGATGGTGATGCCCGACCCCGGCATCTGCAGTCGCGTCTTCCCGTCCGAGTTGTCGGGTTTCGTGACCGACTTCTTCCGGCAGAAAGGCGTCGAGGTGAGGAGCGGCGAGACCGTCACCGGCATCCGTCAGAACGGCGAGCGCCTCATTCTCACCCTCAAGAGTGGGAACGAACTGACGGTTGACGCAGTCGTCGCGGGCATCGGCATCACCCCCAACCTCGCGCTGGCACAGAAGACCGGACTTGAGGTCGGAAACGGCATCGTGGTGGACGAACTGCTGCGCACGAGCAAACCCGATATCTTCGCGGCCGGAGATGTCGCCGAGTTCTACAGCCCGCTGCTCGACAAACGGTTGAGGCTGGAACACGAGGACAATGCGAACCGGACCGGCAAGCGGGCGGGCCGGAATATGGCAGGCGCGGGCGAGCCGTTCCACCACCTGTCGCTGTTCTATTCCGACCTGTTCGAACTCGGCTACGAGGCAGTGGGTGAAATCGACACGCGCCTCGAGACGATTGTTGACTGGGTCGAGCCGTTCCGCAAGGGTGTCATCTTCTACCTGAAGGACGCACGTGTGCGCGGGGTGATGCTCTGGAACGTCTGGAAGAAAGTGCCGGCCGCGCGCAAGCTCATCGCGCAGCCCGGGCCGCTGACCGCAAATGACCTCGTCGGCCGCTGGCTGGCGAGATGAACGCCGCATCGAAGGAGTAGAGATGAACTCAACAAGAACCGGGATGATTCTGGTTGCCGTGCTGGCGGCCCTGATTCCCACGCTGGCCGGAGCCAAGCTGCACCAACAGGCCGTGGACTACCAACAGGGAGGCGCCGTGCTGTCGGGCTACCTGGCGTACGACGATTCATTCGCGGGGCTTCGCCCGGCGGTGCTCGTCTATCACCATTGGATGGGCATCGACCAGTACATCAAAGACCGCACTGACCAGCTCGCGAAGCTTGGCTACGTCGCTTTTGCCGGTGACATCTACGGCAAGGGCGTCAGGCCGGCAAACGCGACTGAAGCCGGAGTCATCTCCACGACCTATCGCAATGACCGGGCGTTGATGCGGAAGCGGGCTCAGGCGGCGCTCGATACGCTGCGGCTGATTCCGCGTGTCGACGTCAAGCGGATTGCCGCCATCGGCTACTGCTTCGGCGGCGGGGTGGCGCTGGAGCTTGCTCGCAGCGGCGCGGATATTGCCGGAGTAGCCAGTTTCCACGGTACGCTCGATACGCCTCATCCCGAGGATGCAAAGAACATCAAGGGCAAGATTCTCGTGATGCAGGGTACTGACGACCCGGTTGCTCCAATCAAGGCAATTGGTGACCTTGAGGATGAGATGCGCAATGGCGGCGTGGATTACGAGATCAACCTGTACGGTGGCGCTGTCCACAGCTTCACGCAGCCAATGGCGGGGAACGACCCAAAGACCGGGAACGCCTACAATCCCGAGGCCGACCGCCGGTCCTGGCAGGCGATGAAGGACTTCTTCGCCGAGCTGTTCACCCTCAGGTAGCCGCCCGACCGAGTGACCACTGATGGACACGGATGAACACGGATAGTTTTCCCCGAGACATCTGCCCGACTATCGGTGTTTATCCTTGGTTCGCCTTGTCCGTTTCGTGTCTTTCGTGGCTGTAACCAACGCGGTTACTTGCTGTTGTACAATCTGAACGGCAGACCCGCGTCAATCCAGGACCGGTAGCCGCCGCTGAGGAAACAGACACTCGAATAGCCCGCTCGCGCGAGCTGGGCCGCGATTGTATCGCTCGGAGTGTCCTTTTCGCAATAGAGTGCAATCGGCCTCGTAACGTCCGGCTGCAAGACCCGCAGGCTGTCAAATGCCCGGTCGCCCGAAAGGGCGAGCCTGGTTCCAGGTATCTCGCCCGCAGGCGACGGCTCGACATTCACGACGAACGCATGAGTATCGCCGACTATTTGTGCGAACTCCTGCGGCAAGAGCCGGCGCAGGGCCGTGGGCTTCTGCAGGATTGGCGGCAACTGCTGTTTGGGTTTCGAACAGGACAAGAATACGACCCCCGCTGCCATGCCCAGTACTAGATACCGCACACGTCCTCCTTCGTTTCGCCGGCTTCGACTGCCCGCAGTTTTGCGTTCTGGTTTCTGGATTCTGAATTCTGAATTGTCCGTTCCGTCATGGTCGGTAGCTTATCCTGTACACCGCGCCGGCCTTGTCGTCGGATACAAGCAGCGCCCCGTCGGGCATCACAAGAACGTCCACCGGCCTGCCCCAGGCCGTTATTCCCTTGAGCCAGCCCTCGGCGAAAACCTTGTAGTCTGAGGCACCCTCGCCCTCTAGCAGTGCCGTTGTGATACGATAGCCGATAGGCGTTGCCCGGTTCCATGAGCCGTGCTCGGCGATGAAGACCCGGTGACGATACGATTCCGGGAACATCTTCCCGGTGTAGACCTTTATTCCCAACGCTGCGACGTGCGGGCCGAGGTCGAGCGCCGACGGCGTGAAGATCATTGTGGAGTCGGCCCGGCTGCCGTACTCGGGGTCAGGTACGTTTTTGCCGAACCGGTAGGGATAGCCGAAGTCGAGCCCTGCCTGCGGAGCGACGTTCAACTCATCCGGCGGCAGATTGTCGCCCAGCCAGTCGCGGCCGTTGTCGGTGAACCAGCAGTAATGCGTTGTCGGGTCCCAGTCGAAGCCGACCGAGTTCCTGACACCGCGGGCAAAAACCTCGCCGCCGGTGCCATCGAGCCGCACGCGCATGATGGTCGCGTACCGGTCGTCATCCGGTATGCCGACATTGAAGGGCGAGCCGACCGTGACGTACAGCATCGCGTCCGGGCCGATGGCGAGGTACTTCCACGAATGGTGAACGGCCGGCGGAAAGCTGTCGAAGACGAGCACGGGCTCAGGCGGATTCGCAAGCCGGTTGTCAATGCTGTCAAACCTGATGATACGCGATGCCTCGGCGACATAGAGGGCGCCGTTTCGGAACGCGACCCCGTTCGGTTGGTCAAGCCCGGTGGCGACGGTCTCGACCTGCTCGGCGAAACCGTCGTGATTGGCATCGACCAGCGCATAGACTACATCGTGCGACATCGTCCCAACGTAGACAACCCCATTCGGGCTAAGCGCGAGCGACCTCGCACCGGGCACCGACTGAGCATAATAGTCGATTGTGAATCCGTCGGGAAGGACCACGTCCTTCGGCCGCGGCCGCCCTCCCGGGCCGACCGCTGCGCAGGCTATGATCACCAGTCCCAACAAAACGCAAAGGCCTCGCTCCTGCCTCATTGTCTCTTAGACATCCTGCGCCCGATGCCGGATGCCGGCTGCCCTGCTGCGAGACAGCCGTATTCCATCCGCAAGACGCCGCCTGAGTAGCGCCCGGAGTGTCGATGGGAGTCCGTGCGCAAGCCACGACCGGAACCAGTTTCCGATCCGCAGCCCTGGTCACAGCCAATACCGGGCCGCAGAAGGCCTCACCGATCCGATTCGGATTCGGCCAGGAATCTACCGTCCTTTTCGCCGCGAGGGCGCGGCCAGGAGGGGCCTTGCAGTTCTGCCCGGAACTCCCCGCGGGATTCACCCCGGGAACCGTTCCCGGAACGGTTCGGACGGCGAGTCCCGGTCCGCAATCCGCGTCTACTCTCAAGAGGACTGTAGAGGCTAAGCCGCGGTGCTTGATTGAGTTAATCACCTACGTCATAACAAGAGGATGAAGATGATTGAGCAAATCCACCGGCGGTGTCCACATAGATATATGAGGGCGCAACGGAGCAGGCCGTCAGCGAACGAAGGTTCGCTGTAGACCGGGCTTTCTCGCTTGCCCAACGACACAGAGCCGGCGCCGCTGCACCTCAAGAGTCCGATCATGACCGCTAACAGAAAGGTGGTAACAGGATGAGTGACCCGAACCAGAGGCTGAACAACTGGACGATAAAGACCGAGACCGAAAAGGTGAAGCAGATACTCGATGACCGCAGGCCGGATATGCTCAAGCGCTACGAGGCTGCGGTTGCGAGCCTTTGCGAGATGGAGGTGAAAGCAAGGCAGACGCTCAACGCCGCGGGCGTCCACACCATCATGTACGTGGCGTATCTCAACTACGCGCGGCAGCTCTACAAGCTCTCGCGGCAGAAGGGAATCTCGGGCGAGAGCTTCGCGCTCAGCGCCGAGGTCCTCCTTCAGAAATGGGCCGACCGCGGCCTCGACCCCGCCGTCCTCGCCCGCCTCCGCACCGAAGTCTTCGACACCGGCGCTCCCACACCGTAGAGCCTCCGCCGTATCATTACCCTCTCCCCGTCAGGGGAGAGGGTCTGGGTGAGGGTGCCGCTTGACATTGTCCTGCTGCTTGGCATAGTTCTGATATGTCCGCTCGCCACTCGCGTCTTCAGACATCTGCCGACTGGCCAATCAAGTAATGAGCGAACCTACTGGCGTGATTCCCCCGCATGGAGGATATCGGAAGCTGCGTAGCTTTCAGGCAGCGCAGGTCGTCTACGACGCGACGGTCGTGTTCTGCGACAGGTTTGTCGACAGGCGCTCGCGCACCCACGACCAGATGGTGCAGGCGGCTCGCTCGGGCGTGCAGAACATCGCCGAAGGCAGCGTGGCCTCGGCCACGTCAAAGAAGACTGAGCTGAAGTTGACTGGCGTTGCCCGCGCAAGTCTTGAGGAACTCCTATTGGACTACGAGGATTTTCTCCGGCAGCGCGGGCTCAAGCTGTGGGCTAAGGATGATCCACGTTCACAGGGCGTCAGGCAGCGCTACCAGTCCGACCAGTCGGACGAGTCTGACCCGTCAGACCCATACGGCATCAGGACCGCCGGTCCGGAGATTGCGGCAAACACGCTCATTTGCCTGGTGAATCAGGCAAGCTACCTTCTGGCCCGGCAGTTGCGCAGCTTGGAGCAAGCATTCCTGTCCGGGGGTGGAATCACGGAGCGGCTCTACCGCGAGCGACGTTCTCGGCGCGACGGGCCGCAGGCGTAGGACGGCGACCGTGGCTCTTGGTTCTTCCATCGAATGGACTGAGGCAACGTGGAACCCGGTGACGGGTTGCTCGCCGATCAGTGCGGGTTGTGCGAACTGCTATGCGCGGAGGTTCGCGCTGAGACTGCAGGCCGCGGGCATGCCGAAGTACGGGAACGGCTTCAAGGTCACGACTCACGAGAAGGAACTGCTCACGCCGCAGTCTTGGCGCAAGCCGCACGACGTGTTCCTCTGCTCAATGGGCGACCTGTTCCATGAGAAGGTGCCGTCGGGATTCATCCAGCGCGTATTCGACGTAATGAAGTCGTGCAGGCAGCACCGGTTCCAGGTTCTCACCAAACGCAACGAGCGGCTAAGGCAGTTGGCGCCCATGCTGCCTTGGCCGGAGAACGTCTGGATGGGAGCGACCGTTGAGGACTCGCACAACGTGAGTCGTATCGCCGACCTTGTCGCGACTCCTGCTAAGGTCAGGTTTCTTTCGGTCGAACCGCTATTGAGCGACATCCCTGACCTGCCGTTTGAGGGAATCGACTGGGTGATTGTCGGCGGCGAGTCAGGCCCGGGCGCGCGGCCGGTCAAGAAGGAATGGGTTGTTTCCATCCGGGACCAGTGCAGGAGGGCCCGCGTCGCGTTCTACTTCAAACAGTGGGGCGGCACCCGCAAACATGCCAACGGCCGCACCCTCGACGGCCGCATCTACGACGCCATGCCCGAAGTTGATCGGTCATCCACTCCCGGCTTCTTCGACCTTCAACTCGACACTGCCACCCGCGTCTAGAGTCGTCCTTCAGATGACAGCAGAGGCGCGGTCTGCCGCGCCCCTAGATTGAGGAGCCCGATTCCTTCGGGCCCACCCGTCAGTGGTGGAAGAGGCGGAGGCCGGTGAAGACCATCACCATGCCGTACTCGTCCGCTGCGCGGATGATGCCTTCGTCACGCGACGAGCCACCGGTCTGGACGACGTAGCGGACGCCGGAACGGGCGGCACGGTCGATGTTGTCGCGGAAGGGGATGAAGGCGTCCGAGCTCAGGGCCACGCCGTCGAAGCGGGCAAGCCATTCCTGTTTTTCTTCCCGGGAGAGCGGCGCGGGCACGGCGTGGAAGTTCAGCCGCCATGCCGCGATTTCGGCCTCGGTCGCGTCCTCTTCGAGATAGAGGTCAATCGCGTTTGCCTTCTCGGTGCGGCTGGTGTTCTTCTTGAAGTCGAGAGCGCGTACATTCGGATGAAGCCTGAGCAGCCATTTGTCCGCCTTGGCGCAGGCGATGCGCGTGCAGGCGATGCGCGACTGCTGGCCCGCGCCCA
>CAZAKP010000012.1:0-33233 GCA_964485845.1 uncultured bacterium | reverse complement strand
GGTTCGGGCTCGCGCTGGAAGAACAGGAACGGCGTGTCTTGGATCGGGTCCGTATGAGCAAGTCTATAACGCCAGCGAAGGTCAGAGAACAATGCGGTCTGGAGAACAGGGAAGCAACATACCTGCTTCGTAAGTTGATAGATTCCAGCAAGTTAAAGAAGGTAGGTGCCAAGCGCTGGACCCGCTATGTCCGACCGGAATCAACTCTATGAACAACGCTATGGACAACGATAAGGCCCGCAGACGAGGACGACCACGAAGACGATGAGTACGATATCGGTGTCGACTTCGACATCGACGAGGACAACGGCTACGAGGCCGGCTTCGACTACGACCTCGGCTCCAGCCTCGACTCCGGCTACGACCACGGCTACGGGTTCGACCGCGACAGCGGCTGCGACTACGGCTGTGGCTACGACCTCGACTAGGACCATGGCCGACAGCGGTGGGACTACCGGGCGGAGGAAGGTGGAAGAGAACAACAAGAAGACGACGACGACGAACGTGACCAGCAGCAGCACCACGACCACCATGACCTAGATGACGATGAAGATGATCATGACCACGATGACGAGGTCGACGAGGAGCATCATGATGACCTGGATGATGATGACGATGATGCAGACATCGGGCATGGCAATCGTCAGATAGTCGTCAGATGAAAGCGCACAATCGTCCGACCGAACCTGAGGTGGGGGTTCAAATCCCCCGTCGAGTACGAAAGGCCAGGCCGCGCAGCGTTGCCGTAAGGAAGTGGCGAAGGGGGTCTGAGTGGCCGCAGAACTGAAGATAGAGCAACTTTGGAGGGATGCGGGTTTCAGGCCGAACGATGAGCAGCGAGAGGCGATTCTGCATACCGATGGACCGCTCTACCTGCCGGCCGGTCCCGGTTCGGGTAAGACGCGGGTACTGCTCTGGCGTGCGCTCAATCTGATCGTCTTTCACGGCGTGCAGCCGGGCGACATCTTTCTATCGACTTTTACCGAGAAGGCTGCGCGCCAACTGAGAGAAGGAATCCGTACCTACCTTGGTTATGCGACCGCCAGAACGCAGAAGCCGTACGACATATCGCACATGTACGTCGGCACGGTCCATTCGCTGTGCCAGCGGATAACGCAGGACCGGAGGTTCTCGCCGGACAGGGCGCGGCCACGTGCGCCGGTGCTGATGGACGAGCTTTCTCAGTATTTCTTCATCTACCGCAACCGCAACTGGGAACAGATAAGGGCCGGCGTGGACAATGCGGTCTCTTCTGTAAACGCCTGCTTCGGTTCCGGGAGCACGTCTCGCCACCGCGCGGTTGGCAACTGCACCGGTCTGTTCAACCGGCTGTCGGAGGAATGCATCACGCCGGAAGAGGCGCGTGCGCGAACGCGGAACGCCGACCTCCGCAGCGCAATAGCGCTGTATGCGAACTACCTGAACGCGCTGGCCGCGAACCAGCCACCACTGACCGACTTTGCGCTGCTACAGCAGCACGGGTTGAGAATTCTGCGTGAAGGGGCGGGGCGAGTCGCGCCGTTTCGTCACGTCATTATCGACGAGTATCAGGATACCAACACCATCCAGGAACGGCTGTTCTTCGAGCTGGCGAAAGCCCACAAGAACATCTGCGTTGTCGGCGACGACGACCAGGCCCTCTACCGCTTCCGCGGGTCCACGGTCGAGAACTTCGTCGAGTTTCCCGCCCGCTGCAGGGAGCACCTCAGCGCGAAGCCTCGTAAGATCGTACTCGCGGCCAACTACCGGTCACGCGAACCGATAATCAGCTTCTGCCGCAGTTTCATCGAGCACCCGACCTGTAACTGGCAGAAGCGGGGCAGGCCGGGAGAGTACTACCGAGTCATGGACAAGGACCTGCGCCCGGTCCGAACCGAGCCGGGTGCGGCGGTCGTCGCCAGCTCTCAGGGCAAACCGGCCGACGTCTACGCCGAGATAGCCGAACTGGTCCGCGCCATCATCGACAAGAAGAAGGTCTCCGATCCTAACCAGATAGCTTTCCTCTGGCCGTCGCTTGGTTCAAGCCACGTCCAGCCCATGATCGCCGCGCTCGAAAAGCGGAAGCTCGACGTCTACGCCCCGCGCGCAAATGGTTTCTTGGACACCGACGAAGCCCAGGAGATCTTCGGTCTCTATCTGCAGTTGTTCGGCGTGCCGGGTGGAAGCGACCGCTATGGCGGAGCGTTCGACGACTACATGGATTGGGTGCGGGGGGCGAAGCGGCGCGGCAGAGAGCTGATGGACGACGATTCTGACCTGCGTCGTTACATCGAGGACCACCGCACAGAGATAGACGGGGTTGTGGCCGACTACAGAGCGCTTGCCAAAGCGGTCAACAAGGCTGGTCTAGATTGGGACGCACCTTACGAGCCCGCCACCATGCGCGCAGCGTTGATGTCCGCGCAGGGCCTGTCCAACCCGGCGAAGGCATCACTGGCGGACGGCCGGTTTGAGCGGTACGTCGCCGAAAGAGCTGCGGCCGGCCAGCCCTATCGCCTGAGCTATGTCGTAAACCGGTCGTCGGCTCTCGACTGGAGCGTGCTGGACCTTTTCTATCAGCTATGCGGCTTCAAGCACTTCCGCAGGATGTTCGACGTCGCCGCGCGCACTCCGAATCCCGACGAGGGGCCAATCTGCAATCTCGGGCTGCTGTCCCAGTACATCGCGCGCTTCATGGACGACTACGCGGGCAGTTCAGTGCTCACCGGTCGCTTTCTGAACGAAGATGGCTTCGTGCATACCTTCTTCAGCAGCTATGTTTACGCGCTCCACCGCCAGGGAATATCCGAATACGAGGACGCCGAGGACCCGTTCCCCAAGGGCCGGATTCCCTTCATTACCATCCATCAGGCCAAGGGGCTTGAGTTCCCGGTGGTGGTACTCGGTACGCCCCGCAAGGGCGAGAGGCTGCAGGAGGTCGAGGAACTGGTGCAGCCTCTTATCCGGCGGGAAGGCGAGCCAGTGGCGAAGATGCCCGTGTTCGACGTTCGCCGTATGTTCTACGTGGCCATCTCCCGACCCAAGAACCTACTGGTCATCGCGCACTACCGCGGTCAGGGCCAACACACCAACGAACCGTTCGCCAGCCTGCTCGACGACGACTTCCCGCGAATACCCGACCTAGATGTGGACACACTCCCTGTCGTCGACGACAAGAGCGAGGAGATGCCCGAGACATATTCCTACACCGCTGACTATCTGGTCTACAAAAAGTGCCCGCGCCAGTACATGATATACCGCAAGTACGGGTTTGTGCCCTCACGCTCGCAGACGATGTTCTTCGGCAGCCTGGTCCACAGCACGCTTGAGGACCTGCATCACTACCTGATTGCGGAAAGGGGGAAGAAATGATCCCGGACGACAGGAAGGTCGAGGAACACATCCGGCAGACATTCCGCGCCAACTACGAAAGGCTCAGATCCGAAAGCGGCCACGCCCTTTCGCCAGACGTGATCGAATCCGCGTTGCAGCACGTTCTTCTCTACTGGCGCCGGCTACGTGAGATAGCGAACAGTGTGACCGACACCGAAGTCAGGCTGAACCTGCCCGGCCGCGAGTCACCGGCAGGCCGCAAGTTCTCCATCGAGGGTGTGGTGGACATCGTCCGGGCTGAGGGCAAGACCGGCATGTACGACGTCAAGACGCAGGACTCCCGGGCTGTGCAGGCCGAGCTCGACTTCTACCGCGAACAGCTCAACGTGTACGCTTACATTTGGAAGAACCTGCACCAGCAACCGCTCGACGATGCGGCCATCATCGCCACACAATTCCCCGATGACGTCAAACAGGCGATGGACAACGGCGACGCCACGGGGATAGAGAAGGCGCTCGCGGGCTGGGACCCGTTGGTCCCGATACCGTTCGACGACAAGCAAGTTGAGGAGACGGTAAAGAAGTTCGGCAAGGCGGTTGATGATATCGAGGCCGGCAAGTTCGACCCGGCCCCGATGGCCAAACTCAAGAAGCGCGAGTACAAGGACAGGACGTTCGCCGTGAACGTCTGTCGCAACTGCGACGCGAGATTCTCCTGTGCTTCCTACCGGGAATACGCGAACGCGCCCGGTCACCGCGAATCACGACGGTTCCGTGAGTACTTTGGCAACCAGGGCACCAAAGACGAACGGGCGGACCAGGTAGATGCCGCACTTCGAGCGACCGACATCGCCAATCCCGCCGACGAGGTGTAGACAACAGGATGCCAGTCAGAAGCCGTTCCCTTCCTCCCGGCTGGCGGATGGTGAAGTTCGGGGATGTCGTCCGGCAGGTGAGCGAGGCGGTGCGCGACCCGGCAAAGGAAGGACTCGACCGCATTGTCGGGCTTGAGCACATAGACTCGGACGACCTGCACATCAAACGCTGGGATGACATCGGCGAGGGAACCAGCTTCTCGAAAAGGTTCAGAAGGGGCCAAGTCCTGTTCGGCAGGCGCAGGGCGTACCTGCGCAAGGTGGCCTATGCCGAGTTCGACGGCATCTGCTCAGGCGACATCACGGTCATGGAGTCGAAGGGCAACGAGTTGCTGCCAGAGCTACTTCCATTCCTCGTGCAGACAGATGGGTTCTACGAACATACCCAGAAGGTATCTGCGGGCGGGCTCTCGCCGAGGGCAAAGTGGCGGGACCTTGCCGGCTACGAGTTCGCCCTTCCTCCCATTCCCGAGCAGCGCCGCATCGCCGAAATCCTCTGGGCAGCGGAACGAGCAGAAGTGCAGTGGGCGGGTTGTGCGAAGCAACTCGCCAATCTAACCGATGCCTGGCTTGGAGAGTACTCTAGGACTGCCGATGCTGCGGTGCGCGGAGCGAACCCGCAGCTCACCGTCGTCGGCGAGAACCTGTCTTGGGATGTGAGGCAGTGGCGCCATTGCACTCTTGGCGACATCGCGCGGATACGAAGAGGCGCCAGCCCTCGTCCAATCGGTGACCCTAGGTGGTTCTCAAGTGATGGCCCCGGTTGGGTGAGAATAGCAGACGTCACAGCGTCTGACGGCGTGCTTACCAAAACGACACAATACCTCTCGGCGGAAGGTGTCTCGCGGACTGTGAGAGTATTCCCTGGTCAAGTGATCATGAGCATCTGCGCTACGATAGGAGAACCGATCATCGTTGGAATGGAAGCATGTATTCATGATGGTTTCGTTGTCTTCGATGAGCTTTCGCTGATCGGTCCGGAATTCCTGGTCTGGCTATTGCGATCCCGAGGCAGCTACTTCAAGAAGCACGGTCAGCCCGGAACACAGGTGAACCTGAACGCAGATATCGTCAAAGAGTGTGCTATTCTCGTACCTCCACCGCAAGTCCAGGAGAGAATCGTCGCGTTCCTTTCGGACATAGCCGCTACCAGGAGGAAGGTTGAGGATGCCTGTCGTTCTATCGCTGCACTGCGGAGCAAGTACTTGCAGGCCGAGTTGTCTAGCGGGCGCCGTGGGGCGCCAGACCGCGCCGCCGGTGCATCCTGATGTTTACTGAGGCCAACAGCGTAGAGGACTTCGTGTTGGCGCTGCTGTGCGGCGCGCATAGGGGCGAGTTGCCGTTTGCGGCAGCGGATGGAACTGCGGTGGCGCGGGTGGCGGAGAGCCTCGGCTGGGAGTATGCAGAGGCACTGGCGTTGCCGCGGGCGGATACCGACGTGCTGGTTGAGCCGCATCTGCGAGATGCTTTGGTGAAGCTCAATCCTGAGATTGCCGAGAAGCCGGACCGGGCTGATGAGGTGATTCACAAGCTGCGGGCGATAATGCTCGCGGTCGGGTCAGAAGGACTGGTCCGGGCGAATGAGATGTTCACGGCGTGGCTGCGGGGGGAGTGCTCGATGCCGTTCGGCCCGAACAATCAGCACGTGCCGGTGCGGCTGATTGATTTCGAGAACCTGAAGAACAACCGGCTGGTGGTGTCGAACCAGATTGTGATGAAGGCCGGGCAGGAGCGTCGGTTTGACCTTGTGCTGTACGTGAACGGGATTCCGCTGGTCGTGGGCGAGGCGAAGACGCCGGTGCGGCCTTCGGAGTCATGGCTCGACGGCGCAAAGCAGTTCCTTGATGACTACGAGGTCTGCCTGCCCCAGTTCTTCGTGCCCAATGTCTTCAACTTCTCAACCGAGGGCAAGACGTTCCGGTTCGGTTCGGTCAAGATGCCGATGGACCTTTGGGCGCCGTGGCGCGAACCGGACAAGCCCGAGCTGGCCGGCCTCGCGACGGTCGAGCAGGCGGTGCGCGGGCTGTTGCGGCCCGAAGTCGTGCTGGACATCCTGCGCTACTTCACCGTGTTCGCCACAGACAAGAAGCACCGGAAGATAAAGATAATCTGCCGGTATCAGCAGTACCAGGCCACGAACCAGATTGTCGAGCGTGTGGTCGCGGGCCGCATCAAGAAGGGGCTCATCTGGCACTTCCAGGGCTCGGGCAAGTCGCTCTTGATGGTATTCGCGGCCCTGAAGCTGCGGCTGCAGGAGTCACTGCATGCCCCGACCGTCATCATCGTGGTGGATAGGATTGACCTCGATACTCAGATAACCGCTACCTTCAACGCGACTGACGTGCCGAACCTCGTGCCGGTCGAGAACCGGGCAGAACTGGAACGACTGCTGGCGCAGGACGCTCGCAAGGTCATCATCACGACCATCTACAAGTTCGGCGAGGCCGAAGGCGTGCTGAACTCGCGGGACAACATCATCGTGCTGGTGGACGAGGCGCATCGAACCCAGGAAGGCGACCTCGGCCGGAAGATGCGCCGGGCATTGCCCAACGCGTTTCTGTTCGGCCTGACCGGTACGCCCATCAATCGGACTGACCGGAACACGTTCTGGGCATTCGGAGCGGACGAGGACGAGAAGGGCTACCTGAGCCGGTACTCGTTCGAGGAGTCGATTCGGGACGAGGCAACGCTGCCATTGCACTTCGAGGCCCGAATGGCGCACCTGCACGTTGACCAGCAGGCGATCGACGACGCCAGCCGTGCGATGGCTGAGGAGGAAGGGCTGACCGAAGCTGACCGGACCGAGCTGAACAAGCGAGCGGCGAAGCTGGGTGTTCTCCTGAAGGCGCCCGAGCGGGTGAAGGCGATTATCGGCGACATCGTTCAGCACTATCGGGACAATGTGGAGCCGAACGGGTTCAAGGCGCTGGTGGTCTGCTTTGACCGGGCGGCCTGCGTCCAGTACAAGGCCGAACTGGACAAGGTCCTGCCGCCCGAGGCGAGCGAGGTCGTGATGTCGGTCGGCACGGGTGACACCGCGGATTGGCGGCAGCGATTCAGCCGGAGCAAGGACGACGAGGAGAAGCTGCTCGACCGGTTCCGCGACCCGGCCGACCAGCCGCAGATGCTGGTCGTAACGGCCAAGTTGCTGGCTGGATTCGACGCACCGGCATTGCAGGTGATGTACTTCGACAAGCCAATGAAGGACCACGCGCTGGTTCAGGCAATATGCCGCACCAATCGTCCGTTTCCGGGCAAGTCGCACGGCCTGGTTGTTGACTACATCGGCGTGTTTGACAATGCGGCCCGGGCGCTCGACTTCGACGAGAAGTCGGTGCAGAAAGTCATCACGAGCCTGGATGAACTACGCAAGGAACTGCCGGCGCGGGTCGCCAAGTGCCTCGCCTACTTCCCGAACGTGGACCGGAAGGTGTCGAGCTACGAGGGCCTGCTCGCTGCTCAGGAGTGCCTGCCGGACAACGAGACCCGCGATGCGTTCGCGGCTGACTTCCTCAGCCTGACGCGGCTGTGGGAGGCGCTGTCACCCGACCGCTGTCTGCTGCCGTACACGGACGACTATCGGTGGCTGTCGCAGGTCTATGAGTCGGTGAAGCCGGTAAGCGAGATAGGCAGGCTGCTGTGGCGGACGTTTGGAGCCAAGACCATCAAGCTCATCCACGACAACATCCACGTCGAGTCGGCGCCGGAGGAACTGGACAAGCTCGTCCTGGACGCGGACATGATCGCCAAGCTCTCGAATGACCAGGAGCGGAAGCGCAAGGCCCGCGAGGTCATATTCCGCATCACTGAGCGGCTGCGGAAACAGGCGACGAATCCTGTGTTCGTCGAACTCGGACGCAGGCTCGAAGAGCTGAAGCGGCGGCACGAGCAAGGGCTGCTGACGAGCATCGAGTTCCTGAAGCAGTTGCTCAACCTGGCCCGCGACGTGGTGAAGGCAGAGAAGCAAGCCGGTCCTGAGGAGCAGGAGAAGCAGGGCAAGGCTGCGCTCACCCAGCTCTTCGAGGAAGTCCGGAACAAGCAGACACCCATCATCGTCGAGCGGGTCGTGACGGACATCGACGAGATAGTACGGCAGGTGCGCTTTGCGGGCTGGCAGCAGACGATTGCCGGTGAGCGTGACGTAAAAAAGGCCCTGCGCAGCACGCTGCTCAAGTACAAGCTACACCGTGAGCAAGACCTGTTCGATCGGGCCTACTCGTACATCAAGCAGTACTACTAGACGGAGCGCCAGTTTGAGAATCCCCATTCTCTTGCCTGAAAGCTACCTGGGGCACCTGCAGAAGATGGATGGGACGCGACTCAGGTCGCACCTGTTGATGGTGTCTGTCCCAACTACCCGCCTCCATCTCTCAGCGGTCGATCGATGCCTTGCCATGCTGGATGCGCTGCAAGCGGGCTACGAGCCGAAGCAGTCCTCTGCGGCACTCCGGAGCCTGGTTCGCCGAATGGCTAATGTCGCCATGGCATCGCTTTCGCTGGCCACAGAGGCGTACTATCAGTGTTCAATGTCGCTTCAGCGAGACATACTAGAGACAGGTTTTCTGTTGGAGTTCTTCTTTCGGCACCCCGCGGAGGTCGAGGCGTGGATGTCGGCAGATCGACAGACTCTACTGAGGAACTACAAGCCCAAGAAGATACGCTCGAGACTTGGTGAGGACGGTGCGGATCGAGATCGCATTTACGAAACGTTCTGTGAATTCGCCACCCACCCTACCACCAAGGGCGCGAGGATGCTCCTGGTGGACAGGGATAGCGCCGCAGCTGGCCCGGTTCTCGTTCCACGATCAATGCAGGCATGCATCGGAGAACTCGCTCGGAATGTCCCATACTTCACCGTCGTGGCCTGCAAGTTGCTTGTGCCTCAGATGCCCGCGCTTGAAGGTGACCATCAGAGCTTGTTGGTTTTCTTGAGAGAATGGATACTCGAATGCTACAAGCTACAGATGTCCACCTTCAACGACGACAGCATGGCCGCTTGGGCCAAGAAGCTCTGGCCGCCAAGGGAAGCCTGACCGGGCATTTGCCAGGCGTCCAAGGGACAGGAAAAGACTTATGAGTCTCGAACCCGTTCGGCTCGGATGATTCCGCGGCGCGTCAGACGGCTCCAGGTGCCTCCTTGTCTATCTCCAACACAAACACCTGACTGCAGACCTGCTTGAGGATATCGCGGCTGCAGCCGTAGGAGGTCCAGCGGGCGATGGCGTCGGAGACCTGGAGACGCAGGGATTCGCCGGAGTAGCCGCGGCAGAGTTTGTCCACGTGCAGGCCGAAGCCGCGGTAGAGAGCGTACTGGATGAGCGAGACGCCGCGTTCGTTGAGGATGCGGCGGATCTGCTCGGCGCGGAGTTCGGTCCGCTCCATGGCTTCCCGGAAGTTCGCCGCCTGGCTGTCCGCGTTGCGGTCAGCCCGGCAGGGCGAAAAGCCCTGCCGGATTGACTTCGCATAGCGACTGACCGCGCGATCGACCGAAAGCAGACTCCGTTTGTCCGTCGGCTTCACGAGGCGCCTCCGAGCGACTCGCGACTGGCGATTGGCGATTCGGTAGTAGGAGTGGAGGAATCAGGGATTCCAGTGTCGGGGTCGGATGGCGGGCGAGGACCGGACATGCAGCCGGGCAGGGTTCCATCGGACAGGATTCCAGGGGTCAAGGATTCAAGGGGCCGAGTCTCGGAATTCGGACTTCGAGTTTCATTAGTCATTCGTACTTCGTCATTCGTCATTCCCCCTGGGTTGTGGTTTGGTGTCTTGGTGGTTGAATCCTGCGGACTCTGTGTGCTCTGTGTACTCTGTGGTTCAGCCGGCTGCTTCCCCTTCAGCCTTTCGTGGGCTTCGGTAACGAGGAACTGGAGCGTCTTGGGTTCGAGGCCGAGCCCGACCCATTTTCTGATGGAGAGTTCGAGGTGGAACGCAAGGTCGCGGCCGGTGCGCGTCCGCCACAGCCGCGCGAGTTCCCGCAGGAACCAGCGATAGTGCATGGTCTGGAGCACGGGCAGGCCCGCGCCCTCCACGAGCGACACGATGTGCTTTGCGAACAGCTCTTCAGAGACATCCGGCTTCGCGCAGTAGAGCGCGTTCTCCGCGCCGGCGCGGATTTCGTCCAGCGCCCGGGTCGTTTCCGGGTTGAGTTCAACCGGTTCAAGCAGACTATCCATACAGCATCTCCTTCGCCGGTTGTGCCGGCGTTTCAGGTACTTGCGACTTCTGGCCATTCAGGGGCTCATCCGTCTCGGAATGACGAATGACGAAGTCCGAATGACGAATCAAGTCTCAGGGGCGGCAATTCCGAATGCCCGATGGTCACTGGACCACCAGAGCGCTCTGCTCCGCCCTCATATAGTTATGTAGTCTGCAAGGCCGGATTTGCCCCGGAAATCGCGCTTTCCCATCCACTCCATGAAGGACGGACTGCCTGGGAGGCAGCATCAGCCCATAGGAGAAGTCAAAAGGCAAAAGTCAAAAGTCAAAAGCCAACGCGGGGAGCAACGAGCCGAACAACCCCGCGGGCTACGATTTGAACAACTGCCGGTGGAACTACCGGAGAAACGCGCGGTGCAGCGCGAGATTCAGGTTAAGGTTAAGGTGAAGGTTGAGGTCAAGACACAGCCAACGATGCGACCGCCGACGCAGGTCGCGATACGGCTAACGACCACTCCGCCGATACTTCCCGACGAACAACAGCGGATGCTTTCGTGGGGTCCAATCGCGCCTTCAGCGCGAGGTGCTAGCGAGACTGGTTGGCGCCGACCGAAGTCGCTGCTCGGAGCAACTGCCGGCCGATTACGTCGGCGGTACCACGATGCGGTAGAGTCTCCAGCAGGCGGAGGATCGCCAGTCCGAGCGCCCTCGCGGGATTCTGGAATTCCTTCGGGGTCATGCGCCCCTCAATCAGCAATCTTCAATCGTGAATCTACAATGGAATTGGGCCGTGCAGGAGGCGCTGTCGGCCACCTGGGTGGCCGCACGAATCCTGTACCTTATGATTCGGGAGAATGGGCCGTGCAGGATTCGAACCTGCGGCCACCGGATTAAAAATCAGGTGCTCTTCCAACTGAGCTAACGGCCCAAGCCATTCCAGATTGCAGATTGTAGGTTGAAGATTGGCGAAGTCAAAAGAGGGCCGAACAGGCAGTTGAGATTGCAGATTGCAGATTGAAGATTGGAGACTGGCGGAGCACGGACAAGGGCATTTGAGATTGCTGATTGAAGATTGATGATTGCAGACCGGCGAAGTCAAGGGTGCGTGACCGCGGGAACCGGGCGGGGTGCCGGGACCCCAGAGCCGACGTTAGGCCAACCACAGAGTCCACAGAGGTGCAGCGCGCGTCAGACGCGCAGGTCAAACTGCAAGTATCAACACAAGACGCCTCGAAGACGGTAACCGGCACGAACCTGACGACCTCCGGACAAAGCAGCTGAAAGAAAGACCTTCACCAAGACGACGACCCTGTACGCTTGTGGTACAGAGTAGATGAAGCCGGGGTCCGGCCTGTACTTTCGGAGTCTCCGTGAACTCTGTGGTTCAATTTCGGATTCAGGGGGACGTTGTTGACAGCCGGACGAGGCAGCTTATCCTATCCTACATGGTATGAACAGCCAGACCGGGTACAGCCAGGGTAGACTTGTAGCTTTCCCGGCGCGTGGCGCGCCGGAGGAGGTGTGATTTGCCGGATGAGTATATCCGTTCGATTCTCGCGAAGTATGACCTGCCCGGCGGCGAGGGTTCGCCGGCCGAAGGCGCCGCCGCCGAGTTGAGGAATCCAATCATCGAATGGGGCGGACGGTACCTGCAGGGCGTCAGTTTCTGCGGGTCGTATGCCAAGGGGACTCGAGTCAAGGGCGCGACCGACATCGACGTGTTGGTGTCGCTCGGGCCCCGCACACCGCTGGATGCGGACAAGCTCTATGACCGATTCTTCGATTTCCTGAAGAAGAAAGGCTACAAGCCGACCCGCCTGAACGTATCCATCGGTCTCCGGTATCACGGTCTTGAAATCCATTTGATTCCAGCCCGCCAGGAGCAGGGCGGCTCGGGCGACCACCGGATTTTCGAGACCGAGCACCAGCGGGTGACGCGAACCAACTTCGATACCCATCTCCGGGTCGTAGAGGAGTCGAGCTTCATCGACGAGATCCGGCTGGCGAAAATCTGGCGCAATCTCCGCAATCTGCGCCTGCCGTCTTTCTGCCTGGAACTGGCCGTAATGGATGCCCTGCATCACAGTCCGCGCGAGCAGCCGGCGGTGAACATGGGGACCGTGTTCGGGTACTTCAAGGACACGCTGCCCAATGCCCCGCTCCGCGACCCGGCCAACTTTGAGAATCTGGTCTCCGACGACCTGCTGAAGCATGAGAAGATAGCCATCTCCGAGGCCGCGGCCGAGAGCCTGAAGCAGCAGAGCTGGGGCAAAGTGATCTGGTAGAACGACCGAAGTCAGAAGCTGGAAGTCAGGGGTAAGAAGTCAGAAGTCCGGACCCGGATGGTATCGCGCGGAGGCGGCGCGAGCAGCGAAGCCGGATGGACCAGGCGACGGCATGGGTGCGCCGCCGGCGAGTGGCCGCATTCCAGGCGGCGACCGGCGCTCAGGCCCGGTCCTACAACAAGCTTGAGGCGAAGTTCGCGAAGTTGCTCGAGACTGCCGGGGTCGAGTATCGCTGGCAGTTCCCGCTCGGGCAGTATGCCTACGATTTCCTGCTCCCCGACCGGCTGCTGGTGGAGGTGCACGGGACGTACTGGCACGCCGACCCGCGCGTCTATGAGGGCCGAACCCTTACGCCGGACCAGCGCCGCAACCGGCTGCACGACGTCGACAAGAAGCTGTTTGCGGCGGCTCGCGGTTACCGGCTGAAGGTCATCTGGGAGGCCGACATCGCCCGACGCGGCGTCACTCTCTCCGCCCTGCTCGGCCCCGGCGAGGGGCAGGCCTGAGCCGGATTCGTTGATTCGGCCCGTTCGTTTGCGTATCTTTTCCGGTTGCCGCTGAAAGCCCCAGTCTCCCTGTTAATGCTACTCGTCGCGACCGGCCACGCGGCGGTTGTGCCTTCATTCACTCTCGGCTATCGGGGCGAGTCGGGCGTCGAGTCGAAGATGGTCGCCTCCGCGCAGGCCGACTTCGTTCCGCTCCCCTACGTGAAGCTCGATGCCGGTCTTGCAGCCAACCTGTTCCAGAACAACGGTCTCGGTGCGGCGGCGCTCGGCGTCGGCGCAGTTGCGTACGACCCCATCGCCCTGACGCTCAGGCTTGCGGTTCAGCACCAGCAGTGGAGCGACTGGCGGGCCGGGGAGAACCGCGTGCTGGCGACGCTTGAGGCCGGCCCGGTGCATGGATTCGATGCCGGCCTCGGCCTGGTGCAGCGGGTCCCGGTTTTCGGCGACCGGTACTGGTCGCCGTTGGTCTGGAGCGGCGGCGGGTCGGAGTGGAACTACCTGTACCGGCTGCGGTGGAAGTTCATTCAGCGGCGGGACTGGTGGCTGCGGGCCGGGCTTTCCAGCTATGACCGGTATGAGGCCCACAATCCTCAGCAGTTCCCGTTCGAGGCCGACGGTGAGTACCGGGTGAACGAAGACCTCGAACTGTTTGCTCGGGCCGGCACGGCCATCGTCGGTTTCTCCGGCGGGCTCGTATCTTTCCACGAGGTCGAGCTGAGCGCCGGGGTGAGACATGAATTCTAGGCGCATTCTCCTCGTCGGCTGCACCATGCTGCTCGCGCTCTGCGCCTGCAATTGGGACCTCCTCGGAATCGCAACGCGGCCGACGGTCGAGGACCGGGTGAAGGAGGACCTGTACGACAGCCTCGAGCCGCCGGGTCCGGTGAACGTGAGCACCGACTCGTTCAGCTTCGCCGTCTTCAGCGACCCGCAGATCGGGCATGACTACCAGAGCCGGCTCGGCCGGTTCCGGCAGGAGGTGGCCGGGCGCGGAATCGAATTCTTCTGCGTGCTCGGGGACCTGACCAACGACGCGACGGCCGACGAGGTCGACAGCATCAAGCTCCAGCTCGAACGGGTCGGCCTACCCTACTATGTTACCATCGGCAACCATGACCTGTACCAGGCCGACGGCTGGGAACGGTTCAAGCAGAACTACGGGCCGAGCTGTTATTCGGTGACGGTCGCCGACCGCCTCAAGTTGATATTCCTCGACACTGCCGACGGCACCATCGGTCCCACTCAGTTCGGCTGGTTCGAGGGAGAATTGCAGGACTCGCTGTACGCAAGGATTGTTCTGACGCACTTCCCGGTCTATGACGGCGAGAAGCCGATAATGTGGCGGCTGGCAAGCGACGCCGAGCGGGCAAAGGTCCAGAGCCTGCTCGAGAAGTACGACGCTCACTACTGGTGCGCCGGTCACATCCATGGCCTGCGTCACACCCAGGTAGACGCCGTACACCACCTTACCTGCGGCGCGATGGCGCAGTCGCTCGACTACGGGAACCCGGGCTACCTGCTTTTCACTTTTGCTCGCGACTCGCTGTCGTGGCAATTCATCGAACTCAACTAGCAGCAGCCTGGGCGGTCCCAAAGAGGGGACACATCCACGGAGCGACTACCTGGGAAACGGGAGTCCGCCGCGGGACTGAAATGGGGACAGTCCCTCAGAGTCGCACAGGGCCCTGCGAAGGGACAGTCCCCATTTCCTACTCGGCGAGCAGCTTCCTTCGAATCAGGCCGACCGGTATCGAGCCTTCGGCGAGGAGTCGGTCGTGGAAATCCCGCATTGAGAACTTGTCACCCATTCTCCGGCGGTACTCGTCGCGCAGCGCGAGAATCTGGGTCTTGCCGACGAGATAGCTCATCGGCTGGCTGGGTGACAGGCAGTAACGTCTGACCTCGGCCTTGAAGAAGGCGGTGTCGGGCCAGCAGTTGTCGACCATGAACTTCCAGGCGTCATCGTAGCTCATCCGGCCGGTGTGGAGTTTCGCGTCGACGATGATGCGCGCGGCCCTGAACCAGACCCCGCCGAGCCAGCGCAGGTCCGGAAACGAGTCGGGCGGATAGAGTCCCTGCTCGACTACCATCTGCTCGCAGTAGAGCGCCCAGCCCTCGATCGTGCAGGTGTTGAATTGCAGCCGGCGGATGAAGGACGAGTTGTGGTTGGCCAGGGAGAGCTGGAAGTGGTGGCCGGGCAGTCCTTCGTGGACGATGCCGCCGCGGTAGCCGTGCCGACGGCCGGAGTTGTAGTAGCGTCGGGCCTGGGCCGAGTCGAAATGGTCGGGGAGCGGCGGGATGTACATGTAGCCGGTCTGGTCCTGGTCCAGCGGCGCCGCGCCTTCCATCGCCAGACCCGGGATGACACGACGCAGGAAAGCCGGCGTCTCGACCACGCGGAGCGGCCCGACCCAAGCGGGGACCGTGGCCGTGTTGCTCGACTCAACCCAGGCCCGCATCGAGTCGACCTCGGCCTGCTCGTCGGCGAGGACGTCCTGCTTGGAGAAGCCGGCCGGGGCCGGTTCATCCACGGGCGGCACCGGTGGGTGACGCTTCAGCATCTCGGCTTCCTGCGCGCGCAGGGCCTTCATCGTCGAGTCGGTGCGCGCGAACAGATTCTCGCCCATTGCGAGGAGCGAGTCGGAGTCAAAGCCGAGGAACTTGTCGGTCGCAAGCAGATAGTCGAACTGCTCCTTGCCCATCGCGAAGCTGTCGCTCAGTCGCGGGAGGTCGAGTTCGAGCCCGGCCCGCCAGGCACGGGCCGAGTTCGACGCCTTTTCCGCGGCGGCGGCGAGGCGCGCGGCCAGCTCCGGAACTTCCTGGCCGAGTTCGGTCGCGCTTTCCCTGAAGAAGCCCTCGGCGTCCGCGAGTTCGTCAATCGCGGCCTCGTCATAGAGCCGGGGCGGATCCTTCAGATTGGCGCGGGCCTGCCGGATGAAGCGCGGCACGTCCTCCATGCGCTCGGCCGCGCGCAGGGCGCGCAACGATAGCGGCGCCCAGTCGCGCAGCAGCACGTAGTAGACGCCGCCGATACACTCATCGGAGTAGAAGTACGGATTGCGCTCGAGCAGCTTGAAACGGTCGAGCCAGAAGAGCTCCATCTTCAGGTTGGAGATGAGCAACTCGCGGTCGATGCGGTCGTCGAGCGACAACGTGAGCGTATCGAGGGTGTCGAGCTGTGCGAGGAAACGGTTGACCGCGAGCTTCAACGCTCCGGTGCGGGACGGAGAGTAATCGCCCAGTCTGCCGTCGAACTCGTGGAATCCGCAGCGGGTCGCGTCCACCGGATGGAAATCCCAGAGCACCCTGTAGACCTGCCGGCCCAGAGCGTCGAGGGCGGAGTCGGGCTTCGGTCCGGTCGGGCTCGCCTGAAGGACAACGGGCGCGAGGAGCGCGGTCACGAACGCGGTAAGCAGTCGATGTCGAGACATATGGACCTCCAATCGTATGTCTGCCCGGAAGAAGTCGAGACTAGTATCGAGCCGGGCAGCGCGGAGTCAAGCGGAATGCGCGAGATGGAAACGGCAGGGAGAAGTGGCGAGCCCGGCGGTCAGGTGTTTGAACGGTATAACGTAACCGGGCGTGTTACGTCGGGTGCGCTCGGCGAACCTTCAACGCCGGCTTCCAGTCCAAGGAAGAGAGGAGAAAGATGGATGAATAGAGGTTCATGGTTCTGGCCTTGTCGTTGATAATGGTCGGCTGCGGCAACGGCGGTGGCTGACCCGGCTCTCTCAACCGGTCGGAACGACCGGTAAAGAACCTGCCCGCGCAGTACGACGCGCCGGTTCAAAGCCCGGACAGCATGCCCGGCCAGCTTGACTCTATGGTCCTCGACAGTCTGCCACCCGGTTCGCTCTTGCCCGATACGGTCACACCTGAGTCCGTTCCGTTGGAGTCGCCGCCGGGAAACGAATGAGGCGCCGCGCCGGCGCACGCAACTACAATTCTGGCTCGGTCTAGCGGCGGGCGAATGCCCGCCTTCTTGTTGCCGTGCGCGCAATTACGAACTCGGCGGAATAGCCGTCCGTGGCGGCCGGTAAGTTCACTTTGACAAGCAATGACGGGCAGGCTAGCCTGTTCGAGAATAATCGGAGGAACCATGAACCTATTGCTCACCGCCGTTCTCTTCTGCTCAGCCGCGTCCGGCGCCCAGCCGGTCGCAATCCGCACCAATGAGCTGGCCGAGGCCGACAACAAGTTCGGACTCGCAGTCTTTGACCAGCTTACATCGGCCCAGCCCCATCAGAACGTCTTCATATCGCCGCTGAGCATCGCCATCGCGTTGCAGATGACCGCGCACGGTTCGGCCGGCGCGACCTGGGATGCGATGAGCGGGGCGATGAGGGTCTCGGCTTTGTCTCGGGCCGAGGTCGCGGCGGGCAACCAGGAACTGCGCGAGCAACTGGTCGGCGCCGACAAGAGCGTCCGGCTCGACATCGCGAACTCGCTCTGGCTGCGTCAGGGCGTGAAGCTGCAGAAGCAGTTCGCCGACGACTGCAATACGTACTACAAGGCGCCGGCTACCACACTCGACTTCGGCCGGCCCGACGCGGTTACTACCATCAATGACTGGGTGTCGAAAAACACCAACGGCCGCATCAAGCAGATTGTCAGCGAACTGAAGCGCGAGGAGTTCCTTGTCCTCGTCAACGCCATCTACTTCAAGGGGAGCTGGACCAAAGCGTTCGACCCGAAGCTCACGTCAGCGCGGGAGTTCCACCTGGCCTCGGGCGGGGCTCAGCGCCAGATGATGAACCGCGAAGACAAGTTCCGCTACAAAGAAAACGATGCCATGCAGGCCGTGGTTCTGCCCTACGGTGACGAGCGGCTCAACATGTACATCTTCCTACCGCGTGAGAAGGACGGCCTTGGAAAGCTAGTCTCCTCCCTCCTCTCTTCTTCTTCCTCTTTCTTCAGCGGCTTCGCCGAAAAGAAGGGCACGGTCGTGCTGCCCCGGTTCAAGCTCGAGTACGAGCAGAGCCTGAACAGGGTGCTCACGCAGCTCGGCATGGGCATCGCATTCACGCCGGGTGCCGACTTCTCGAAGATGGTAGTTCCACCTGTCACCGCGGCAATCAGCGACGTCCTGCACAAGACATTTATCGAGGTGAATGAGGAAGGAACCGAGGCGGCGGCCGTAACCGGGGTCAAGATGATGATGACCGCGATGCCGCGGCCCGAAGAGAAGTTCTCATTTGTCTGCGACCATCCCTTCCTCTGTGCTATTCGCGACGACGTCACCGGCGCAATCCTCTTCCTCGGCGCCATCTACGACCCGAAGCAGCAGTAGCGCTTGGGCGGGATGACGCGAGCTCATGAACGCTGTTTTCGAGGATGGACCCGCAGTCCCAGTTTAGTATATGTCCTCACGAAACCAACATCAGAATCCGCCTAAGTTCCTCACTCGTGGTACCATACTCGCACGTCGCTAATCTCCCCTATCCCGTCCCCTCGGCTATTCTGCAAGCAGTTCGGCAAGCAACCCGGAGAGGAGTTCGGAAGACTGCCCCGCGGGCTATCCGGTGAGGAATTCGAAGAGCTGCCCGGTCCGCTATTCGGCCGGCTACTCGGCGAGCTGCGGGGAGAGGAACTCGGCGAGCTCCCCGGAGTACTGCGCGGTCGGCTGTTCTACGGGCTGCTCATCGGATTGCCGCGGCAGCACTCCGGTAGGCTGTCTGTTAAGCAGCGGGTCGGGCTGTCTGGTGACCCGTTCGGAGAGCAGTACGGCAGATTGCCAGGAGAGCAGCCTCGCCTATACCGGCACAGCCGAAGACCGGCCTTGAACAATACGCTATGCTAAGGTACGTTGCCTCCGGTGCCGAGTTGCAGCGCCGCCTACGCGCCTACACCACCCTCATCATCAGCCTGCTGGCTGGCATCGCCGTCTCCTCGCTTGATTTCCTGCGGACATCGCCCGGTGGCTGGCTCATCGGTTTCGGCGGTCTGGCGCTCCTTCTTGTGTTCTCCCGGCTCGCCTTGGCAAGGTCTTTCCGGAACTATGCCATGCTCGAACTACGGCTGGACGATACGCACATTGAGCGAGTCCGCGGCGCGGCGACCGAGAGATTCGCGCTCGCTGATATTTCCGGGCTCAGGATCGTGCGGACTTCACGGAAGACTTTGAGGGAGATCACGGCGAGGCTGACAGGTGGTCGGCGGCTGAGCATGAATGGGGTCGAGGATTTCGAACGGCTGGAACAGGACCTGCGGGGAAGGCTGCACGCTAGCGTCACAGTCGCCGAGGTAGGAGAGCCGATCGACTACGACCACCCTTTGTTCTACGTGGTCTTTGGTCTGGTGGTCGGCGTTGGGTTCACCCTGGCCATCCGGGCGATGGCGACGCTGAACGAGAGCGGCATGAAATGGGCCACGATTGCGATTGCCTGCTACGCCGCCTTGCTGGGAGTCTACTTCCTGCTCGCGCGTCCGCTCTCGCAGCGCTACGGCCCCAAGAGTCGCACCGGTGACCTCGTACTCGGCCTCGCGTCCGTAGTTGCCGCCGCCCTGCTCGCCGTCCGTTCGCTGCTTTAGCGCTCGGCCTGCCGTGCGCGCCGGCCTTTTCGTGCCTTCGTGGCCATCAATCCGGTTCTGGGGGAGCAGCAGGTTCTGGACAGCCCGGTAGTATGCGGGTAGCATGTTTCCGAAGGGAAGCTGATGAGAGTATTCGTCGGAACTTCGGGCTGGTTCTACGAGTGGAACGAGGAGCGCACGCTGGATTGGTATATCGCTGACTCCGGGCTCAACGCGGTCGAGCTCAACGCTTCGTTCTACCGGTTTCCGTTCCCGAACATGGTCCGCTCGTGGGCGAACAAGGGCAAGAAGCTCGCGTGGGCGGTCAAGGTCAACAGGACCGTCACCCACACGCACCGGTTCAATGCAGGCGCGCTCGCGCCATGGAAACGATTCCGCAGGCTGTTCGAGCCGCTGGACTCACAGATTCACTTCTACCTGTTTCAGCTCCATCCGATGATAGCGTTCGGCCAGGCCGAGCGTGTCGAGCGATTCGCCCGCGCTACCGAGCTGGGCTCACGGTTCGCGCTCGAGCCGCGGCATGAGTCGTGGTTCCGAGCCGGAGCAGCCGACTGGGCGTGTGAATTGGGCCTGACGCTCGTCGCAGTGGATTCACCCTCACTCGCGCGCACGGTCGCAAATACATCGGGCTCCGTCTATGTCAGGATGCACGGCCGGACCGGCTGGTATCATCACGACTACACCGCCGGGGAGCTGCGGGGCGTGGCCGTGAAGGTGCGGAACGCAAAACCGGACGCCGCCTATGTGTTTTTTAACAATGACTCGAACATGCTACCCAACGCGCGGGCGATGTACCGAATCGCGGCAGGAAGGAGTGGAGAATGATAGAGAAATCGAGTGATTGCGGCCGGCGCGAAATCCGGCGGCGAGCGACCGGAATGCGAAACGGAGGGACGATGGGGCCACGGGGCCAAACGGGGGCAGAAACGGGGACCCTGCCCGTCGCGGGCCGGGCAGGCGGCCCGTCTCGCCTCTGACAATGCCCTAAGGAAACGCTTGACACCGGAGGGAACATTAGTAGCATTTAGTTGCTAATGGTTGCCATGAGCTACGATTTAAGGATGAAAGATGAAAGAGAGCGTTGTTGACCATCTGACCGAGCTTGGTTTCTCGGGCGCCGAGGCGGCCGTGTACGTGGCCCTGCTCGCGGAGCCCAAGGCCACCGGCTATCGCATCGCGCGGCTGGCGGGCAAGCCGGTGCCGAACACCTACAAGGCGCTGGACGCGCTGCACAAGAAGGGCGCGATAATCGTGGACGAGACCGGCCGCGGCCGGACCTATACCGCGCTGCCGGTGGGCGAGTTCTTTGAAGGGATGAAGCACCGGCTCGACACGATGCGAGTCCACCTCGAGGAGGAGCTGAAGGGCCTGGCGATGGGTGCGGTCGAGGGCGGGATATACCAGCTCAACACGCAGGACCAGGTGTACGGAAGGGCGAAGACGCTGCTGCGTGAGGCAAGGAGCGTCGCGCTGGTGGACATCTTCCCGACGCCGCTGGAGCACCTGCGCGCCGACATCGAGGCGGCGGCGAAGCGGGGCGTGCACGTCTGGGCGATGGTCTATCTGCCGGGCGACGTCAAGGGCTGCGAGGTGATTGCGCCAAAGAAGCCGGCCCTGCACCTGGAGATCTGGAAGGCGGATTGGATGAACATCATCGTGGACAGTCGCGAGGCGCTTTACTCGCTCTTGAAGAGGGACGGAACCGGCGTGCACCGCGCGGTCTGGATCAAGGACCCCTATCTCGCGATGCAGGCTTTTTCGGGCGCGTTCCACGAGTTCGCATTCGACCGCACCGCCCAGTTGCTCTGGTCCGGTAAGTCGAAGGACGAGATTGAATGCGAGATCAGGAATTTCAACCGCGGGTACGTGACCGATGACAGTTTCTACGAGGTCCAGCGTACCTGGGTAGACATGGACAAGATAAAGGAAATGAGGCGCCGGGCCGAGCGCGAGGAAGCGGATCGCCGGCGCAAGGCAGCGAAAGAGAAGAAATGAACCGGAGGTTGAGATGAAAGCGTTCCTACTGGCAGCAGGCGCAGTGTTACTGCTCGTTGCGTGCGGTTCGAAGCCGGCGGTCCCTGCCGCGACGAGCGAGACCATGCCCAGGGTTGAGAGTCTTGCCCAGCCGGTCTACCCGGAGAGTGCGCGCAAGGCCGGCATCGAAGGCACCGCTATCGTTGAGGTCACGCTGAGCGCGGACGGGGCGGTGCTCGGATGCAGCCTGGCGACGAGTTCCGGTAATGCCCTGCTGGATGCGGCCGCGGTCGGCGCTGCTCAGGCGTCCAAGTTCGCACCGGGCACCAAGGGAGGCAAGCCGGCGGTGATGAAGATAATGGTGCCGTTCCGGTTCAAGCTCGCGGACAAGCAGTCGAGCTACCTGGGCGCCCCGGACGTCTGGGGCGTGGCCCGGTACGAGCCGGCGTTGCCGGCAAGGGAGGTTTGATGGAAACTCCCAACCAACCATATCCGGTCAGCCTGACGGTTGACTATCCTGAGCGGCCGCGCAACCGCGTGTCGGTCTTCTTCCGGCTGTTCGCCGCAATCCCGATCGCCATCGTGCTGTTCGGACTGATCGGCCACGGCTGGCATTCCGACGCGGCGAGGCGCGGGGTGGAGTACGCGAGTGCGGGGTTCGTCGTCGCGTCAACCCTGTTGATGATTCTGTTCCGGCAGAAGTACCCGCGCTGGTGGTTCGACTGGAACCTGAACCTCAACCGGTTCCTGTTCCGGGTGAGCGCCTACGTCGGGCTGCTCCGCGACGAGTATCCCTCGACCGACGAGGAGCAGGCGGTGCATCTCGACGTGACATACCCGGACGTTAAGACTGAACTCAACCGCTGGCTGCCCCTCGTGAAGTGGTTCCTCGCCATCCCGCACATCATCGTCCTCTTCTTCGTTGACATTGCCGCGTACATCTGCGTCATCATCGCCTGGTTTTCGATTCTTTTCACCGGCCGGTATCCGCGCACTTTATTCGACTTCGTGGTCGGCGTCATGCGGTGGCAGGCGCGAGTGGTGTGGTACGCGGTGCTGTTCGCCACCGACAAGTATCCGCCATTCAGCATCGAGGCATGATGTCACCGCAGCAAGTCCTTATCGCGGTCGCCATCGCTGCAGGAGCCGCAGTCATCGCCATCATTGCCCTGGTGGTCAGCAAAGGCAAAAAGGGAAATGCGCTGACCGGCCTGGCACTGGCACTGGTTCTGGCCGGACTCATCTTCGGCAAGAGCCAGGTGGTTGGCTATGGCCTGCTCGGCGTCGGCGTCATTCTGGCAGTCATCGACCTGATCCGGAAGCTCCGAAGCAGAGCTGCGGACCGGTCCTGTCCCTGAGTGGAGGTAGGCTATGAAATTCTGGGCCGCAATCACAACGCTGCTGGCGGTGGCCGGGATGGCCCTCGCGGACGTTCCCAAGCCGCAGCAGCAGGTGCTCGTGCAACTCAGCGTGGGGACCGGCACGACGACGGTCGGGCTCAAGGTCCTCCGGCAGTTGGTGCCGGACTGTTTCACGCCGGCCCACGCGCCCGGCCGTTTCTGTCTGCGCCTGCCGTTTGGCTGCGCCATGGTGATGGAGAATGCGGCGCCCGACGGGTCAGGCGTGGTGGTGCGGCCGCAGGTCGGACCGATAGCGCTCGAAGTCGCGGTCGGGCCGGCCCAGCCGGACCGTTCGTGACCGTGGTCCGGCGAACCGATGTTCTCCTTGGTTGGGCGGTGCTGAGTCCGATGTCCGGCGTTTCTCCTCTCACGAACGTCCGGGCAGCGCTCAGCGGGCTCAGCACCGCCGCCAGATTCTAAGAGAGGGTTCCGGGGTTCGATGGTCCTGGGGTTGGCCTCAACGGCCCCGGTCGGACAGTGCGGGCGGGATTCAGAGACTGGAACCCCGTAACCATCAAACCCTTGTCCTAGAACCGGTGTATAAACACGAAGTAGCCAGCGCAGACGCCAAGGGCGTCGGCCGCGAGGTCCTTCCAGGAGAAGTGCCGGCTGGGCCCGGCCAGGTCGTAGAACTCCTTCGTTAGTCCCAGCGTAATCGTCCCGCCCGTCGCGATCCCCGTGGATAGCGGCTCCGACAGACGGATTCGGTCTGCGCCAAAGTGATAGGCCGCGCCAACCGTAACGAAGCTGGCGGAGAAGTGCCAGAACTTGTCCATCGCGAGCCAGTCGTCGGGTTCGGGAAGTGGCCGGGTGGTCGAGTGAGCCAGTGGTCTAATAGAAGAAGAGCAGGGGAGCGGTTGGAGAATTGAGTCGTGCAGGCTGGCAGGGGCGAGCTGGCCGAGAAGAACCAGTGCGACGAGCGCAGTCACTGAACCCGAATCCTCGAACCCGCGGACCCCTGAACCCTGTCTGTCACTTCCCCAGTACTGTCCGTATGAACTGGTCGCCGTGGAGTTGCCCGAGCGAGCCGTCGGCGCAGGCAACCTCGTCGTAGGTCTGGACGGAGTCAGGGGACGGAGGACGGAAGACGGAGGACGGAGGACCGAAGGCGGAGATGGCGACCGGGACCGGGCCGTGGACGTGGTTGCCTTTGGCGACCGGCGTCATGTGGTCAGGCAGCACCGCCACGGTCGTTTCCAGTCGCATATCGTCAATACCTTTCAGCACGCGGGCGACAAGGCGCGAGTCGAGATACTCGATGCCGAGAACCTTCTGCTTAACGTCACGAGAGTGCCCGGCCTCATCGGTCGCCTCGACGTGGACGTAGACGAAGTCGTGGTCGTCGAGTGCCTTGAGGCAGGCATCGGCCTTGCCTTCATAGTTGGTGTCAATGAGGCCGGTGGCACCCGGTACATCAATCACGTCGAGCCCGGCATAGACGCCGAGGCCTTTGATCAGGTCGACAGCCGAGATGACTGCGCCGGTGATACCGTATTGCTCCTTCAGGGTCTTCATCTTCGGCTTGCGGCCCTGCGACCAGAACCAGATTGAGTTGGCCGGGTCCTTACCGGCTTTGACCCGCGCCTGATTGACCGAGTGCTGGGGCAGCAGGTCCCATGAGCAGCGAATCATGTCGTTCAGCCGGGCAACCGTCGGCCCGGCCTCATCGGACTTCGCGACAATCATCAGGTCTTCGGCCTTCTCGCCAACGTGGTCGTGGGGCGGGAAGCACTCGAAGTCGGTCGAGCCCTGGTCGAGCACAAACAGGTGACGGTAGGAGATGCCGGGGAAAAAGTGGGCATCATCGTCGCCGATGTAACGGTCGACGTAGCGGATGAGCTTGTGCGCCTCTTCGGTTGAGATGTGGCCGGCCGAGTGGTTCTTGATGCGGCCGTCGGCGATGCAGATGAGATTGCAGCGCATCGCGATGTCGGTGTCGCGCAGTTTCACGCCCATCGCGGCTGCCTCGATAACTCCGCGGCCCTGGTAACACTTGTGTGCGTCGTAGCCGAGCACGGTGAGGTTCGCGACCTCGGAGCCCGGAGGCATGTCTTCGTCAACCGTGATGAACGTGCCGCAGCGGCCAAGACGGGCGATGCGGTCAATAGCCGGCTTCTTTGCTACTTGAAGCGGGGTCTTGTTTCCGAGTTCCGGAACGGCGAAATCTGCCGCCCCGTCCGCAAGGAAGACCACGTACTTCATGCGTCAGCGTTTCCTCGTATCAGGTTCGATATAGGCGAGGATGAGCCGAATGGTCGCGGCGAGGGCCTTGCGATGGGTCCGCTCCAGATTGTGTGAGGCGTTGATGCCCGGACCGATAAGTCCGGTGACGGCATCCAGGCCGGCCCGCAGCGCGACTGCCGCATCCGAGCCGTAGAACGGATAGATGTCGACCTTGAATGTTATCTTCTGCGAACGACAGAGCTTCACCAGCCGCTGCCGCAAGGCGTAGTCAAAAGGCCCGGTCGAGTCCTTGGCGCAGATGCAGACCGAGTACTCGTCCGATTCCTGCCCCTTGCCGACCGCGCCCATGTCCACGGCAACCAGCTCGCGTGCCTCTGCCGGAATGCCGGCCGAGGCGCCGAACCCAACCTCTTCCGATGTGCTGAAGAGGAAGTGAGTGGTGAAGCGGGGCCGCGAGTCAGAATCGGTCAGCGCTTTGAGAGAACCGAGCAGGCAGGCGACACCAGCCTTGTCGTCGAGATGGCGAGTCTTGATGAAACCAGTGTCGGTAACCTCGCAGCGCGGGTCGAAGTGGACGTAGTCACCAACAGCGATGCCGAGCTTCTGAACGGCCTTCGGGTCATGCACTTCAGCGTCGAGTCGGATTCTCATGTTGTCGAACTCGCGTTTGGTGTCGTTTATCTTCTTGCTGACGTGGGCGGACGGCTCGTCGAACAGGATGGTGCCGCGGAAAGGCTTTCCCGACGCAGTTTCAACCGTGACGTACTCGCCTTCGACCGTTCCGAGAGCGTAGCCGCCGACCGGGGTGAAGAGCAGCGAGCCGTCGCCGCCGATTTCTTTCACCATTGCGCCGAGGGTGTCAAGGTGAGCCGTGAGAGCCCGCTGCGCACCTTGCTCTCGTCCTTCCAGCGTCACGAGCAGGGCGCCGCGGCCGGTGCGATGGTGCTTCATACCGGTCCGGTCCAGCTCTTGCTCAACGAGGCTGATGGCCTTGTCGGTATGGCCGGCCAAGCTGGGCGTCTTGACCAGTTGAACGACCTGCTCTACCACGTAGTCGGTCAGTCTATCGTCAATGCGCATGGTAACCCTCCTGTGGTCTAGTGGTCATGTGGTCTAGTGGTCAAGTGGCGGAGTCTAGAGAGAGCTTGCGCTCAAGAGCGCGGATGAGCGCCTTATCGCATGCAGTAAGGTCTCGATACGTTCTTACTTGTCTTCCGTCTGTCACTAGATCACTCGACCACTAGATCACTTGAACACTCTGCTTAGGAAATCCTTGAACCATCCGTATTCATTCGGGCCCTTTTCATAGTGCTCCGGCTTGGTGTCGAGGCCGGCGAGCGAGGGCGGCAGCGGCGGGTCGACGTTGAGGAGGCGCTGGATTTCCTCCGGGAACTTGGCCGGATGGGCGGTCTCGATGGAAACGCAAAGAGGCATGGAGGGATCGGCACTCTGTCCCTTTGTCCCTTTATCCCTTTGTCCCTCATCTGCGAGGTACTTTTGTAGCCCTGCCCAGCCGACGGCGCCGTGGGGCTCGAGCATTGTCTTGTGCCTGCTCCAGGCGTTCTTGATCGCCTGCCGCGTCTCTTCGTCGTTGATGCTGACCGAGTAGATATCGCGACGCATGGCGGCGAAGTCCGGTTCCTTCGTGACCTTGCCCTGTTCATCCATAGCGCCGCCGTACAGCGCAACGAGTCGAGGGAGATTAGAGGGGTGGCCAACATTCATCGCATTGGAGATGCAGACACGCGAGGGCACTATCTTCTCGTACCTGCCGGTGGCAACGAACTTCGGGAATTCATCGTTCGCGTTAGTGGCGATGACGTATCGCGATACCGGCAGACCCATCTCCCGCGCAATCAGGCCGCCGCAGATGTCCCCGAAGTTGCCGGACGGAACGGAGATGATTGCCGCTTCATTGTTCTCCTGCAGCCTGGCCCACGCGTACAGGTAGTAGACTGCCTGGGGCAGGAGCCGGCCGATGTTGATGGAGTTAGCCGAGGAGAAGCGGATGCGCTTCAAGTCCGGGTCAGCGAAGGCGCGTTTGACCAGCGCCTGGCAGTCGTCGAACTGGCCGTCGACGCCGATGACCGTTACATTGCCGCCGAGCGTGGTCATCTGCTTCCGCTGGCGGGCAGAGACTTCCTTCATGGGGAAGAGCACAACCATGGAGATGCCGTCCACGTTGTGGAACGCGTTGGCAACCGCCGACCCGGTGTCACCGGAGGTGGCGGTGAGGATGACGAGCTCGCCGCGGCTTGGGACACGATCCGAAACTCCAGGAGAGTTTCGGTCATGTCCCGCGCCTTCCTGAGCGAGGAAGTAGCGCATCATCCGCGCCATCATCCGGGCCGCGAAGTCCTTGAAACTCGCGGTCGGCCCCTGGTCGAGCCGCATCAGGTAGTTCCGGTCGTACACCTTTTCCAGCGGCACGTCGTAGTTGTAGCATTCGGCGCAGAGCCGTATAAGGCCGTCATCGGGAATCAGGCCCTGCGTGTAGCGCTTCAGGACCGCAAAGGCGATCTCGGGGTAGCTCTTGTCGCGGAATCCCACGATTTCGTCGAGCGGGATGCGGGGGATCTCGCGCGGCATGTACAAGCCCTTGTCCGGAGCCTGGCCTTGCAGAAGGGCGTCCTTGAGAGAGACGTCCGGAGAGCGGAGGTTAGTTGAATAGAGCACGGATGGCATGGCTACCTCTTTCGCGCGGAGGGATCGAGGGATAAAGGGATAGAGGGATCAAGTGGTGCGGACGATCGGCGGGTAAGCGCGCGGCGCAATGCAGTCAGCATGCGTTCTATCTCGGCTGCTTTCTGTCTCAGTTCCTCAGCGACAGGCCGGCTGATGTAGCCCAGGTCGGCGGCCAGACAGATCTGCGTCTCGGCCTCGCATTTCGAACCATAGGAAATGTTGAGCGAACGCAGATACTCTGCGGTTGTGCGGCGCCCATAGCCCTCAGCTATGTTGGACGGGATGGAAACAGCCGCACGACGCAATTGGCTGCGCAAACCATAGGTCTCGTCTCGAGGAAAGCTCCTCGTCGCTCGATAGACTGTCAGGCTGAACTCATACGCCTTCTGCCACACCAGTAGATCCTGGTAGCACTTCACGACTCCGGTCTCTTCCGACACTCTATCCCTTTGTCCCTATGTCCCTTTATCCCTTGCGCGCCGCGCTCAGAGCTCGTTCCAGATCTCCGATTATGTCATCGGGATGCTCGGCGCCGACGGAGAGGCGAATCAGGTCGGCGGGGACATCCGCCTTCTTGCGTGCCTCTTCACCCTGCAGGAGGTGGGTAGAGATGGCCGGGATGGTGGCTACGCTCTTGACGCGCCCGAGGTCGGTCGCGCGCCAGACGAGCTGCAGTCGGTCGAACGCCTTGCGCGTGGTCGCCGCGCCGCCCTTCACGCGGAACGACAACATGTGAGTATAGCGGTTGACCGGCTTGCCGTAGCGTTCGTCGTGCTCGGCGTCAACCAACCACAGGTACTTCTTTGCGAGTTTGTGCAGAGGATAGCTTTCGAGCCCGAGGTAGTTGACTGCCAGCACCGACGGGTGCTTTTCGAGGAATCGCGCCACAGCCATGGCGGTCTGGCTCCAGTCGTCCACGCGGGCACGGAGCGTGCGCAGGTCGGCGAGGGTCATCGTTGCCTGGAACGGGTGGAGGCAGCCGCCCTGTTCGCGCTGCGGAAAGCGCTTGAGATAGAGCGCGAAGTCGGCCTTCAGTTCGTCGTTAGGGATGTTCGTGGTAATCGGCATGCGGGCGATGACCGCGCCGGCCATGCCGAGGCCGGAGCAGCTCATCACTTTGGTGGCGGAGTGAATAACGATGTCGGCGCCGTGGAGAATCGGCCTGAGCAGCGCGGGTGAGGCGATGGTCGCGTCGATGACGAACGGGATGCCGTGCTCGTGGGCCAGCGCGGCAACCGCCGCAAGGTCGAAGAACGCCAGGCCCGGGTTTGAGGGCATTTCGCCGTAGAGGAAGCGGGTGTTCTTGTCGATATTGCGGCGCCACTCGTCGATGTTGCCCGAGTCTACTACCATCCTTACGTCAACGCCGCGCTCGCGCTTCAGGCGTGCGTCGAAGAGCTGATAGGTGCCGCCGTAGAGCTGACACGAGGAGACGAAATTGGGGGGCGTGGTTCCCGGCAGGGCCAGCAGCGCGTCTACCGCGTTGCCGATGGCGGCCATGCCCGACGAGTAGACGCAGCAGCCGGCCTCGATGTCCGAGCCGTACGTTTCCAGCAATGCGAGCTTATCTTCAAGGAACCCTAGCGTCGGGTTGTGGATGCGGGTGTAGCACCAGGTCGGTATCTTGTAGCCGAGGGCGAGCTCCATCTCGTCGGAGTCGCGGTAGGCCTGGGCCGAAGAAAGGACAGTGGGTTCCATTATCGCGCCATGGTTGTGCGCAAGCGCTTCCTCGGCGGTGTAGAGTCCGTGGACGGCAATGGTGTCAAAGCGGAGACGGCGCACGCGGCGCATGGCCTCGGCGCGGGCCGCAAGCGACCGGCGCGCCGCTTCAACGTAATGCTGAGCGCCGGTCGGGTCAGCCGGGTTTTTCCGTGTCACTCTTCCTCCTGACTAGGGGCCAGCAGCGCCTGGTGAAATCTGGCTTCACTATTCACTGCCGCCAACTTTCGTTCTATCCCTCGGCCAGCGCCTGGTCGAGGTCGGCAATCAGGTCGTCAGCGTCCTCTATGCCGAGCGCAAGGCGAATCAAGTCCGGTCCGATGCCGGCCGCAGCCTTGGCTTCATCCGACAGGCTGGCGTGGGTCATCGTCGCCGGATGCTGGATCAAGGTCTCGACCCCGCCGAGCGATACGCCCAACGTACAGAGCCGCACCCGGTTCAGAATGCGCTTTGCCGCCGGGAACCCGCCTTTAGGACCAAAGCAGACCATCGCCCCGAATCCCCGCATCTGGCGCTTGGCGCGCTCGTAGTGCGGGTGGTCGGGCAAGCCGGGGTAGGAGACCCAGGCGACCGACTTGTGGCCGCGCAGGAACTCGGCGACCTTCTGCGCCGAGGCCTGAGCCTGGGCCATACGCAGCCCAAGGGTCTTCGCCCCGCGCAGGACCAGCCAGGCCTGGTGCGGGTCGGCAGTGCCGCCCAGGATCGTCAACGCTGACCGCAACTGCTTGTGGAGCGCCGGGTCCCGCCCGACGAGCATGCCGGCGACGACATCGGAATGGCCGTTGATGAACTTGGTCATGGAGTGGACGACAATGCCGGCGCCGAGGTCGAGCGGTGTCTGCAGATAAGGGCTGGCAAAGGTGTTGTCGACCGCCAGCAGCGTACCATGGGGCCGCGCCAGTTCGGCGCACGCGGCAAGGTCGGTGACGGTCAGGGTCGGGTTAGCCGGGGTTTCGACGAAGAGCAGTCGGGTGTCCGGCTTCAGCGCGGCGCGGACGGCGTCGGTGTCGGACGTCTCGACGAACGTCGAGCGGATGCCGAACCGCACGAGGTCCCGCTCCAGCAGGACGCGGGTCGGGCCGTAGACCGCGTTGCTGCAGACCACGTGGTCGCCTGACTTGAGTAGGCCCAGGAAGAGCGTCGATATCGCCGCCATGCCCGAGGCGGTCGCGAGCGCGAAGCTCCCGTGCTCGAGCGCGGCGACGGTGTTCTGCAGCGCCTCGGTCGTCGGGTTGCCGATGCGGGTGTAGATGAACCCGGCCTCTTCTCCGCGGAACAGGCGGGCGCCGGCCTCGGCCGATTCAAAGGCGAACGCCGAGGTCTGGTATATCGGGCAACTGACCGCCTTGTTCTTATACGCCTCGCCGCCTTCGCTGTGTACCGCCCGCGTGTTGGGTCCGGCGCTATCTGCCAAACGGTGCGGCCCGGTCGTATCCGACGGGTTCAAGACACCCTCACGGTTGTGTTGTTAAGTCGCAAATCTCCTCCAGTTTTACTCGGTGCGGGACATGCCGAGCAGCTCGGCAATGACCCCGAAACCGACAGCCATACTCACCAGCCAGACAGCCCATCCTGCATAGGGGATGGCGCAGAGGCCGAAGACGATTACGATGCCGACCGGCGCGGCCCACCAGAGCGAAACGTCGGGCGAACCGAATATCCGGAAAAGCAGCCGGCCGGTGAACATGCCGGCCAGCACCTTGGCCACGTAGAGGCAGACCAGGTACGCGGCGGCGGCGATCAGGCCGGCAGGAATGGTGATTATCAGTGCAAAGGCAACGAGGATGCTCATCGGGCCGATGAGGAACCCGATAGCACCCAGCCCGAGGGTCCTACGCCAGTGGCCGAGCGAACGGGCGATCCCTTCATTGAGCACGTACTTCCAGATGGCTACGAGCAGGAAGCCCACGACCAGCGCCCCGATTATCGACAGAATCGTGAACGGCAGGAAGAAGGTGACGAGCATTCCGGGCCGCGGCTTCATCCGCCGGATGTCCTCGATCTCCTTCGGCGAGGGGAGTTGCACGTAGTCAATGTTGCCGAAGACCATGTCGGGGTTGCCGATGTCGATCTTCTTGCGTGAACGGTAGAGCAGATTGCCGTAGATGCGGGCATCAGGCATGAGCGTGAGCTTGTCGGCCACGGTCACCTCGACGTCGCCGTCAATCGAGCCCGAGATAACGATCTCGTTGGCAACTGCCTTAACGTCGCCGCGCACGATGCCGTCGATCTCGAGCTTCTGACAGCCGGCGACGATGTCGCCGCGGACCTCGGCGTCCTTGCCGATAACGAGCGCCGATCCGCCGGCAAGAACATCCTGGCCCACGCCGCCGTTGATGTATAGTGCGCCGGCCGCGGCCCGGATCGCGCCGCTGATGCGGCCACCGACGGTGAGGGTGGCGCCAATGGCAACCAGGTCGCCGGCCGCGTTACCCGTGACCTCGATGTTCTGGGCGGCAAGAAAGAGGTTGCGGGTGACCGGGCCGGAGATGTTGATGGTCTGAGCACCGGCGACGGCCGAACCGTCCAGCCGGCCCTCGATGCGGAGCATCGTGCCGCCGAAGTAGAGGTCGCCGATGCGCGTCTCTTCGGCCGGCAAGGTGAAGCTCGGTTCGCCCATGAACTGAGCGGCGAGCGAAAGAGAGAGGAGCGAAGAGAGAAGAGTAAGGAGAAGAACGCGAGGAATTGAACCGCCAAGGCACCAAGAACACGAGGCGGACAGAGGATATTCCCGGCGGAAATCTCTTTGTGTCTTCGTGCCTTTGTGGTCAGATCCTGATTCGGTCCTCGTCATTGTCCTCACCTTCCAGCTTTCTTCATCTCCTCGCGGATGCGCTCCTCGATCTTCCGGCCAAGCTCGTTCCAGTCCTGGTCGGATTCGGCCGCGCGCTCTTCCTTGCGCCACGACGCGACACTCTCCTTGATGCTTTCGCCCACCTGACGGCCGACCCTGTCCCAGTCGCGGTCGTGCCAGCGCCGGCGACGGTGCCTGACACTACGGGCGCCTCCGCCCAGCGATATGCAGCAGCCCAGGATGAAGCCCAGGTTATAGGCCCAGCCGACGTTGTTGGTTTCGTAAATGCGAACATCGCTCGTAAAGAGGCTCACGATGAACGTGATGACGATTATCAGACCGTGCCAGAGCCCGGCCCAGAAATTGGCGGGGCGGCCCGTTTCAATGCTGTAGCGAGCGTTGCCGGGCGCGCAACCGGCGACCAAGAGGACTAGAAGTCCGACCAGCAGGATTTTGGGCAAGTAATTCGTCATAGCGGTACCTCCGATGTAGCCTGAGGGTCATACTCTAGCGCGCCAAACGCTGCGGTCAAGTGTCCAGCCGCTGCCCGATACCGGAGATGATGACCACAGAGAACACAGAGTGGTTGGGCCGGAACCGGACCGGACCCGCTGTTATCTCTGTGCGCTCTGTGGTTCGACATCGGATTCGGGGCGACGGCTGAGACTTGACAGGGATTGGCCGGAGGTTAGACTAATGCGACCTGCAGGAGGTATCTTGAAGCGCTTTGTGCTGTTTGCGGTCTGCGCCATCGCGGCGACAGCGGCCGCCGCGGAGTGGCACTACCTGTCCGGCGGCAAGCTGTCCGGCAT
>CAZAKP010000011.1:4796-35221 GCA_964485845.1 uncultured bacterium | reverse complement strand
CGCTGAGTCGGCAGATTTCAAGTCTGCTGCCTTACCAGTTAGGCTAGCCCTCCGGTCGGGTTTACAGATTGTAAAGAACGCCAACCCTAATTTAAGACAATTGCCCGGCCAAGTCAACAAACTGATTTTCCACCTCGGAGCTGAAATGCGGACGCCGGCCAATTGCTGATTGACAGCCAGCGGCCAAGTCCTATAATCTAACTGCCCGTGCCGGGCGACGTTTGACGCACTTATATGAAGAAACAGCGTTATGGCAGTAACGCACTCCCGACAACGGAGGTTTCCCAATGGTAGTTCCTAACCTCGATAGGAGGCAGTGATGCGCAGATTAGTCATCGCAGTGACCTTGCTGGTCGCCGCATCCTTCGGTCAAATCGACACCCTGATGACGCAGAACTTCAACGCTTTCTGGCGTACGAACAATCCCCCGACCGGCTGGCGGATATTCCACACCGGTGGCGGACCGATGGGCCGCGGCGACTGGAATAAGGACTCGCTGCACGCGCCATGGGCCACGCACCCGACTCCTTTTGCGAGTATCTATCCGCAGAACGGAATGGATAACACGCCCGATTCGCTCATCTCACCGATGATCGATTGCCGCGGCTACATGAACGTAACGGTGCTCTGCAGCACCAACTTCACGCACGTCGGGCCAAACCCGTACACCGCGCAGGTAAGGTATTCGGTCGACAGCGGCAAGACGTTCCCGTACGTGGCCCGGGACTACTACGGTCTGACTACCGGTACGATACACGACTCGCTGGTGCTGGAGCACGCGATGGACATGCCTGGCGTGCAGATTGCCTGGGTCTTCTACGGCGACCTCTGGAACATCCAGAACTGGTACACCGACGACGTGGTCGTTACCGGCGAGCACCATCCGTATACCATCCTGTTCTATCAGGACTTTGACACGACCTGGAGCACCAACAACCCGCCGGTCGGCTGGCGGATATATCACACGGCGCCGGGTGATTCCGGCTGGGACGACTGGCATCGCGAGAACGCCTTCGCCGACCCGTGGACCAGCCACCCGTCGTCCTATGCTGCCATCGGGAGGTCACTCACGCCGGACCTGCCGCCCGACTCTATGGTCACTCCCGCCATCAACTGCGCCGGGTTCCGGAACATAACGCTGATGTGCAGCACGTTCTACTCCTACTTCTCGGACCAGCCGTACACCGCTCAACTGGTCTATTCGACCGACAACGGTGCTACCTGGCCTTACGTCCTGCACGACTACCGGTTCAATCATGATACGGCTCCGATATTCGAGTATCTGCGCCTCGACCATGCCAAGGGCAAGTCGCAGGTACGCCTGGCCTGGATATACAATGGCGAATCCGGCCTCATCAACTGGTGGGCCTTCGATGACGTCCTGGTAATCGGCGACACGAGCCCGGCCCGCGATGTGGCCTGCGAGTCGATTGTCTCACCCATGGTTCAGGTCCCGCCGGGGCCGCTTCAGCCCTCAGCGATCTTCCGCAACATGGGCGACAGCACGCTCACCAATGTGCCGGTCGTGTGCAGCCTGTATCGGACCCCCAATGTCGGGCTGTACCGTTGGACCGCCAACATACCCAGCCTGATGCCGGACAGCGAGCGGCTGGTGACATTTGCCCCGTCGTACAATCTGCCTCTCGGCCAGTACTACGTGAGGGTCTACTCGAACCTGGGTACTGACCAGGCAAAGGGCAACGACACGCTGACCCGCTATTTCGCCGGAACCATGCTGAAGGAACTCAAGTACGACGACAGCATCCCGACCGACCTCGCGACCTGGCCGGTCGGCCACAACGGCTGGGGCGCAAGATTCGATGCCGACACGTCGCCGGTCTACATCGAATCACTCAAGGTACGCCTCAGTGCGCCGTCCAACGCGGCATACTGCGGCTACCAGCTTGCCGTCTACCTCGACGACGGAGCCGGCCATCCTGGCAAGCTCTATTTCAAGACCCCGGTGAAGTACGCACCGCCAAGCAGCAACGGCTGGAATTCGGTCTTCGTCGGCGGCGCCGGCCAGCAGATCGAGATACCGGACGGGGTCTTCTATGTCTTCTACCTCCAGGTCGGTGAACCACCGGAGTGCCCGTACCTCTGGGCCGACGGCATGCGCAACCCGCTGGCGAGCTACTGGAAATACCGCAGCGGCGTGATGACGCCGGATTCGTCGACCGGCGACTTCATGATCCGCGCGGTGGTGAACCTCAACCCGGTCACTCACGCGGCAGTTGACCTGCGAACCCTCCACGTTGAACAACCGCTCTATGACTTCGTCCAGCGACCCTTCAACGCGCCGATAACACCCCGAGGCCGAATCGAGAACTTCGGCACGACGACGGTCGCGCCGGTCACGGTCGAGTGTGACATCATCGGCAACGTCGGCGGGCTGTACTACACCAACACCCAGACTCTCGCCTCGCTGGCACCGGGACAGGATACGCTCGTGACCTTCGCGGACTGGACACCGGTCCAGGCCGAACGCTGCACGGTCGTAATCCGGGTGCCGACTGACCCGGTTCCGCAGAACGACGAGAAGCGCTTCGCGGTCGACGTGCTCAAAGGTGCCCACACCGGCGTGGGTGCCGGCGGCTACGACTGGATTGACTCCGATACGACCACCGGGCCGGTCTACTCGTGGATCGACACCAGTGGCTTCAATAAGCTCGGCGAGCTCGGCGACAACAGCTATGCCGCCATCGCCCTTGAGCCGGGAATGCACTTCCCCTACTACGACAGCACCTACGACTTCGTGCTCGCGTCGGCCAACGGCTGGGTCGCGCTCGGGAATACGAATCCGGGCGGCGACCTCAATGGCTCGGCCGATACCATCCCGACCCCTGAGGTACCCAACCGCTGCGTCTACGCGTGGTGGGACGACCTCGCGGTGGGAGCCGGCTTCGGCCACGGCAACATCTTCTACCGTTGGTTCGGCTTCGCACCCAACCGCTACATGGTTGTCACCTACCTGGATGTGACCCGAATCGGCGCCGACACGTCGAACGGCATCTCGTTCCAGTTCATCTTCCACGAGAATGGAACCGTTGTCTGCCAGTACAAGGATGTCGAGACCGGCGACCTGAATTACGACAACGCGCGTAACGCCACGATCGGCATTGAGAATGAACTCGGTACCGAGGGCCTCTGCTATCTGTACGCCGTGCCGCCGCTCTCCAGCGACGTCAACGGCCTGTCGAACCGGTTGAGCCCCGGCCGGGCGGTAAGGTTCTTCCCCGAGCGCCGGGACGCGGCCGCACGGGCCATTATCCGGCCCAACAGCTACGAGTTCCCGGGGCTGATTACGCCGCAGGCGAAGATCCAGAACGTCGGCACGGTTTCCGACTCAATCCGGGTCTTCATGCACCTCGGTTCGTTCTACTCTGACAACGTCCTTGTCACCGGGCTGGCTGCGGGCGACAGCGCCACGGTCACGTTCCGCGATACGATCCTGCCGATGGGGTCGTTCGTGGCGGCCTGCTCGGTCCACATGGTCGGGGACGTCGACCCGTCAAACAACCTCATCACCAAGTCCGTCAATTCCTCCGCTTGGGTGCGTAGGGCCGACATCCCGCCGTCCTGGCGCAAGCGCAAGGTGAAATACGCGGCCCTCTGCTACGCCCCGACTACGAACAAGCTCTACGCAATGAAGGGCAGCAACACCAACGAACTCTGGGTCTACGACGTCGCCACCGACTCCTGGGACACGCTCAAGCCGATGCCGACCGATCCGTCGGGCCGGAAGGCGCGCGAGGGCGTCCACTTCACCTTTGACCCTGACCACGGGACGCTCGGCCGAATCTGGGCGATCAAAGGCGGTGGCAGGCCCGACTTCTACTACTACGATATCGCCACCGACACCTGGGTCGTCAGACGGAACATGGTCATAACCTATCGCGACTGGCCCTACAGCAACCGGACCTACCGGGCGCCGAGAAGAGGCTCGGCCCTCACCTACGTGGCTGAGGAAGGCGCGCAGGGCTCGGTCTACGGCATGCCGGGCAACGGCACGCTCTACTTCGGGCGCTACGACATCGCCAAAGACTCCTGGTACTACCCGCACGACTCGGTCTACGTCCAGAACAATGGCGTCTGGTACTGGAAGTACATACCGCTGGACATCCCCGGCGGAGCTTACGGTATCCGTTGCCGGTACGGCTCGGACATGACCTATCTCAACGGCGTCGTCTACGTGATGAAGGGCACGAATACGGTCGAAGTCTTCGGCTTCTCTCCCCTCCGCAACGCCTGGTCCGAAACCCTTGACATGAACTCCTTCTATGGGTTGTATCCGCGAAAGCGGGTTAAGAACGGCGGAGCGCTCTGCGACCTCGGCGACAAGCTGTACGCGCTCAAAGGCGGCAACACGCAGCAATTCTGGCACTACAACTTCGCCGCGGACTCCTGGAAGCGCAGCACCGATATTCCGCTGGCCGCCGGCGGCCGACGGGTGCGGCCCAAGATGGGAGCGGCACTGGCCGAAGCCGAGTCGACCATCTTCTGCCTCAAGAGCTCGAGTTCCTACGAATTCTGGGAATACTGGCCGGCGGCTGATTCCGCACCGGTTCTGACCGCGGCTCAGCCGGAGCGCGAAGGCGTGATGGCCGAAGTCAACGGCTTGGACCTGTCCAAACCCTGGCTAACAGCCTATCCGAATCCGACGCACCTCGGCCTGAGCATCAGCTACAATATCATCGGCGCCGCGCCGACCCGCCTCCGCGTCTACGACGTGACCGGCGAAGTCGTCGCGAACCTCTGGGATGCCACTCGGTCGCGCGGCCAGTACGTTACCCACTGGAACGGGCTGGCGGCGAACGGCAGACAGGTGCCGGCGGGCATCTACTTCCTCAAACTCGAGAGCGGCGATACCCGCCTGACCCAGAAGCTCGTAGTCCAGCGCTAACCGCCGCACTAACGTACCGGGGCGGGCAATTGCCCGCCCCGGTTCTTTCTACGGAATCCAGGTCCTAGCTCAGCGCTCCTCGCTCAGTTAGAACTTGTACCAAAGGTAGATCGCGAGGACGACCAGCAGCACCGCGACGGTCGTGACCGCGAATGACAGCCCAAAGGTCAGCGTGGCGAACCCAAGGTTGAGCGTGAACGTCGGGATGCCGATGGCGAGCGACTTGAAGAAGAAGTCCCGAACCGGCCCGTGCGGAAAGACCCCGGCCATAAAGTAGGAGACCACGCTGCCGACGATACCGGCCACGATCACTGCCAGCACCAGGAGGCCAACCGACCGTCCTCCCGCGTGCAGCGGCCGGCTATTCAGCGCCATGTTCGGTATGATACCGGTTGGGTCGCGCTAATCAAGTACGCCCAGGCATCCCGCGGGATGAGCTCATGTGCGAAGTGCCAAGGACAAGGGACTGGAAGACGGGAAGGACCCAGGCCCAGATCAGGTTTCGGGCTGCTTCAGGCCAGCACGAAGTCCGCGAGCCGTCCGCAATTGGCGCACTTCCCATCCTCGATACCGACGATACGTCCGGCATAGCCGCTGCGTTCGACGAGACGGTTGCGGCACTTCGGGCAGAAGGTATCCCGATCTTCGGGCCGGGTAGCGATGTTCCCCAGGTACACATAGTCGAGCTTTTCCCGGGCAATGGCCGCCGCTGTCGTCAGCGTCTCGGTCGAAGTCGACGGCTCGGTTTCCTTGTGCCGCGGGAAGTAGCGCGAGAAGTGAAGCACCGTTTCGCGCCCGAGGCCCGCGACGAACTCCACGAGCTCGGCAATTTCGGCCGGCGAATCGTTCCGGCCGGGTATCAAAAGGTTGGTCAACTCGACGTGGCAGGCCTTGGCCGCGGTCCGGATGGTGTTGAGTACCGTGCCCAGGTCGCCCTGAACGTAGTCGCGGTAGAACTCAGGCCGGATTGATTTCAGGTCGATGTTCATGGCGGAGATCAGTGGGAGCAATTCAGCCAGCGGCTCGGGATTAAGCATCCCGTTGGTCACGAGCACATTCTTGATTCGAGCCGCCTGCATCAACTTCCCCGCGTCCATCAGGTACTCGAACCATATGCACGGCTCGTTGTAGGTGTAAGCGATGGAGGGCGTGCCGTGACGTCTGGCCAACGCCAACAGCTCGTCCGGCTCCACGTGCCGCGACGGCGTCACCTGCTGCGATATCTCCGCATTCTGACAGAATGGACAGCGAAGGTTACAGCCATAGGTCGCGACCGACAGAATCTCGCTTCCCGGCAGAAAGTGGTAAAGCGGCTTCTTCTCAATCGGATCGACGGCAATCGACACCAGCTCGCCGTGACTGGCAGCCACCAGTTCGCCGCCGACGTTTCGCCGTCCCAGGCACCGTCCGTGCTTGCCTTCGGCAATCACGCACTCGTGCGGACAAAGGTGGCAGACAACCCGGCCGCGAACCTTCTCGTCCCGCGTCCAGTATCTGGCTGGCTTCACAACTAATCATAGGTTGGCGAGCAAGCCCGGTCAAGACAGCGGGTCCCGGAAGACCCCAATCCGGCACGCATCATCCACTACCTGCGACCAAGGCTGCCTGGACGTTACGCATCAGGTCGCCGGATCGCAGATGCGGGCGGGCGGGAACCCGCCTCTTTGGGCTCCGTTGCTGCATCGCGTTTGGCCCGAGACTGCGTGTTGAACCGCATCCGTGGGCATTCATCATAACCGCGGCCGACAAATCCTTCCGGGTGGCTGGCTTGACTTTGCCCGCCTCCTGAATATTCTACTCTGTCGAGTTACATGCGTAGAACAACCGGTTGCATCCTGTTTGCCGTCGTTCTGGCAGCGGCCGTCGCCGGCCAGCCGCCGGTGATACCGGCTGAGCCTGCTCCCCTGTCCAGTAGCACCGGGACCAGGCCCCTCCTCGTGTATCTGCCGCAGCAGTTGTTCAACGAACAGGAGTTCGAACCTGCCCTGCGCCGCATATCCCAGGCAGGAGTCAGAACACTGCTCGTCTCGGCGGACAGCAGCGTGGCCGTGAGCATGAGCCAGTTGATAGTGAGCCTCGACCTGGCGTTGCGGGACGTGAAGGTCGAAGACTACTCCGGAATCGCCATCATCGGCGGGTCCGGGGCTGCTCTGCACTGGGATGACTCGCTTCTCCAGGCCCGATGCCGGGAGTTCGCGGCGAGCGGCAAGGTCGTGGCCGCGATCGGCATTGCGCCGGTGACCCTCGCCCGGGCCGGCGTGCTCACCGGCAGGAGGGCGACGGCGTTCCGCGACCGGGCTACCGTGGACTGGCTGCGGCAGGCCGGGGCAAGATACAGCTTCCGAGGGGTCGTGGCCGACCGGAACATCATCACTGCGGCTTCCTCGGACCAGGCACGCGCTTTCGGCTCAGCCGTGGCCAAGGCGGTGCTGGAAGTCAGGTGAGATGCGTGTGGCGTTACAGCGCGTGACGAGGGCGAAAGTCACTGTCGGCAGTGAGACCGCCGGCGAGATCGGGCCGGGGATGCTGCTCCTCGTCGGTGTTGGCCGCGAAGATAGCGAAGAGACCTGTCGCCGGATGGCTGCCAAGGTTTGCCGGCTCCGCATATTCGACGACGACGCCGGCAAGATGAACCTGTCGCTGCTTGATACGCACGGCCAGGCGCTGGTCGTATCGCAGTTCACGCTCTACGGCGACACCAGCCGGGGCCTGCGGCCGTCGTTCACAAAGGCGGGTGAGCCGGCGCGGGCGAGAGAGCTGTACGAGCGGTTCGCGTCCGAGCTGTCGTATCTGGGAGTGCCGACCCGCACGGGCCGGTTCGGCGCGCACATGGCCGTGGAGTTGGTAAACGACGGACCGGTGACCCTGATGCTGGAAGATGAGGAAGAAGCATGACAGATGCAGTATGCAAGGTGGACAAAGCAGGACGACCGACCGCACTGATCCTGCATCCCGAATTCCGCGCCTTGTATCCTGAATCTTCGGAGAGGAGTGCTGCCAGTGGTTAAGAGCATGACCGGTGTAGGCCGGGCCGAGGCGATTCTGCCGCCGTGGAACTCGAAGATCGTGGTCGACATCCGCTCGGTCAATCACAAGTATCTGGAACTGGTGGCCAAGCTGCCGTCCCAGATTGCCGCCTTCGAAGGCGAGGTCCGCGACATGGTCCGCCGCCGCGTCCGCCGCGGCTATATCCAGCTCCAGGTTTCTCTCGACGAGAGCGCGGAAGCCCCGACCCTGGCGCTTGACCATCGGATGGTCCGCGACTACCTGCGGCTGTCACGCGAGTTGAAGACCAAATACCGGATTCCGGGCGAGGTCGACCTCGACACACTGCTGGCGGTTCCCGGCATTATCTCTCCGCAGAAGGCCGATGCCGACCAGGGCAAGCTCTGGCACCGCTGCCGGGCGGTTATCGCCCAGGCCCTGAACCGACTGGTCAAGATGCAGCAGGCTGAGGGCACGGCGTTGATCCGCGACCTGAGGAAGCGCATCACCAAGATCCGGTCTGCGGTCCGCGCCATCGAGCAGCGCGTGCCGGAACGCCTGAAGGAACGACGCGCGAACCTGCTCGCCCAGCTCAGGGACCTGAACGTCGAGTCCGACTCCAAGCGCATCCTTGAAGAAGTCGCCTTTATCAGCGAGAAAGTCGATATCCATGAGGAGTGCGTACGGCTGAAGAGCCACTGCTCACTGTTTCTCGGCGCGCTCACATCATCGTCCGCGTCCGGCAAGAAGCTCGATTTCATCGCCCAGGAGATGCTGCGCGAGACTGACACGCTTGCGGCCAAGGCCCGCGACATGGTCATCTCGCGCCGGGCCATCGAGATCAAAGGCGAAATCGAGAAGCTGAAGGAACAAGTGAGGAATGTCGAGTAAAGCAGGCGCGAACTCCGAACGCCGGACTGCGAAGTCCGAAATCCGTCATTCCCCTTTCCTGGTGGTGCTGTCGTCGCCTTCTGGCGCCGGCAAAACAACTATCTGCCGGGCCGTCGCTCAGCGAGGCCGCGATATCGACTATTCGGTTTCGGCCACCACACGACCGCGACGCACAGGCGAGAGGAACGGCCGCAGTTACTTCTTCTACTCGGAGAGGCAGTTCTGTCAGCTCGAATCGAAGGGCGGCCTGCTCGAGAGTGCCGTTGTTTACGACCACCGGTACGGCACACCGAGAGCGCCGATTGTGGAAAGCTTCCGCCGCGGACGTGACGTGATTGCCGATCTCGACATCCAGGGAATGCGCTCGTGCCGCCGGGCTCTGCCGGGCACGGTCAGTGTCTTCATCTCCGCGCCGAACCTGGACGAACTCGAACGCCGACTCCGCAGTCGCGGTACCGATTCGGCTGAAGCAGTAGCTCGGCGCGAGGCAGACCGGCGGACGGAACTGGCGGCGATCCCCGAGTTCGACTATCTGGTGGTCAATGACCGACTGCAGCACGCGGTCGACGACGTGTTGGCGATTGTCCGCGCCGAGCGGCTGCGAACATCGCGGATGAGTCCGACCGCCCGCGCCCGAAGTCCCAAGCCCCAAACCGAAGGCAGGAGGCCACGAAAATGAGAATAACTTCACCCGAAGCGCTTAAGACCCGCTACCCGAATAAGTATCTGGCGGTCAACATCGCCGCGCTTGAGGCGCGGCGCGTCATCGAATCGATGCACAAAGACGAAATCCAGTTGCCGGTCAGCCCCTATGAGTATGCCCTCGACCTGACACTCAAAGGTCAGGTCAAGTGGGCGAAGATGACCGAAGCGGACATCGAAGCCCTCGCCCGCGAAGGCTTCGAGGAACCGCCCATCAGCCGGATGCCCTTCGTTCCGCAGCCGATGCTCTAGTCGCCCCTCAGCCCTGACCATGGCTCCGCGCGTCCGCCGCGCCGCCCGTTCGCGCGGCAAACCGGCACCCGACACTCTCGGGCCGAGGCCCCGCCGCGTCCTGCTCGGAGTAACCGGCGGCATCGCCGCATACAAGGCACTGGAACTGGTGCGGCTCTTCCGCAAGGCCGGCTGGGACGTGCAGACGGTGATGACCGAATCGGCCCGTAAGTTCGTAGGCCAGGAATCGTTCCGCGCCCTTACCGGCCACCCGGTCGCGCTTGAGCTCTTCCCGAGATCACGTCCGCCTGACCGGCAATCGCCAATCGGCAATCGGCAATCGGAAATCCAGCACGTTGACCTCGCCACCTCCGCCGACCTCGTGGTCGTCGCACCGGCAACCGCCAACATTATCGGCAAGCTCGCTTCCGGCATCGCCGACGACCTGCTCTCGACCCTCCTGCTCGCGGTTCCCAAGACGACCGTTCAGGACGGAAGAGTCCTGTTTGCGCCGGCGATGAACACGAACATGTGGCAGAACCCGGCGGTGACGACGAATGTCCGGCAGTTGGCCGCAGTTGGATACCGATTCATATCTCCGGGTGAGGGCGAACTCGCCTGCGGCACTTCCGGACCGGGGAGGATGGCCGAGCCGGCTGCCATCTTCGAGCAGTGCCGGGCCGCGCTTACAGCGCAGGAACCTGCGATTGGCCGCTCTCCCCTGTTCTCCGGCGTGCGTGTCGTGGTCACCGCCGGCCGCACCGAGGAGCCGCTCGACCAGGTCCGGGTGATTACGAACCGATCGTCCGGGCGGATGGGAATCGAAATCGCCCGTGCCTTCATCGACGCCGGTGCCCAGGTGCGCCTCATCGCCGGCGAGATGTCCGTTCCCCTGCCGTCGGGCGTGACCGTGACGCAGGCAAGGACGACTGATAGGATGCTGCGCGCCGTACTCGCAGCACTGCCCCGAACCGACGTGCTGGTGATGTGCGCTGCGGTCGCCGACTATCGCCCGGTGCGTCCAGCGAAGGGCAAACACCACGACCCGGCGCTCACCGTCCGGCTCGTGCGCACGCCCGACATCCTGAGAGAAGTGAGCCGGCGCCGTCACCACGCGGTCGTGGTCGGATTCTCGCTCGACGACTCTCCAGCCCGAGCCCAGACCAAGCTCGAAGAGAAACAACTCGACCTCATTGTCGCCAATCCCTTCAGCACCGCTGGCTCCGGCACGATCAAGGCAAGGCTAGTAGCGCGCGCCGGCAATCTGCGTGGCCTCAAACCTATGTCCAAGCCGGATTTCGCGCGATTGCTGGTGGCGGAAATCGCGGAGTTGCTCGCGCGGAGGACAGACCGATGAACCCCGAGCCCGCACCGGAATCCTCGCTCCGCAAGCCGCCGCAGGCACTTGAGGCCGAGGCGGCGGTCCTCGGTGCGATGTTGCTCGACCCCGAGACCGTAACCACGGTGATGCAGTATCTGCGGCCCGCCGACTTCTACCTGCAAACCCACCGTCGAGTCTACGAGGCAATCCTTACGCTGTTCGACCACAGCTCACCCACTGACGTCGTCACCGTCTCGGGCGAGCTGAAGCGGATGAAGGAACTTGACGCGGTCGGCGGACAGACTTTTCTGTCCAACCTGCTTGAGGGAGTCCTGACCACCGCGAACTGCGAGGAGCATGCCAAACTCGTCCTCGAGAAATCGGTGCAGCGCCAGCTCATCACCACCGCGACGGAGATTGTCCAGGCCAGCTACGACGAGTCCCGTCGCGCTGACGACCTGGTCGAGGAAGCCGAACAGAAGATATTCGAAATCCAGCAGGCCGGGTCCCGGAAGGAATTCTCGGAGCTCAAGAAGCTGCTCAATGTCGAGATGGAACGCGTCGAGAAGGCAATCGGCGAAAAGAAGATGATAACCGGTGTCGAAACCGGCTTCACCGAGCTTGACGAGCGCACGAGCGGTCTGCAGCCAGGCGAGCTCATCATCATCGCCGGCCGTCCCGGCATGGGCAAGACGGCGCTGGCCCTGAATATCGCCTCCCGCGCCAACACCCGGCAGCCGGTGCCGGTCGCGGTGTTCAGCCTGGAGATGTCGGCTGAAGCCCTCACCCAGCGTATGATGTGCGCGGAAGCGGGCCTCAACATGCACGCCCTTCGGCGGGGGATGCTGACCCCGCGCCAGCGCACGCGTCTCGCTGCATCGCTGGGCCACCTCAACGACGCGAGGATCTACATCGACGATTCGTCCGGTCTGACCGCGCTCGATATGAGAGCTCGTGCCCGCCGGCTCCGGTCCAAACAGCCGCTCGGCATGGTCGTCGTCGACTACCTGCAACTCATGGAGGCGACCAACCGTCGCCGCGAAGCCAATCGCCAGCAGGAAATATCCGACATCACCCGCGCGCTGAAGGCCATGGCCAAAGAGCTTAACGTTCCGGTCGTGGTCCTCTCCCAGCTCTCCCGCTCGCCCGAACGTCGCGAGGACAAGCGTCCCATGCTTGCCGACCTGCGCGAGTCCGGGGCCATCGAGCAGGACGCGGATGTTGTCCTGTTCCTCTACCGCGAGGCGGCCTACAAACGCCGCGAGGAACTGGACCCGAATACCGAGCGCGAGGCCGAGCTCATCATCGCCAAGCAACGCAACGGCCCAACTGACACCCTGAAGCTCGTCTTCCTCCCCGACTGCATGCGATTTGAGAACCGCATGGGCGACGAACTCCCCGAGCCGCCACCGCCATCCGAAGGGGAAGAAGCGGAAGACGCACTGCCGGAATGATGACAGCTAACGGCCCACGGCTGACAACTTTCGGCATTCCGCCTTCTGACTCCTGCCTGCTGGCTTCTGCCCTCGTCCCCCGCCCTCGCCCCGCATGAAATCATCGGTGTTCGTCTGCCAGAACTGCGGGTTCGAGACACCGCGCTGGCTTGGCCGCTGTCCGTCCTGCGGCCAGTGGAACACGCTGGTAGAGGAACAACGAGTGACGAGGCGCGCGGGCAAGGTGAACGAGCGCGTCCGGGTCTCGACGACCGGCGCCCGCCCGGTCAAGCTCAGCCAGGTCCAGTCCAAATCGGCAAGGCGCAGCTCAACCGGCATCGGCGAGCTCGACCGCGTGCTCGGCGGCGGCCTCGTCCCCGGCTCGCTCCTCCTCATCGGCGGCGAGCCCGGCATCGGCAAGTCCACGCTCACCCTGCAGGTCTGCAACGAGCTGGCCAAGGCCGGCACCAAGGTGCTCTACGTCACCGGTGAAGAATCGGCTGAGCAGGTCCGCCTGCGGGCCGAGCGCCTGTCCGCGAGCGCCGAAAGCATCTACATTCTGTGCGCAATCGACCTCGATGAGATTCTTGCCGCGGCCGAGGAAATCCAGCCCGGTCTGCTCGTTGTCGATTCCATCCAGACGATGTTCCGCTCAAGCCTCACGAGCGCCCCCGGCTCGGTCGGCCAGGTACGCGAATGCACGGCCGAACTGCTCCGGCTCGCCAAGTCGAGAACGGTGACTACGTTCATCGTCGGCCACGTCACCAAGTCCGGCGCCGTTGCCGGCCCCCGCACCCTCGAACACATGGTCGATACCGTGCTGTACTTCGAGGGCGAGGGGTTCCAGCAATACCGGATCGTCCGTGCCGCCAAGAACCGGTACGGCTCGACCAACGAAATCGGCGTCTTCGAGATGACCGAGTCCGGTCTCGCCGAAGTCGCCAACCCTTCCGAGTTCTTTCTCTCCGGCCGCCGAGCGGACGTCTCCGGGTCGGCGGTCGTTTCAACCATCGAAGGCACCCGGCCCCTGCTCGTCGAGATCCAGGCGCTCGCCGCGTCCACGCCCTTTGTCCTGCCGCAGCGCGTCGCCACCGGGTTCGACGCGCGGCGCCTGAGTATGCTCCTCTGCGTGCTCGAGCGCCGGGCCGGAATCTCAGCCGCCGGGCAGGACATCTTCGTCAACATCGCCGGCGGCCTGAAGATCCAGGAGCCTGCGGCCGACCTCGCGGTCATCGCGGCGCTCGCGTCTTCGATCCGCAATCAGCCGTTGCCCCAGAACGCGGTGTTCATCGGCGAGGTCGGCTTGGGCGGCGAGGTCCGCTCGGTCGCCCGCGCCGAATCGCGCATCGCGGAAGCGACACGGCTTGGATTCACCAATGTAATCGTACCCCGGCGCGGCGTCACCAAGAGAACGCACGTTGCCGGGGCAGAACTGAAGCCAGTTGATACGGTCCGCGAGGCGCTCGGTGAAGTTCCTGAATTCTAGCGCGCCTGCACCGGACCACCGACGCGTCATGCGGCACAAACGAATTCAGAAGTCAGAAACCAGAATGCAGAATGCAGCAGTTCAGAATCCGCTGCCTTCTGACTTCGGGCGTGATTCCTCATCCGTCCGCGCCGGAATAACCAGTAGCGACCCGAGAACCGAACGGACAATTCAGAACTCAGAACTCAGAAACCGGAAGGCAGAGCTTCGAAACACTCCAGCTTCTGCAATCTCGCTTCAAGCTTCTGGCTTCGCCCGGTCCCGTTCGCCGGTCTCCGGTCGTACGCCTCCGGGTACCTGCCCGGGGCGGAGGAGTAATGCTTTTCGGCAACAAGAAAACGTACGTCATCGACTATGAAACACTGACCGACCCGCGCATCGCAGACTTCGTCGCGTTTGGCCTGATGCAAGGCAAATTGCTCCTGCCTGAGCCTGAAAAGCCGACCGACAAGGGCGGAAACGATCACGCAAAGCGCCGCGCCTGGGAGACAATCGAACGACTCAAGGCCATTCCCGGCGTGACGGTTAAGCTCGAAAGGACCCTGCTCAAGAAAGACCTGCTCCTGGCGGCGGTGCGCAAGAACAAGGCCACGCTGGTCACCGCCGACCCGGACCTGAAGACAGCCGTCGGTGCCGGCAACGCGGTCACCACGACCGAAATCTACAACCTTTTCCGGCCAACCTACCTGCCGGGCAACGAAATCCGTGTCCGGATTGCCAAAAAGGGCAAGGAATCGGATGAAGGCATCGGCTACCTTGAGGGCGGAATCAAGGTCGTTGTGGCCGGAGGCTCTAACGCCGTCGGCCAGGAAATGGAGGTCGTAATCCAGGGCGGGCTGGACACCGACGTCGGTCGGGTCGTGTTCGCCAAGCCCCGCTTCGCCGAGGTCAAGTAGTCTCAGGCGTTTCCGGCCGGGCGTATTTAACCATGCGCCCGGCCGTTCTCTTGGGTCAGAGAAACAGCGCGGGCCGACCTCGCTCGGCTAAGGCGGTGCCGAATCTGAGTCGCCGGTCGGACTTCGTCCCCAGGACATGGACGTCAAATCGGATAGTCGTAGACGAGAACCCTGCTGATGTGCGGATGCAGCTTCATACCAAGAGACGTGAACGCCGCCGCCATCTCCTCACTCGCCGCCATGCCGCTGATGTTCTTCGTGGCGCAGTCGCACGCTACTCGCGATATGAAGGAACCGAAGGCCGCGAGCGCCTTCTTATCTCCACCTGCGAAAGAGATGTCGAGGTCGTTGCCATGATACCGGTGCGGTCTGAGCACTAACACTCCGGCCAGGCTTTTGCCGGACCGGTATCCCAGCACATATCCGGCTTTCACCAACTCGGCCACATACCGCCGGTCGAGAGTCCGGAACAGCCACGTGTAAACAAGCAGGCCTTTGCTTGCGCTGAGTTCCGGACTCCGGTTCAGGTAATCGAGCACCTCCGCCGCCAAAGGCCTCGCGAGTCGCTCACCGGAGAACGGCTCTGCGGGCTCACCAACAAAGAAACGGTACTGCGCGAATGGCTTGAACTTCATCACAGTCTCGATGATGTGGAGCGATTCATGGTTCACATCGGCGGTCGCCAGACGGAGCGAGGCTGGTCGCAGGTCGAGCGTCCTTTCCACCACCTGGCGCGATAGCTCCTTCCCTATCCCCCGCCTCCGACAATCCGGATCGACGCGCAACCCCTCGAGCCACCATTCTCCGGACGATAACTGCGTGGCCTTGCCGTATCCGACCAATCGTCCTCGCAACTCGGCCGCCCAGAATCCGCCTTCCTTCACCCAGCGGTCGAAGAAAAGCGGCACGTAGTCGTTACCTTCCCAGATACGCGACGAAACCCCCAGGACCGCAGGCTTGTCCGCCATCGTCACCGGCCGGACGAACAGCTTACGACTGACGGCTGGCGGCTTTAGGCCCTCCGAGACCCTGACTTCTGCCTTATGCATTCTGCCTTCTGACTTCTGAATTCGTTTGGATTTCCTCACACGCCCTCCCACTCGACCACGTTGTGTATCCATCGATTCCGGTAGTAGCCAATTGCCAGTATCCCGGCCTCCATGACTATCGAGAGACCGATACCAAGCCAGACGCCGATGACTCCGAGCCCCATGGCGCGGGCGAAAAGCAGCCCGGCCGGGAGTTTGACCATCCAGTTGGAGACGAGCGCGGCAACCATCGGGTTTCGGGTCGCTCCGGCTCCCCGTTGCGCGCTGTCCCACGCGGTCGACAGCCCGAGCACGACGAGCATCGGCGTGAGCACGCGCAGGTACTCGGTGCCGTATCGCACCACGTCTGAATCGGAGTTGAACACCCGAACCAGCAGTGGCGCGGCGAGGAACAGCACCGGCATCACCGCAAGCTGCAGCAGGGAGGCAATCGCCAGCACACGCCGGCTGACCTGAAGTGCAAGCTCCGGTTTTCGCTGCCCGAGGCTCTGACCCACGAGGGTCTGCCCGGCCGACGCCAGCCCGCCAAGGTAGATGTACATCAGTTGCAGCAGCCTGAGCCCGATGCCGAAGGCCGCGGTTGCTGCAGTACCGAAGCGGGTCACGATGCCGAACATCAGCATGCCGGTCAGGGGCCGCGTGATTGCCTGGAGGCCGGCCGGTCCCCCAATCTTCAAGATCGTCTTTACGGCGCCGATTCGTACCGGCCCGCGCAGCGTCAGGAGACCCTGCCGATGCAGAATCACCGCCATCGCCACGAGCCCGCCGGACTGCGAGATGATGGTTGCCCACGCCGCGCCTGCCGCCGCCATCCGCGGGACGCCGAGCCAGCCAAAGATCATGATCGGGTCGAGTACCAGGTTCACCACGTTGGTGGCGAGCGATATCAGCATCGGCGTCCGGGTATCTCCCAGAGCCTGGAACCCCGAGTAGAGAATCATGCCGGCAAAGAAGCCGGGCAGCACCGCGAGGAGAATCGCCAGGTACGCACGCCCGGCCACTACGACTTCGGGCGCCGCGCCGAACCAGCGCAGGATCAGGCCGGCGAGCGGCGCGCCGACCACGGCGAGCAGGGCCGAGAATGGTACGGACAGGACCAGCCCGTGACGCAGGCTCTCGCGGACACCGGTCTTGCTGTCGGCCCCGGCTGCACGTGACGCGGTAGCGAGAACGCCGACGGCAAAGACCTGGCCGAGCGAATAGAGCACGCCGAGCACCGACCCGGCCAGCGCGACCGCAGCGACCGTAGCGGGACCGGGACCCAGCCGGCCGACCCAGAACATATCGACCACGGTCAGCATCGTATAGAGAACCTGGCCGATCATCACCGGCCAGGATATCTGCCAGATGGCGCGACCGAGATGACCGGAAAGGTCAACGTAGCTGAGACGTCGCTCTTGTACCAAGGCCGAAGATGCTACTCGAATGGCAGCCTTGCGCAAACGGCACGTGCGTCTGCTGAATCCGGGGCGGGAATCCGCCACAAGGACATGAAGACTGGCGAACTGGCGAAGCTAGAGCAGGACGAAGACGATGCCGACAACTGCGACCGAAACCGAGACGATGGCAACAATAAGGAGCAGCCAACTTCTGACCCGCGCGGGCCCGGCCGCATCTCGACGCCACGGCCAGACGACCGAAGGCCCGTTTTCGGCGAAGGCGCGCGGGAACAACCGCAGCAGGATGAAAACGGCTGCGGTCGCGGCGACTCCCATCAGGCCAATCCAGGCCAGCAGCGCGCCGCGCAGGCTCACTGCGCTCCGAAGACCCTGAGCGTCAACTCCGGTCGGTTCAACCCTAGATGATGGGCAACGCTGTCCAGGATGTACTCGAGCGTGCCGACGCGCAGCGCATCGTGGGCCGGAATGGTCACGTGGTGTACTCCGCGTTCCTGCGTGCTAAGGCGCATGTGGCTGCCCACCTGACGGGTCACATCATAGCCGAATGGCCTGAGCCGGCGCGCGAGGTCCTGGCCCGAGACATCCCGCGGCAGCTTCACGGCGTAATTGTCTCTTCCCGCACGACCTTCACGAACCGCAGCTTGATTGCCCGGGGTTGCGAGCACTCCTCGGCGTGACACGCCGCGGCCTCGCGCACGTTGGTGTAGAGCTCCTCCAGCGTCGCCGCCTCGGTCATGATGCAGCCGCACGACGACCGGGCGACGAACCCGCCGTCGCGTTCCTCGACGTAGAACTCAACCGTTGCCATTCGCGCCTACCTCTCTGGCATCACAAAGTAGACGCCGCTGCGCGGCCGGCCGGCCACGCGGCGTCCGATAGCATCGTACGAAGCCGCCGGGCCGGCAGCGAAGTCCGAAGACCCGGCGACGGAAAGGACCTTGCGCGGGCCAGTACCGGCCACCCGCGCAAGCGCCGGAGATTCCTCGACGCCGCCCGACGTGGTATCGTCCAGGGTCATGTCATCTATGTTCGCCTCCAGTCCGGCGAGAGTGGCGAACGCAACCGCCAGGCCGGCGGCGGATTCGGGTGCGGTCACCCAGGTATTGTACTCATGGTATTCAGACCCTGAGTAGTAGACCGGCAGCAGCACGGGGTTGCCCAGAGTGTCTCCCTGCGCCGTCAGGAACAAAAGCGCGAACGAACCGCCCAGAGTCCCCGCCACCAGCGCGTACCCGGAAAAGTAATAGCTGCGACCGGGCGTGACCGCGACGGCAGTCGTGACGAACGCCGCCGTATCAGTGCTGGTGAGCTTCACGCTGCAGATGCCGGTGTGGCTGCTGACCGAATCCTGTACCGCCGAACCCGGGTAGAGCAGTTGGGAAGTCAGCCAGCCGACCGGTATTCCAAACAGCCAGTTCTCGAACGACGAATTCGGCAGGATATTCGCGGCCGGCAGCATGCCGGCCGCGCCGAACAGACATACCAGGAAGACAACAGTACGCATCATGCTCTCCTCTGCTAGATTGCTGCCCGCAGATTATACACAACTTCGGCACCTTGCACTAGCGGCCCGGAAGGCACTTGAGGCCGCAGTCCTGCGAACAACCGACAGAACATCGGCCTGAGCTACCCTCAGAGCAGCTCAAACGGCTTTTCTCCTGACAACGGGCGGAGCAGTGTTCGGAACTGCGAGGAGAGCAACGAGGAGAACGACTCGGGCCGCAACGGTCCGGACAACCTGCGGGACGACCGTCAGGACAACGGGGTGAGCAACCGGCGGAGCAGCGGGCCGAACTGCGGAGGAAGCAACGGACAGGATAGCAGTGCAGGCAACCGGGAGAACGACTCCGTAGACAACCGTCAGAGCGATCTCGACTGCAACTGGGAGGGCTATCCCCCGGGCGGGGGTGTGGACTTTCGGGAATGCGACCTAGCGCTCGATTCTTCAGGAGGTTAGGCGGCTTCACGCCTTCGCGGGCTTGTATCCAATGATTGAACTTACCCCCGCTGGTCATCCGGGCGTTGGCCTTGACTTCCAGCCCTGCTGACATATGCTCAGGCGCAATGGGAACCACACCCGACGCCGTCAAACGGCTGGTTGACCACTTCGACCAGAACCGCAAGGTCCCGTTTCCTGACTGCGAGGCACAACGGTTGCCCGGAATTCACCCTGTGGTCGGGACATTAGCGCTCGCGGTGGCTCTGCTGCTGTTATCGGCCGGGACAGTCTTAGGGAATGGCTCGCGTGCACTTCTTGATCAACTCGCTGGCTGGCGGAGCGAGTACGGGCTGCCGGCAGTCGCTGCGGCGGTGGTGACCGGCGATTCAGTTCTCGAGATTGGCGCCGTCGGCATCAGACGGCTGGGTACCGACGACTCGGTCCGGCTCGACGACCGATTTCACCTGGGATCCAACACCAAGGCGATGACCGGATTCGTGGCGGCCGCCCTGGTTGAGCGAGGCCTGATAAGCTGGGACACAAGAATTGTTGACGCGCTTCCCAGATTCAAGTCCAGCGCTCGCGCGGCATACCGGAAGAAGACGCTTCTCGACCTCCTTACTCACCGAGCTGGAATAGTGCCGATGATGTCGGGCGCCGAGTTCAAGCCGGTCGCAGCATTTAAGGGAGATATCGGTTCACGGCGCCTGGCATTTGCCGGTTGGCTTCTGCGGCAGCCACCGGTCAGTCCAGACACCGTGCTCGGATATCGATACTCGAACGGTGGCTTCGCGGTCGCGGCGGCGATGCTTGAGCGGGCGGCCGGAAGAAGCTGGGAACAACTGATGGCCGACGAGTTGTTCGCTCGCGCCGGGATCGACGGTCGGTTCGGCTGGCCGGCTTTCGACGAAGCTACACAACCCTGGGGTCACTACTGTGACGCGGTGAACGGCCAGCTCGTTCCTCACGACCCGCACGAGAAGTATCGGATGCCGGACGTCTGTGCCGCAGCCGGCGACGTCAACATGTCGATTGGCGACTACGCCCGGTTTCTCCAGGTCAACCTGCTCGGGCTAAGCGGGCGTGACACCGTCATCCGGTCGGCGACTTGCCGGTTCCTGCATACCTGCGGAGACACTCTTGTCCGCTACTCGATTGGCTGGGTCAAAGGGAAGTACGAGGGCCGTCCGGTCAGCTTCCACAACGGCAGTGCCGGCACGTTCTACTGCACCGCACTGGTTTTCCTGGACCGCGATCTCGCGCTCGCAATCATGGTGAACGCCGCGCCGCCCGGCATCGAAGACGCAGTCAACGGACTGATAACCGAAATACTGAAGCGCCGCACGGAATGGCGGTGAACAACGCGGGGCGCCCACGTCGAGGCGATAAGAGACAGGATGGCGAGTCTGGTCAAGCAGGATTGACATGACGATGCCTGAGCCGCTGATTCCGAGGTACGGTGGGTACCGGAAGCTGGTGAGTTTCCGGAAGGCCCAGCTCATCTACGACGTGACCGTTAGGTTCTGCGACCGGTACGTAAGCTCACGCAGCCGAACTCACGACCAGATGGACCAGGCAGCGCGGTCATGGGTACAGAATATCGCGGAAGAAACGCCTGGACGTGAAGGGCAGGCCTAATGGCTGAGCATCAGGCGGAGGTGGCCGAACTGGAGCAGCGGCTGAGACTGCTTGACGCCGAGCGGCGTGCGCTGACGGAGCGGCTTGAAGCGCTGAAGCGTGACTCGTCACAGGATGTTGAGCCACTTGGACGGCCTGCGGCGGTAGAGGTTCCAGCAACTGCCGAAGACCGGGTGGCTCTGTTCCTCTGCTTGTTTGGTTGTCGGCTCGACGTGTTCCCAAGGCTATGGGAGAACTCACGCAAGGGCACGAAGGGCTATGCGCCGGCGTGTCGAAACGAGTGGGTTCGTGGGGTCTGTCAGAAACCGCAGGTGAAATGCTCCGAGTGCCCTGGCCGGGCTTTTCTGCCGTTGGACAACGAGGTCGCCGAAACCCACCTTCGGGGCAACTGCACAATAGGGACTTATGCCATTCGGGCCGACGACACATGCATCTTCCTTGCGTGTGACTTCGACGGGCAGGGATGGCAAGAGAACGTGTTGGCATATCAACGAACCGGGGCCGAGCTTGGAGTGGATGTGGCGGTCGAGAGATCGCGCTCCGGGAACGGCGCTCATGCCTGGCTTTTCTTCTGCGAACCGGTGCCGGCGCGACTCGCGCGGCAGCTCGGGACGTTGATCCTTGCGCGAACGGTTGACCGGTCGCCACTGATGGGATTCGGGAGCTTCGACCGGTTCTTCCCGAATCAGGATTTCCTGCCCAAAGGCGGTTTCGGAAATCTCATAGCGCTGCCACTGCAGAGGGTGCCGAGAGAAAAGGGAAACAGCGTGTTTCTGACCTCGGCTCTTGAACCATTGCCGGACCAGTGGCAGTATCTTTCGCAGGTTCGCCGTCTCAGCTCCGCCGACGTTGAATCGGTCATCCATCAGGCCGGCGCGACGGGCGCGGTCGTGGTCCGCGACGGTGGGCCGGAAGACACCGTGTCAGGCGCGCCCATCGAGGACTGCCTGGTCATCCCCAGGGAAGACGAATCCGAGCCACGGATGGCAGGCGTACCTGTCGCCATTCGACTCAGTTCGCAGATAGCCATCCCGCTGGGCGGAATCCCGTCCCGTTTGGTTGGCCGTCTGAAACGGCTTGCTGCGTTTCCTAATCCGGAGTTCTACAAACTGAATCGGATGCGCCTGCCGACGTATCCGCATCCCCGGATAGTCTTCAGCGGCGAATTGCAGGCCGACCGACTCGTCTTGCCTCGCGGAGTCCTCGACGGAGCCGTTCGGATTCTGAGTTCCGCAGGCGCCAGGGTGCGCGTAACCGATGAGCGGCAGCATCTGAAGCGAATGCTTGTTGAATTCCAGGGCACACTCAGACCCGAGCAAACGGAAGCCGTGCATGCCCTGGAAAAGCACGAGTTCGCGGTCTTCGTGGCCCCGCCGGGAGCCGGAAAGACGGTTGTCGCGTGCGCGCTGGTGGCGGCGCGCAAAACACCCACACTGGTCCTGGTGCACCGTCAGCCGCTGGTAGAGCAGTGGCGCAGCAGACTCTCGCAGTTCCTGAACGTGGCCGAAGAAGAAGTAGGCTTGCTGTCGGGGACCAAGAAGCGTGCGACCGGCAGGGTGGACATCGCGATGCTCCAGACACTGAGTCGTGCCTCCGCCCTCAGCGATGTCCTTCCACACTACGGACAGGTCATCGTGGACGAATGCCATCACATACCGGCACTGTCCTTCGAACAGGTGCTTAAGCAATTGCCGGTGAGATTCGTGCTGGGGCTTACGGCTACGCCCTACCGCAAGGACGGACTTCAGAAGATAATTCAATTCCAGTGCGGGCCGATCCGCCACGAGGTCCGGACGCTGGAAATTGGTGACGTGCCGAAGCGAGTGGTGGTCCGTGAAACAGGATTCAGCATACCTGAGGAAGCTGGCCCCATGGCCGCGTTTCACGTTGTTTGGCATTACCTTGTCAGGGACGCCGCGCGGACCGAGATGATCGCCGGCGACGTGGTACGAGCGCTCCTTGAGAGCAGGGTACCGCTCGTGATCTCCGACCGGAAAGAACACCTGCAGTCGCTCTGCGAGGCGATCCAGGGGCAAAGCAGCGGGGCCGACATTCGCATGTTCAGGTTGGACGGGGAAGTGCCTTTGCCCGAGCGAAAGAGGATGATGTCCGAGCTGCGTACGGCAATCGAAGAGAAACAGAAGGCTTGTCTCGTATCGACCGCATCGCTGATTGGAGAGGGATTTGACCTGCCGGCACTGGATACACTCTTCATGGCCCTGCCCATCTCGTTCAAGGGACGACTGGTCCAGTATGCAGGGAGATTGCAGCGGCCAAGCGCGGGAAAGAAGGATGTTCTCGTGTACGACTACGTTGACACAAGTTGCGCGATGACTCTGAAGATGTACCGGAATCGTCTTCGGGCATACCGATACATGGGATACGTAGTTGAAGAGCCTCCGGGGATGGTCGGTTCCAGTCGCCTCGCCCAAGGAGGCAACCGTTTGACATCCGTACCCGTCAGTCAACCTCCAATCGCCAGTCGCTGATGTTCTCTGCCGGCCGCCTGCTTGCGCGAGGCTCAAATCACCGGGGCGCCGAGGCCGGGTCTGCGGTCAGACGCCGGAGTGGGAAATGTGCGAGGACCCCGGGAACGGCCCCGCGGTTCCGAGATTGCATCTGGCGTTTCCGGACCGTTGACATAGCAGTCCGCTAGTCCTACAATGCAACCGACTTGGTGAAGTCGAACGAGCGACGGGCCGTTGTCGCTGGTCCATCCGTCGAGATTCGCTTGAGGAGGCTAAGTGCCGGTAAGTGATACGTCTGGCTCTGAGCAGGCACCCGCGGGGCGCACTAAGCGGCGCTCTTCGCTGCTGCGGGTGGCCGTTGTCGTTGGTCTGCCGGTCCTGTCGGTGATTCTGCGTCTGCCGATGTGGTTCACGCTGACGCTGATGCTGGGATTGGCAGTGTTTCTCTTCTTCAACTTCAATCTCGCGCGTTCACAGAAGCCCGATGCCGACCCGCGGAGAGCGTGGACGCAGCTCATGAACCACTATGTCCGGCTGCAGGCCGCCTACGACACGCTAAAGCAGTCGCCATCCGACGAGGTCGCCCGCAAGCGGTTCCTGACGACCGAGCAGGCGTGTCTTGCGCTCCTCAGCGGCCGACCGGACTCCGAATGGGGACAGGACGCCGAGTATGCGGCTAAGGTGAGGAACGAGGTCAGCGGGCTGTCGGCCGCCGCGCGCGCCGAATGTGGAGACCTTGTGCCGGCGCCCGTCCAGCCCGCAAGACCACCGGCCAAGGCCGGCAAGAAGGGCCCGACACCCCCAAGTGACGCCACGACCGCGCAGCCCCCGAGACCCGTCGCCTCCTCTGACATTTCTAGCCCGGTAGAAGGACTGGACCTGACGCCCGCGAGCAGGATTGCAGTCACCAGACCGGTTCGTCCGGCATCACCGGTCAGGCCAGAGGCACAGCGTCCCGATGCGGAACCGAACTCAACACCCGCGGCCAAGACAATAACCCCGCACTTGGACACTCCCCCCACGCCGGTCGAAACCAAGGTTCCGACTCCGGCAACCGGAAAAGAACCGACCCCGACCAGCGAGGCGGCTCCGGTGGAGCCTGTCATTCCTGCGCCGCCGGTTCAGTCCGAGGTTTCCCCTATCGCCAAGGAGCAGGGCCCAACGCCCGTGAGCGACGTCGCAACCCCGCAGCCGGCTACCCCAGCGCAGCCGGCCAAACCCGATGTCCCGACTCCCTCGGAAGAAAAAACTGCACCGCATATAGAAACGACTCAGCCAGCGCTTCCTCAGCCCGACGCTCCCGAACAACAGGAGCATACCACGGCAGCCAGCGGAACCGCGCCGGCGCAGCCTGTCGCGTCTGAGCCCACGGCCATGCTCGGTGTCCCGATTGCCGAGGAGAAGCAGGGCCTGCCGCCGCTGGGTGAGATTGCGGCAGTGCAGCCGGTGACCCTTCCAGCGCCGGTTCAGGCCGACGCAACTCCTGCCGCGAATGAGCAAGACGCGACGGCGGGCGCTTCCGCAAAAGAGAAAGGAATGCCCGCTGCCGGCGAGGTCCCGACACTGAAGCCTGATGCCGCGCTGCCGGCCGCCTTGCCGGAGGTCCCGCTACCTGTCGAGCAGCCAGTCTCAATGCCCGCGAGCGAGGCGGCAGCCGTGCAGCCTGTCATCCCCGTAACGGTGGCCGAGCCCCAAGCTGTCCCCCGTGCCGAGGAGGATAGAACGGCTGTCGCCGGCGAAGCCCTGCCCGAGCAGCCCGCTGCTCCGACGCCGCCGGCCGAGCCCGATGCCCCACTCATCGGCACGCCGCAAACGGCCGAGAGCGAAACCGTGACAGCGAAGTCTGAAGGCACCTTGCCTGCGGCCAGTCTGGATGTCGCGGGCACGCCGAGGATACGGCTGATGCCCTTCCTTTGGGTTTCGGGCGGAGTGGAAGACGCAGCCAGGTTCTATGCCTCTGTCTTCAAGGATTCCCGGGTCGTGGGTGTCAGCCGCCATCCCGATGGGTCGCCCGCCGACGCCTGGAGCGTGGCTAGTGCGGCCGTACGTCTCGACGGGCAGGACGTGATGCTTCTGGGCGGGGGGTCGGTTTATAGACCGCCCGAGACATCCCAACTGCTGGTGCGATGCAGAGACCAGGCCGAGGTGGACTATTACTGGGAACGACTGCTGGCGGGCGGCGGCGAGGAGAGCGCCGGCGGCTGGCTGAAGGACCGGTTCGGCGTCTCCTGGCAGGTGATTCCTGACGCGCTGATGGAGCTGCTCGTCGATCCGGAACCGCACCGTGCGGCAAGGGCGGCCGAGGCAATGACGAAGATGAAGAGGATAGACATCGCCGTCCTGCGCGAGGCCGTGAGCCGGTCATAGCCTGCCCCCCCCGTGCTGCCCATCCGGGCAGCAGCTTGACTACCGAACCGGCGGGGTCTAGAATGCGGCTATGAAACAATCGAAGTCGCGCTGGCTCGCAAGTATCCTCGTTCCGGTTCTGGTGTGTATGCTGTTGCCCGTCACTGGCTGCAAGGCAGGCCCGGCCAAGGGGGTCGCCGGCCTCTGGCAGGGCACACTCAAAGTACCGGGGACCGAACTCCGGGTCGTGTTCCATATCAACAAGGGCGACGACGGTAAGCTCTCAGCGACCCTCGACAGCCCGGACCAGGGCGCTACCGGCATTCCGGTCGATGATTGCTCATTCACCAACGGGAGGCTGAAGCTCGCGGTTAAGAGCATAGCCGGCGGGTTCGAGGGAACTTTGAAGAACGACAGCACCATCGAGGGCACCTGGACCCAGGCAGGCACAACCCTCCCGCTCGTGCTCAAGCGCATCGAGAAGGTCGAACAGGCGAACCGGCCGCAGGAGCCGAAGCCCCCGTACCCATACAAGGAAGAGGAAGTCACGGTCGAAAACAAGGCCGCCGGCATCACTCTCGCCGGAACCCTGACCGAACCCGACTCGGGCGGCCCGTTTCCGGCTGTAGTCCTCATCACCGGCTCCGGTCCGGAGAATCGCAACGAAGAGGTCTTTGGACACAAGCCGTTCCTGGTGCTGGCAGACTACCTGACCCGGCAGGGAATCGCCGTGCTCCGCTGTGACGACCGCGGCGTCGGAAAGTCCACCGGTGACGCAAAGACCGCAACTACCGCTGACCTTGCTACCGATGCAAAGGCGGAATTCGAGTATCTCAAGACCCGTAAGGACATCGACCCGAAGCGCATCGGGCTGCTCGGCCACAGCGAAGGCGGCATCATCGCTCCGATTGCAGCAAACGAGGCGCCCGACGTCGCGTTCGTAGTTTTGATGGCCGGGCCCGGCGTTCGAGGCGACTCGGTAATAATGCTGCAGTCCCAGCTTGTTGCCAGGGCCGAAGGCGCGGCCGACTCGACCCTGAAGAAAACCGCGGTCACCGAACGTGCCCTGCTCGACCTGGCCAGGTCCAACATGGATAGCGCAGCCGTTGCAGCGAAGATGAAGCTGCTGCTCAGACAGGCGATGTCGCAGCTCAGCCCGGCCGACACAGCCAGCCAGGCGGTAGACCAGCAGGTCAAGCAGGTGCTCACGCCGTGGTTCCGCTATTTCCTGAACTACGACCCGCGCCCGGCATTAGCGAAGCTTCGGCAGCCGGTGCTGGCGATCAACGGCGAAAAGGATGTGCAGGTCGCCCCCAAGGAGAACCTTGCGGCAATCGAGGCCGCGCTCAAGGCCGGCGGCAACAAGGACTTTCTGGTCAAAGAACTGCCGGGCCTGAACCACCTGTTCCAGACCGCAAACACCGGCGGGGTGAGCGAGTACGCGAAGATCGAAGAGACAATTGCGCCGTCGGCACTGAAGCTAATCGGCGACTGGGTCGTCGCCGACACCCGGGTCCGGCAGTAGGCAGGTTTCGGTCGGAACGCAGGTTCGGGCAAGTCGGTTTGACTTCGCCCCGTCAATCGGCTATTGTTAGTCGTGCTGGGATACTGTCTCGCTCTACTCCTGTCGGGCGTCGCTCCGGCTGATTCCGGCTACCTCACCGTCAGGTCGAATTCAGTCGGCATCGCCGTCTACCTCGATGGCGAGTACCTGGGCCGGACGCCGGTCGAGATGCGCAAGCTCAAGACCGGCGAGCACTCGGTCTCGATCATCTCGAACGATAGCCTGGAGGATGTCTACTGGCGCATCCGCCAGGGCAATATCGGCGCAAAGCTCTCCTCGTTCTGGCGACTCGCGGCGGTCAACGCCGGGACGAGTTCGTTCAGAATAGAAGCCGGCAAAGTCACTCAGGTTTCCATTGACTACGGAAAGGTCCTGAACGCGCCGAATGAGGCCAAGCTGATTGCCTGCGGTTCGACTGGCGGCATCTTCCTCGTCGGCGCGATCGTCGGTTTTCTGGTCCACGTTCTCGCGTCCCGCTGATGGTCAGGTCCGCCGCCCTGTTCGTGCTCGCGACCTTGCTGCTGGAGGTCGGCTCCCCCGCCCCCCGCACCTCGTCCCCCGCGCCGCGTGAGGCCGATTTCTATCACCCGCTGGTCAACAAGCTCGTCGCCTGCGACCTCTGCCCGCGCCGGTGCGTCATCGCCCCCGGCCAGCGCGGATTCTGCCGGACCCGCGAGAACCACGATGGACGGCTGTACTCAGTCGTCTACGGCCACCCCTGCGCCATGAACAAGGAACCAATCGAGAAGGCGCCGTTCTTCCATTTCCTGCCCGGCCGGGAGCGGATTACGCTCGCCACCGTCGGCTGCAACCAGACCTGCAAGTACTGCCAGAACTGGGAACTGTCACAGGCGCGAATCGAGGACGTACCGAACCAGGACCTCTCGCCGGCCGAGGTGGTGGCGCTGGCCGAAAAGGAAAGAGCGCCCATCATCTGCTTCACCTACACCGAGCCGACGGTCTTCTACGAATATCTGATGGATATCGCCAGGCTCGCCCGGGCCCGAGGCATCCGGACCGCAGTTGTCACCGGCGGCTACGTCAACCCCGAGCCGCTCAGGCGGCTCTGCTCCGCCGTCGATGCCATCAAGATTGACCTGAAGGGCTTCACGCCCGAGTTCTACCAGAACGTCTGCGGTTCGACCCTCGAACCCGTTCTCGAAGCGTGCCGGATTGTAGCCGCGAGTCAGGCCCACCTCGAACTGGTGAACCTCGTTGTCCCGGCCCTGAACGATGACTCAACTACCATCCGAAAGATGTGCCGCTGGATACGGGAGAATGTCGGCGACACGGTTCCGATTCACTTCACCCGTTTCCATCCCGAGTACCGGATGCAGAGTTCTCCGCCCACGCCCGTCGCGACGCTGGACCGGGCCGTCGCGGTCGCCAGGTCGGAGGGCCTCAAGTTCATCTACGTCGGCAACGTCCCGGGCAACCCGGCCGAGAACACGTATTGCCCGGCCTGCGGCAGGCTGCTGATCCAGCGCAGCGGCTACTCGATCGCCGCGAACAACGTCAAAGACGGCAAGTGTGCGTTCTGCGGAGCGCACATCGCCGGAGTCTGGCAGTGAGCCCGGCAACCGTCTACTTTGTGCCGCCGGAGCGCGCGACCGAGGGCGTTGGCGCGATCCTCGAGGCGTCGGGCTACTTCAAACGCCTGCGCCCGAAAAAGAAAGTGGGCATCAAGGTCCACTTCGGTGAACAAGGCAACCGGAACCACCTGAAACCGGAGTTTGTGCGGGCCGCCGCGGTCGCGGCCAGCTACTACAACCTCCAGCCGGTCGTCATCGAAACGACCGCTCTCTACCGCGGCCGGCGCCAGGTGGCCAGCGAACACCTCAAGCTCGCGCACGAGCACGGCTTCACCATCGGGAACGTGCTGGCCCCAATCGAGATTCTCGACGGCCGGCACGGCGAACGGTCATACCGCGTGCCGCTCGATTCACCCCTGGTCCCATCCGCCCGGCTGGCGCACGGCCTGCGCCAGATCCGCTACCTCATCAACCTCGCTCACTTCAAAGGCCACATGGTCGCGGGATTCGGCGGCGTCATCAAGAACCTCGCCATGGGCCTGGCCGCCAAGGCCGGCAAACTCGAGATGCACTCCCAGTCCAAGCCTTGGATTGACGCGGAGAAGTGCGCGAGTTGCGGCGACTGCGTTGACTACTGCCCGAATGACGCCATAAACTTCGTCCAGTACGTCGCCCAGATCGGCCCGGGCTGCACCGGGTGCGGCGGCTGCCTGGCCATCTGCAAGCAGAACGCGATCGGGTTCGACTGGGACTCGGGGTCCGAGATGGTACAACGCAAAATGGTCGAATATGCCCGGGCCGTGCTGCTCGACCGCGAGGCAGTCCATCTCAACTGCTGCCTCAATATTACTCCGAACTGCGACTGCAACACCGCCACCGAGAAACCGGCCATGCCCGACGTCGGTCTGTTCGGTTCGCTCGACCCGGTCGCCTGCGAGCAGGCGGCGTGGGACCGCGCGGCACCGAAACTCCGAACGGTCTGGCCCAGGCTCAGGCCGGAGTTGCTGCTCGACGCAGCGGTCGGCCGCGGTCTCGGCTCGCGGGAGTACGAAGTCGTCAACCTGTGACAACCAGCCCCCTGCCGCCTGACAACGGCGCCCCGCTGCCTGCATCCGGCCCCGCCACCTCGATTCCCGACGTTCGCCTCGACCTGTTCGAGGGACCGGTCGAGCTGCTGCTCTATCTTGTCCGGAAGAACGAACTCGACGTTGCCGACGTCCCCGTCGGAAGACTGACCGATGACTTTCTCGGCGTTGTCCGCCAGGCGCAGGAACTGGACATGGCATCGGCCTCGGACTTCCTTATCATGGCCGCGGTCCTGCTGCGGCTCAAAACTCGAGCCCTGCTGCCGCGCGGTCCGGAGGAAGACCTGACCACGCCGACCGTAAGTCTCGAGCAGATCATGGACGAATTCCGTCGCTACCAGCACGTCGCCCGCGTGCTGTCCGACAAGGAGTCGGAGCGCCGGCTCGTCTACCCTCGCGCCGGCGAATCGCCGCGGGCCAAGCTGGCCGAAAGCGAGGACGTCGTCGCGCTGGCCGCGGCGCTGAAGCGCGTGCTGGCCAAACTGTCGCCCGAACGTGTCGCCCAGATCGCACCGCCCAAAGTAAGGCTGGAAGACAAAATCGCGGACCTCCGCCG
>CAZAKP010000011.1:3081-4696 GCA_964485845.1 uncultured bacterium | reverse complement strand
CGCGACGGCCTGCAGGCGCTGGCCGCCGGCCAGGGCATTGACTACATCTTCATGGGGAACGAGCTGGGCGGGCCGCGGGACGAAAGCCACACGCAGTGGACCGGCGGCGACGAGTTCAAACGGGGCGTCGACATCATCCGCAACAAGTCATCCAAACGGGTCTGCTGCATCCTCTGCGCCGAGCGGACTCCGGAGAACTGCCACCGCCGGGTCATCGCCGAACACCTGACCGGACAAGGCATTGAGGTAGTGCACATTATCGACGAAACGACAGTCTGGACCCCTCCGCCGGAACGCCCCCGGCCGCCCGTTCCGACGCGCCCGCCGCACGGCCGCTGGCGCCGTCCCGGCCCGCGTCGATGAACCCGCCGGCCGATTCCGCCGATCTGAAATCTGCAATCGGCAATCTGAAGTCCTCGGTTGGCGCCGTGGTCCTCGCTCACAACTACCAACTACCGGACATCTACGACGTCGCCGACTTCCTCGGCGATTCGCTGGAACTCGCCCGCCGGGCCGAGACGGCGCGGGCGCGATTGATTGTCTTCTGCGGCGTCCGCTTCATGGCCGAGACCGCCAAACTGGTCAATCCCGAAGCCAGGGTTGTGCTCGCCGCGCCGAATGCCGGCTGCGAGATGGCCAACATGATTTCGGCTGACGCGCTTGCCGCCCGGAAAGGCGAACTGGGCGACGTCACCACGGTCGCCTACGTGAATACTCCGGCCGACGTCAAAGCCGAGTCCGACATCTGCTGTACTTCGGCCAACGCGGTTCAGGTCGTCAACGCCCTGCCGAAGGACCGGCGCATCCTCTTTGTCCCCGACCGGAACCTCGCCGCCTACGTCGCCCGCGAGACCGCTCGCCCGCTGCTGGACCCGGCAAGTCCCGCCAGTCAATCATCATTCGACGATCGTCATTCGCCATTCGGGATCATCCCGTGGGAAGGCTTCTGCTACGTCCACGCGTCCCTCCGGGCCGCCGACGTCGAGCGGGCGCGCCGCGAGCATCCCGGTGCCTTCGTCGTCGTCCACCCCGAGTGCCCGCTTGAGACGATTGACGCCGCCGACGCGACCGCTTCGACCTCGGGTATGATCCGACTGGCGCGTGAGCACGGTGAAATCGTGCTCGGCACCGAGGCGGGAATGTGCGACCGCATTCGACGTGACCTGCCGCAGGTGAAGTGCTGGCCGCTGCGCCGGACCGCGCTCTGCCGCAACATGAAACAGACGCGTCTGGAGGACGTTCTCTCCGCCCTTACCGGCTCGGTCCCGGAAATCACCGTGCCGGCCGAGGTCGCGGCCCGCGCGCGCCGGGCGCTCGACCGCATGATGCAGTTCCGCTAGTCCGCGATTCGTCAATCGTCATTGGTCGCTCGCCTCCCTTGCCTTCCTTGACTCTGAGCGATAACCGCCTACATTCTCTGCATGCTTCCCCTTCTGCTTGTGTCGTCGCTCGTTACCGGTGGCTTTGAGGTCGGCGGCCGGATCGGCGTCGTGTTCCCGTCGTCCGGGCTCGCGACCGTCCACAACGCCGCGGCCCTGTTCGGCGCGAATCTCGGCTACGAGGTCGGGCTGAACCGCTTCACTCTTGACTACTCCTATACCGGGCTGCAGGCCAA
>CAZAKP010000011.1:0-2981 GCA_964485845.1 uncultured bacterium | reverse complement strand
CGGGCGAAGTCCGACTATTTCCCGCTCGTACCGGGCAGCCGCTGGACCTACGACGCGGGCGGCAACACGGAGATCGACTCGGTCGTCGGCGACAGCGCCCTGGACGGCCGCGGCTGCGTTGTCGTTCTGCGCGACTACGCCCCCGACTACTGGACCAAAGATGCAACTGAAGTGACCCGGTTCACCAGCCTCGTTGTCAACCGCGGCGGCCAGGACTGCGTACTCGAACGGGCGTACCGACCCGTCTACGCACTGCCCTTTGTCCTGGGTTCGACCTGGTTTTCCACGTACCGCGACACAGTCATCGTGCAGGGAACCGATACCGTCGCCGTGCGGGACAGTATCGAAGGCAGTGTGACCGCAATCGAGGACATTACCACGCCGGCCGGCACCTTTGCCCAGTGTTATCGCGTCGAGACCCACCGCGACGTCGCGGCGGCCGAACTCTCGTACATCGCTGACTACTCGGAGTGGCTCGCGCCCGGCGTCGGGCTGGTCAAACGCGTATCCGGCACGGACTCGCTGGTCCTGACCAACTACCAGACCGGCCGCTAGTCAGGATGTCTGAACAGAAACCGGCACGCCGCGACTGGGTGCCGGTAGCACAGACCTGGTGTCGTGACCCCGAGGACAAAGAACCCTGGCGCCGGATCGCGACGATGCCGGCCCTCGCGCTCAACCTGATCGAGCAGGAGCTGATCGGGTCGGCCGCGGGCCGGGCCGTGTGTGCGCTCGGCGTCAGCGACGGCATGGCGGCCTTGGCGCTCGCGGCGATGAGCGCCCGCGTCACGGTCGCCGACCCGAGCCAGAGCCTGCTCGACATGCTGATGATCCGCGCCCACATCATCGGCGTGGAGCTGGATTTCGTCCAGACCGAACTCCTCGACCTGTCGGCCATCCGCGACCAGTCGTTCCAGCTTGCTTATGCAGCCCAGGCGACGCGCCAGCTCGAAGATATCGACCGGTTCTATGCCGAGGTCCATCGCATCCTCAGCCCGGGCGGCCGCCTGATCGTCAATGAGTATCATCCCGTTCGCCGCATCTGGAAACAGGAACCCGGCCACCCGCGCGCCCAGTGCTCCTACTTTGACCGGCGCCGGCCCCGCGAGGAAGAGGAGATGATGCCGGACCCGAACGCGCCCGGCCTCACCCTTGGCCGGTTTGACTTCTGCTGGACCGTCGCCGACCACTTCGGCGCGCTCGCAACTGCCGGGTTCCGCGTCTCGGCGCTGGCAGAGGTGGGCGACGTCCGCCAGAAATGGGAAGTCCCGAACCTGAAGGGGCTCCCGGAACAGCTTGTGCTTGCCGCCGACCGCGACGGCAACTGATTCGCGTTTCCGGTCCGGGCCGTGCCCTGCGTGCGGCGAATGACCGCCACGTGGGAATGCCGGTCCTGAATCCGGACGACGATGCTCTTCCCCCATCAGGGATTGACATGCATTGGCATCTAGCCGTCTGGCATCTGGCCGCCAGAGCGCAGCCCAGTTTGACTTTGCCGCCGCTTCCCATATCATGAATGTCAGCGGGCTCCATTGGTCTGGGTCCCCGATTCAGCTAAAAGATATCCTTGCCGGGAGGCAAACATATGCGTCTGAGAATCCTGCTTGTCGTTTCCGCCGTGGTCGCGCTGACGTTCGCATATCCGGACTACCAGCGCCCGGTGGTCAGCACCAAGAGCGGCGAGGAACACCTAGCCGGACAACTGGTCATCCAGCTCAGCCCGTCGCAGCGCGGGCTGGTCCATCTGACGAAGTCCGAGGGCGTCGTGCTCTTCGGCATCCCTGCGCTCGACCAATTGGGCCGCAAATGGCACGTCGGTGAGGCCGAGCCGCTCCTGCGGAAGCCGCACCCGACCGACATTGACAAGAAGTACGGCCTCGACCTCCAGTACGTCGTGCAGTTCGACGTCAACCAGGATGTCGCAGCGGTGATGACTGACTACCAGGCGCTGGCCGAAGTGGAACTCGCCTGCCCCAACGGCGTCATGCGCCCCGACGAGGCGCCAAACGACCCGCTCTACTCCAGTCAGTGGCACTGGCAGAACCTGGGCGCGGAGTGGGCGTGGGGCATCGCCAAGGGCGACACCGCAGTACTGAATGTACCGCTCGACGGCGGGCTCGACCTCGACCACCCGGACATCAAGGCCAACCTCTGGATCAACTCGCTCGAGGACATCAACCACAACGGTGTGTTCGACACGCTCTGGTATCCGGACGGCGACCTCGACGGCGTTGACCAGGATGGCAACGGCTTCACCGACGATGTGGTCGGGTTCGACTTCGTCGGTGGCGACCCGGTGCCGCAGCCCGAGGCCGGCGAAAGCCACGGCACGCACTGCTGGGGGCTCTCCAACGCCGTAACCAACAACGGCGAGGGCGTTGCCGGCGCGGCCTGGAACAGCCGCTCGTTCGCCGTGCGCTGCGGCACGGATGCCGGCGGGATGAATATCGGTGCCTGTATCGCAGCGATCAACTACGGTATGGACAAGAACATCTGGTCCATCTCGATGAGTTTCGGCAGCCCCAGTCCATACCAGCCGATGGCCAACGCCTGCCAGGCCGCCTGGGATTACGGCGCTGTCCTGTTCGGCTCGGCCGGCAACGACTACCTGCGAATAGAACGCTACCCGGCCTGCTACAGTGGCGTAGAAAACGTGGCCGCGTCCGGTAGCTCCGACCACAAAGCGAGTTTCTCCAACTGGGGTCCCTGGATCGACATCACGGCTCCAGGTGAGGGCATCCTGTCGACCATTGTCCGCCCGACCAGCTACTCCACGATGGACGGCACCTCGATGTCCTGCCCGCTCGCTGCCGGCGTTGCCTCATGGGTCAAGTCCTGGGACCCAACGAAGACCAACCAGGAAGTACTCGACATCATGCACGCCGCCTGCGACACGATGCCGGACTCGCTCTTCCGCATCGGCGAACTCGGCGCCGGCCGCGTCAGTATGGCCAACATCGTCCTGCCCCGCTACTACTGCG
>CAZAKP010000010.1:30412-36747 GCA_964485845.1 uncultured bacterium | reverse complement strand
GTCCGCGCCGCTGCCGTCTGACGCCGCTCAATGTGTGGTTCTTCAACAGCCCCACGCTACCCATTTTCCATGTCCTGAACGTCACCTGGCCCTTCGGGACCGATTGGACACCGGCGACGCTATCTGCTCAGGATTCGCGGGGGGACGCTTGCGCTCGTCCACCCCGTCCCTGGGCAGCGTGAAAAAGAACGTCGTACCCTGACCCGGCACGGACTCGAACCATATCCGCCCGCCGTGGCGCTCGACCACGCGCTTGCAGACGGCGAGGCCGATGCCCGTGCCGGCGTACTCGTCCATCGTGTGCAGGCGCTGGAACAGGCGGAAGACCTTCTCGGCGTAGCGGGGCTCGATTCCAATGCCGTTGTCGGAAACGCGGATAGTAACGAACCCCGTCTCCGCGTCTCCGTGTCCCCGTGTCTCCGCGTCCCCGTGTCTCCGCGTCTCCGTGTCCCCGTGTCTCCGCGTCTCCGTGTCCCCGCGTCTCCGTGTCCCCGCGTCTCCGCGTCTACTCTCACCGCCGGCGGCTCCTTGCCGCGGAACTTGATGCCGTTGTCGATCAGGTTCTGGAATACCTGCAGCAGGGCCAGCTCGTCGCCGACGACGGTCGGCAGCGTGCCGGAAGTGATTGCGGCACCGGTCTCGCCGGTAGCCGTTTCGAGGTTGTAGAGCGCCTTCCGGAATACATGGTTCAGATTCACGAGCTCCGCCTTCATCTCGCGTCGCCCCACTCGCGAGAACATCAACAGGTCGGAGATGAGCGCCTGCATGCGGCGCGCGCCGCCGGAGGCGTAGTCGATGTACTTGTCGGCCTGTCCATCCAGCTTCGTCCGGTAGCGCTGGCGCAGCAGGTCGACGTAGTTCGAAACCATCCGCAGCGGCTCCTGCAGGTCGTGCGACGCGACGTAGGCGAACTGCTCCAGCTCTTCGTTGGAACGCTTCAGCTCGGCCAGGGTTTCCCGCAACTTCCGCTCCGCCTGGCGGCGCTCGGTAACGTCGTGGGCCACGACCAGGGCCCGGCTGCCGTCGGGGCCGAACGTAACGTAGAGGACCGCATCGATGGTGGTGCCGTCTTTCCTCAGGACCTGATATTCAACCGCCTCGTCCACCTGCTCACCGGCAATGGTCCGCCTCACCCGTTCGGCAAATCGGGCACGGCTGTCTTCGTCGAGCACGTCCATCGGGCCGATTGCCATCAATTCCTCGCGTGTGTACCCGAGCGTCCGGCACATCGCGTCGTTGACGCTGAGGAACCGCCTGCCCCGGAGGTCGATTTCGTAGATTCCGGTGGGGGCGTACTTGATCAGCGCGTTCGCCTTCTCCTCGGACTCACGGAGCGCCCGCTCGGCCTCCTTGCGCTGGGTGATATCGTGCGAGATACCGACGATGCCGGCAATGTTCCCCTGTGCGTCGCGCCGCGGCGCCTTGGTGGAAAGGAACTGGCGTCGCCCTTCGGGCGTGTCGGCGGTCTCCTCGAAGGTCTCGCTCTGCCCGCGCTCGAGGACCCGGCGGTCATGTTCCAGAATCGCGCGGCCAATCTCGGGGTCCGCGTAGAGTTCGGCGTCGGTCCGGCCCAGCGCCTGTTCGGCCGTCTTATTCACGATGTGCAGCACCGCCGGATTGGCCATCAGCCAGCGGCTCTGCGTGTCTTTGATGTAGACGGCATCGGTGATGTTGTCGGTGAGCGACCGCAGCAGGGCCTCGCTGTCGCGCAGGGCCTCATCGGCCCGCTTGCGCTCGGTTATGTCTCTCGACATGCCGCGGAAGCCGAGCAGCTTGCCGCCGTCGTCGAAGAACGGGACTCCGCCGATCTCGATGAAAATCCGCTGCCCCGCCGCGTCCAGCGCCTCGATTACCAACCCGGCAAACGGCTTCGGGTGCTCCGCCAGCCCGCGAAATCCCGCCTCAACCAGCGTCCGAAGCGCTGCCGGTGTCTGGTCGAACGGGGTCCTGCCGATCATCTCCTCGGGCTTGAGACCCCAGAGCTTCTCCATCTGCGGGCTGCAATAGGTGTATCTGCCCTGCGCGTCCATCTCCCAGACGAAGTCGCTTGAAGACTCAATCAGCGCCTGGTACTTGTCGCGAGTCTCGCGCAGGGCCGCCTCGGCCCGCTTCTGCTCGGAGATGTCTTCGACGAAGGCGACATGGCCTTGCTCGTTGTCGGACGAATCGCGCACCCGCGAGACGCTCCTGCGCACCCAGACCGGCAGGCCATCCTTGCGGACGTACCTATTCTCCACCACGAAACTCGCGGTGTCTCCGGCTAAGAGATGAGCTGCCAGGCGTGCGCTTTCCGTTCGGTCGTCAGGATGAATCAGCTCGTCGTGCGTGAGTCCGCCCAGTTCCCTTTCGCTGTAACCGAGGAGTCGGCAGAACGCCTCGTTGACCTCGGCGAAGCGTCCTGAGGTCGTGGTGATAGCGAGTCCGACCGCGGCGTTTGCGAGCGTGTTTTGGAGTCGCAGGATATCTTCCTGAAGGTTCTGTCGGTCAGCGCGGGCTCGGGCAAGGCTCTCGGCGATTCGCTCGATATCGGTCATGTCCATGGCCACCGCTGTGAACACGACGCCGTCGGAAGTGTGACTGACGCTGATTGAAACCAGCGCGGGTCGCGGCCGCGCCCGCGAGTCCGTCATCAGGAGCCGTTCCCGGGCCGGGATCGCCTCCGCGCGCCTGACCATTGCGGCGAGCCGGGGCCGATCTTCAGGCTGCACAATTTCCTCGAAGCGGTGGCCGAGAATGTGCTCGTGCGGTATACCGAGTAACTCCGACAGCCGCGCATTGGCGAAAACGATGCGACCGTCAGGCGAGAACGCCGCAACGGCTTCGGCCATTGTCTCGGCTGCCTGCCGGTAGATGGTCTCGGCGCCCGAAAGCGAATAGACCTGCTCGCCCTTCGTGCCTTTGACGATGACTGCATCAACTTCGCCGTCGCGGATGGCGCGCAGGGTCTCTTCGGCCTCGGCGAGGCGCCGACGGAGGGAAGACATGGAGTCGCGAGTACGCGGAGAAGGAGCAGACGCGGAGACGCGCGGACGCGGGGAAGGAGTAGACGCGGGGACGCGGCGACGCGGGGAAGGAGTAGACGCGGGGACGCGGCGACGCGGGGACGCGGAGTGTTTCTTCTTCATGCGTTATTCCGATCCGACGCGCTTGGCGCGGATGGTCCACTTCTCCGGCGATGAAGCCATCCTTACGAGCATAGAGAGCACCTCTTCGTATGCCTCGTCTAGTCGCCTGGCAGAGGGCGCATCCAGGTAGCCGCAGCGAAGGCAGACCTCGAGGTGAGACTGAGTCTCCGCTGCTTCGCCCTCTGCATCGTTGAGCTTGCTGACAAATGCCGCAGGGTAGCGACGCTTTCGCCAGGCCTCGGCAACATTGCTTGGCACTGACCGTGATGACCGTCGGATCTGATCGACTAACGAGAACCGCTCATGGGTGGGGAACCGCTTGGTCTCTCCGTACACATCCATAGCCAAGTCCATGGCCCTCTGCCACACTCTCAAGTCTCGAAACGACCTTATGTTCTCACTCACCGTGTCTCCGCGTCACCGTGTCTCCGCGTCACCGCGTCTCCTGTCCTATATCCAGCCCGACCAGCACCCGTTGCTCGTCACTCATGTCGCCAATCAGGCGGCGGATGGGCAGTGGCAGCGTCTTTACCAGCGTCGGGGCCGCCAGGATGCCTGCGTCCACGGCCAGTACCGGGCGTTGATAGATATCCACCACGTTCAGAGTGTAGCGTCCCTTCAGGTACTTATCACACAGGGCCGCGATATTCCGGGTCGCCTGGGCCGAGCGGGGCGTTGCTCCCGCGACAAAGAGGTTGAGCTGGTAGGTGGAGGTCTTCAGGCGTCTGCCGGCTGCAGACAGACCGGAATAGGACCTAGTGGACCGATGGGACCTATTACCGACCTTGCGGCTCCTGGTTTCTGGCTCTTGTTTCTTACTCTTCACTCTTCACCTCGGTCGCGATCGTAGGTCCAGGCCCACCAGCACGCGTTCGTGGTCAGCAAGGTCGCCGATGATTTTCCGCACCGGCACCGGCAGCTTGCGCACGAGAGTCGGCACGGCGACGATCTGGTCGCCGCTGGCCAGCTTCGGGTTACGGAGCAGGTCGATGACCTCAATTCGGTACAGGCCATGCAGGTGCTCCTCGCAGATTTCCTTGAGGTTGTCGAGGGCCCTGACCGCCCGTGGAGTGTACCCGGCAATATAGAGCTTCAGGCTCCACACGCCGGACTTGGGCGTTGGGCTGGCTGGAGCCGGCGCCGCGGGCGTCATTCTGCCCCCTTCCTTTGTTTGTCGGCCATGCGGTGCCTGGCCATTTCGGCCCGGTCGCCATGCTCAGCCTGCACTCGCGCCTTCTCGGCGTTGCGGGAACTTGCGAGGTCCTGCTCGATTCCCGCCAGCTTTGCCTGCAGGGATTCAACCTGCGCACGGACGGAAGCGTGTTCGTGCTCGAGCTCCCGAGTTTGACGGGAAGCCTTCTGCACCGCGCCTTCCGCTTCGGCCCGGTCGCGCGCCTCCTGCGCCATCCGTGCCGAGCCGGTGTAGACGGTTCCGGCCCCGGTGTAGACGTCACTCAGTTGTATGCCGTCATTCGTCAGGCGGTACTCGCGCATCTGGTTCGAGTGGGCCATGCCGCGGCTCTTGAGCACGTAGAGGACACGGTTGCGTTCGCTCGCCGACTCGACCATCCGGAGCAGCAGCCAGGTATCCATCAATGATGAGATCCCGACCTCGCTCTCCTCCTGGGCATCCCCGGCCGCGGTGAGGCTGTTGAATACCGCCGTTATCTGTCGGTTCTTGAGGTAGTCAATCACCCGGGAGAACATCGCCTTGATTTCCTCGCGCGTGCCGATGCTCGACATGCTGGTTATCGGGTCCATCACCACGACGTCCGGCTTGAACTTCTCGACCAGGGAATGGATTGCCACGAGATGGCCTTCGAGGCCGTAGAGCGAGGAGCGGACCGAGTTGAACTGCAGCCGGCCGCTGCGCACGTGACGCCCGAGGTCAAGCCCGATTGATGACATGTTCCGCATTATCTGGTCCGGCGACTCCTCGAACGAGAAGTAAAGGGCACGCCCGCCCTTGCTGCAGACCGAATCGACGAAGCTCGCCGCGAGGCTGGACTTGCCCGAGCCCGCGGTGCCGGATACGAGGATGCTCGAGCCTTTCCAGAACCCCTTACCATCGAGCATGGTATCGAGGCGGGAAATGCCTGAGGAAATTCGCTCGGTAGAAACCGGGTAGTTCAGGCCCATCGCGCTGATGGGTAGGATGGAAAGGCCCTGCTCGTCAATCATCGTCGGGTACTCGTTAGTCCCGTGGACCGAACCGCGGTACTTGACGACACGGAGCCGGCGCGTGGCAATCTGGTTCACCACCCGGTGGTCGAGCCGTATAACGCAATCGCTGACGTACTCCTCAAGCCCATGCCGGGTGAGCAGTTCGCCGGAACCTTGTTCGCCGGTGATGATGGTAGTGACGCCTTTGTCCTTGAGCCAGCGGAAGAGCCGCCTGAGTTCGGCCCGCAGGATGGCCTCGTTAGGCAGGCTGGAAAAGAGCGACTCGAGGGTATCGAGCGCGACGCGCTTCGCCTTCACCTCGTCAATCATCGAACCGAGCCGGACGAACAGCCCTTCGAGGTCGTATTCGCCGGTCTCCTCCAGCTCGCCGCGGTTTATCTGTACGTAGTCGAGCGCCATCTTCTTCTGACGCACGAGCTTGGGCACGTCGAACCCGAGGCTCGCCACGTTCTTCGAGAGTTCGGCGCCGGTCTCCTCAAACGCCATGAACGCGCCCGGCTCCCCGAAGTCGCGCGCGCCCCGGACGATGAACTCCATCGCCATCAGCGTCTTGCCGCAGCCCGCGCCGCCGCAGACGAGCGTGGGCCTTCCGCGCGGAAGACCCCCTAAGGTTATCTCATCCAGACCGCGGATTCCGGTCGCGCACTTGGTCAGGCCTTTCAGGCGCTCGCTTCCGCGCACTTGCGTTGCTCCCGGTGCCTTGTCAGACCCAGACTGCTGTAGCATCTAGCCTCCCTGGGGAATAGGACCAATAGGACGTATAGGACCGATGCTGCCCGCTGCGGGCAGGGTGAAAATGAAGGTCGAGCCTTTGCCCGGCTCCGATTCGACGCGAATGGTGCCGCCGTGGCTCTCGACAATCTTCTTGCAGACCGCGAGCCCGATGCCGGTGCCGGGGTACTTCTCGTCGGTGTGAAGACGCTGGAAGAGCTTGAATATCCGGTCCCGGTGCTGCAGCTCGATCCCGATACCGTTGTCGGAAACGCGGATAGTAACGAACCCCGTCTCCGCGTCCCCGTGTCCCCG
>CAZAKP010000010.1:0-30312 GCA_964485845.1 uncultured bacterium | reverse complement strand
CGTTGTCGGAAACGCGGATAGTAACGAACCCCGTCTCCGCGTCCCCGTGTCCCCGCGTCTACTCTCACCACCGGCGGTTCGGCGCTGCGGAACTTGATGGCATTCTCAATCAGGTTCTGGAAGAGCTGGGTCAGCAGTATCTCGTCGCCGCAGACGGTCGGCATTCCATCGACCACGACCTGGCCGCCCGAGTCGGCGAGCGCGAGCGCCAGGTTCTCCCGCGCCCGGCCGATGACCACGCCGAGGTCGACGGGCTGAACCGGCCGGGTCCCGGCATTTGCGCGCGAGTAACGCAGCAGCGCATCGATAAGAATCTGCATCCGCTTGGACCCGCCCACCGCGTAGTCGATGTATTTGTCGGCCTTCTCATCCAGCCTCCCCTGGTAACGCTGGGCGAGCAGCTCAACGTAGCTCGCCACCATCCGAAGCGGCTGTTGCAGGTCGTGCGATGCCACGTAGGCAAACTGCTCGAGCTCCGCGTTTGAGCGGCTGAGTTCGGCGGTGCGCTCCGCAACCTTGGTTTCGAGCGTATTGTGCGCCTCCCGCAGCGCGGCCTCGGCCCGGCGGAAGGCAGTGATGTCGAGGTCCATCTCAAGTATCAGCCGCGAGCCGTCGGCGTCGGTGAAGGGCATGTCGAAGGCGGAGATGACCGTTCCGTTCGTCAACTCAACTTCCCAATGGTGAGGTTTGCCGGTCTTAAGCGGCGTGAACGACTGGCAGAACGTGCAGGGCGCGGGCTGGCCGAAGCAGTACTCGTAGCAGCGCCGGCCGTCTGCCTCGCCAAACTGGTCCCGAAACGCCCGGTTGGCAAAGACCACGTGATAGTCCGGGCTTAGAAGGCAGATCATCGCCGGCAGGCTTTCGAGGACGTCGAGGAACCGCTTGCGCTCAGCCTGGACCGCAGCCTCGGCCCGCTTCTGCTCGGTGACGTCGAGGCCGACCTCCATGATGAGTTGCGAGCCGTCGGCGTCGGTGAACGGGAAATCGCTGATATCGTAATTGCGGCCATCGGGGCCGAGCCACTCCCAGTGGTGTGGACCTTTGGTCTTCATCACGGTATAGCTCTCGCAGTTCTCGCAGGGTTCGATTCGGTGGAACAGGTAGTCATAGCAGCGCCGGCCGCCGGACTTGCCGAATCGCTCCTCGAAGAACCGGTTGGCAAACGGGACGGTGTGGTCCGGGGCCAGGAGAATGACGTAGGCGGGCAGCAGGTTGAGCACGTCGTGCAGCCGCTGGCGCTCGGCAACTACCGCCGCCTCGGCCCGCTTTCGTTCGGTGACGTCCCGGGCCGCGGCGAATACGCCCGTGACCTCGCCCCGCGTATCCCGATAGACGCTCGCGTTGTAGAGCACATCGATGAGATGCCCGTCGCGGTGACGGATGGTCAAGGGGTAGTCGGTGACCGAGCATTCGGCAAAGACGCGGCGGTAGCCTTCGCGGGCCTTGTCCGGCTCGGTAAAATACTCGGAGAAATCGGTGCCGATGAGCTCGACGCGAGTGGCCCCGGTAGCCGTTACCGTGGCCTCGTTCACATCGGTAATCCTGCCCTCGCTGTTGATCGTGACCAGCGGATCGAGCGATGCCTCGATCAGGCTGCGCGAGTACTGCGACGCTACGGCCAGCCGTTGCTCGACCAGCTTACGTTCCTCAATCTCGGCTGTCAGCTCTGACGTGCGCTCCCTGACCCTGAGTTCGAGGTTCTCCTTTGCCTCGCGCAGCGCCTGCTCGGTCTCGACTCGGAGTCGCTCGTGCTCAAGCGCGTCCAGGGCAAAGGAGACGTCCGCGCTCAACGCCTGGAAGAGCCGCACGTGTTCCTCGTCGAAGACACTTGGATCGGACGCATAGAGGACAAACGCGCCGATGACCTCTCCGCTCTGATGGAGCGGGAAAGATGCGGATGCATGGAACCCGTAGCGCTGAGCGGGCAACCGCCACGGAATAGTCGCCGGGTTGGTGGAGAAGTCGTCGTTGACCACTGTGCGGTCTTCGCGGATGGATGTACCGGTCGGGCCCCGGCCCAGGTCGCCTTCGATCTCAACCCGGATTTCCTTCAGGTAGTCGCAGGCCGGACCGCAGCACGCGACCGGTTTGACCTGCGTGCCGTCGACGAGCCCGATCCAGGCCAGCGGAAAACCACCTTCCTCGCTGACGATTCGGCAGACCTCGTCGTACAACTTTCCGGCATCGCGAATTCGCACGATGCTCTCGTTGACACGGCTAAGCACGGCGTAGAGCCTGGCCAGACGGGCAACCCGCTCGCTGCTGCGTTTCCGCTCGGTGATATCCCGGTCAACCGACACGTAGCCGGTCGTGTTGCCCTGCTCATCGCGCAGAACAATGACATGCGCCTCCACGTAGATCTGCCGGCCGTCGTGCGTGGTCCGAATCGACTCCACCTCAACGTGGCCGTCGGCCGAGATGCGCTCGACGATCTGTTCGCGAGTAACGCCGCCAACGTAGACCGGATGGAAGAGCTCGGTGCTGACTCTGCCCATTGCCTCGGCTTCGCTGTATCCGTACAGCCGCTCGGCCGACCGGTTCCAGAACGTAACGTGGTAGCCTGCATCGTAGCCGATGATGGCATCGTTCGCGCTGGCCAGCATCATGGACTGCTCGCGCAGTCGAACCTCGGTCCGCCTGCGCTCGGTGATATCGCGGCTGAAAGACGCAACCGCGGTGACGCGACCGTTCTCATCCGTTACCGGGTAGAAGCTGTGGCGGAAAGTCATGCCGGCTCGATCGTCCTCGAACTCGAGCGGTCTGCCTGAATCAACGACCTCGTTCAGTCGGGCGAGTCGTGCCGCACTGAGGTCAGCCGGCAGCACGTCCCGGAAGTGCTTGCCCACCACGTCGGCAGGGGTGAGTCGCAGCCGGGCTGCCGCCGTGCGGTTGCCAGCCAGTATCTCGCCATCGGTGCCAAAAAGCCAGATGGATTCCTGGGTCGCCTCGAGGATCGTAGCCAGGCGCGCCGCGTTCTCGCGCAGCGCCACTTCGGCTCTTACCTGTTCCGTGATGTCTGATGCGGTCTCGCCCGCGCCCATCACCTCGCCACCGGCGCCACGGATCAATGTCTGCCGCACACTGTAGGTGCGCCGGTAGCGACCGGGGTCGCCGAATTCCACCCGGTAGTTGCCCCTGACCTCGCCGCGCAGCGTCCGGCTCCAGTTCTCCATGGCTGCCCGCTGCAGCTCCGGCATGTGAGCGAACACATCCTTCATGCTGGCCCCGACCTTGAGGTCCTTGCCGCCGAGGCGCTTTATTTCCTCACCATAGGCCGCGTTGAAGAAGAGATAGCGGTAGTCCGTATCTACGGCAGCGACAATGACCTCGGTCCCCGTGGTCACCGCTTCGAGCAGGCTATTGGCTCGACGCAGACTTTCCGAGCTCGCCCGAAGCTGAACCAGCACGGGATTTGTTATCACGAAAAAGAGCAATGATCCGATCAGGACGACGACCAGCGCGGCCACGATGCTGATCAGCCCGGCCCGGATGAAAGGCGCTCGGACCTCGGCCAGGTCGACCTTCGCTACCACGCCCATTCCGAAAGCGTTGACCGGTGCATAGGCAGCCAACACGGTTACGCCTCGATAGTCCGGGCCAACAACCGTGCCGGTGCGACCGGATAATGCCCGGCGCATCGGCTCACCGTTGGGGCCGGTAAATGGAATCGCTTCGGTACGCCTGGGGCCGGGGTGCCGCTGGTTCAGCAGGTAGATGATGCTGTCGCCTTCGCGGCGGCCGAGTGCGAACTCGCCGGTGCGGCCGAAGCCGGCGAATCGGCTGTTTATGTCACGGAGTTGGGCAAGCGTGGCCGACAGGGCACTACCGTAGTCAAGCGAGTCGGGAACGAACGCGCCGACCAATTCCTGATTGCGAGCGATACCTTCTACTGTTCGGGCCTGACTATCGGCGATCTGAGCGAGCAGGGCAGCCTGCTGTTTCACTGCGGCCTGATACAGCAACCCGATGACGACGGCGGCGACCAGAAGAATGGCGGTGGTAAAAATGGTAATCAGTAAAGGTATTCGGCGCATCAGCAATCCCGGCGACGCGAGGTGGGGGCCGCAGGCTTTCCGGCCGAACCGGGCCAGATACCGAAATACCCGGTGCCGGCCACCGGGAGAACAGCAATCGCGCCTGTGTCTGCGCCCTTGAGTGTGTTCATCAGCACCTGCGACTCGGCACCAAATCGGCTGAGACTTCTCTGAGAGTGTACAGCCGGGACTGGCTGCGAGTCAAGCCGGTGAGTGTAACATCCGATGCAACAAATGTGCCCTGAGCACCTGCCTCAAACGATGACGATAGACTGTAACACAATCCGCTAACACCGCTCAGATTGTAACTCTTTATGTTACAGCAAAAGGAACACACAAAAGCCCCCGCTGTCGGCCAGTGCCGCGTCTTTGAGGCACATGCGAGGTCCTGAAGTCACGTGAATCGTGTAACAACGATTCCGGCACGCCGGTTGCACACCATGGAATCGGATGGAGAGAAAAGTGGGAAAACTGACCGGGTACTCAAACGGGAAAGCGCTGGCTGTCTTAGATTGCCAGCGACGTGCATGCGGATTATGTCCGCGAGAAAACCCGGTGCAGACCGGAGGCTGCCGGAGTGGCGCCGCGCCCGTCATTCCGGCAGCCCTCCAAACCGCTGAGGGCACGAAGGTCCGTTCTGGGATGAAGTAAGGAGAGAGCTATGTCGAGACTTGCAGGACGCTACGCATCGAGATCGACTTCCGCCGAGGGCCGTCACTCGCGGACAACGGACAGGGCGCCGCAGCCGGAGCGCGGCCGGACTGCCGGGCCGCGGGGCCGTTACGAGAATACCGGAAACAACCCGGCGAGCGGCTGGAATTCGGAACGACACGACTGGCTGGTTCCGCTGGAGCTGCCGTGAGCGTGAGTGTGCGCCAGGGAGCGGGATATGAGGCCGGGGCGGGGCCGCGGACCATCACCTACCAGCCCAAGTCCCGCATCCTGATCCTGGAGTTCCCGCGGGAAGGAACCTACCTGTACCACAATGTGCCGGTGAGCGCCTACGAAAGACTGAAGCACGCCCCCTTCGTTCACGCGGCCTTTGTCGGTGGCCGAAGCCGCCGCTACTCGTTCGTCACCACCAGTTAGATGAGCTGCCGCACCGATGGCCGCCTGACTCTGGAAGGAGTGTAAAGCGAATGATTCTCTGCGCGGAACGGTTTGCCCGGGAGCAGGTCGCGGCGCTCGCAATTGACTCTGCCCGGCGACGCCGGACCGCCAGAAAGAGCCGCGAGCGAGAGTCCGGCCAATTGGCATTGTTTGCCGCCAGGCACAGCCGTCGCCCGATGAGCCGTGCCCTGGTGGGTTCGTCACAAGGAGGGTAGAATACTATGGCAAGAGAGATGATGCGGTGGGACCCGATCGCCGAGGCCGAGAACCTTCGGACCGCGATGGACCGGTTGTTTGACCGGGTGGCGGGCCGGCCTAGCTGGTTGCCTCGCGCCTGGTCCGAAACCGATTGGATGCCGGCCCTGGACGTCGAGGAAGGCGACGCGAACGTAATCGTCCGCGTCGAACTTCCGGGCCTGAAAAAGGAAGACATCAAGGTATCCGGGTCCGGCGATTCGCTCTGCATCAGCGGCGAGCGTAACCGCGAAGAGCAGGAGAAGAAGCGTAATTTCAGCCGGGTGGAACGCGCGTATGGCAAGTTCCAGCGCTGCCTGACGCTCCCCAGCGACGTCGACTGGGACAAAACCACGGCTGCATACCGGGACGGCGTGCTCGAATTGACCCTGCCCAAGTCCGCCTCGGCTAAGGTTCGACAAATCCCGATCCAGGCCTGAACTGAGGCCGCGCAAGGGCGCGGCCGAGGTTACAGCTCCGAGTGCCCCCTGACGAGGAGGCAGGCAAAAAGCCTCCAGCCTGCCTCCTCGAGTCTTTGTACACCCGGTCCGGCACCAACTCAACTTAACAAGACCCCGCCAGCAAAGCAGCACTCAGGTAACTGACGTGCCCACGCCAGCACGGCCTGAAAACCAGAGCCTCTAGCGGCCGGAAGCGGCAACATCCGTCGAGCTAAGTTACTGACATTAAAATGGATAGGCCTATCACCCTACCCGCCGCTACCGGGCCCAGGCAGGCACTCAGGGGGTCACTGGGGGAGTGACCCCCTGAGTGACCCCGGGATTGAATCCCAGAGTGAACCTGGGAGTGACTCGGCAAGTGACCCGGGGATTAATCCGGATGGTGACTCCCCGGATGAATTGCGGATTGAACTACGGATTGAACCGCTGGATGAATTGGAGGATGACCTAGGAAGTCGTTCTCTCGATGACTCCCCGGGTCATTGCGGTGGTCAGTCCCTAAACGAATCCCGGAATGACCTAAGGAGTGAATCGGCCAGTCACCTACGGAATCGCCCTGCGGGTGACTCGGGGAGTCAATTACCAGGTGGAACCCCGAATGCCTGGGACCGGCGCCGGCGTCGGTGTTCTGTTCCTGGCTGATTGATGGCCGGTGGAAACCGGCGGCCGTCGGAGTAGCCGGAGGACAGCGGTGGGGTTCCCAGGTCGAGGCTAACTGAAACATCAGCGGCGGCCAGGGTGGTAATGTCACGCCGGAAGTTACGAAGAGTGAGGTACCCGCGCGCCGGTAACGCACCCGACTCAAGCGGCGCATCAGTCGGCCGCGGGCAATAATAGAAGGGGCGCGGGGCCCTTGGGGAGGCCCCGCGCCCACTGGTTGCCCTGTCTTTTCCCTCACTCCCTAGGAACCTGGGTCTGCTTCCTCGATTGTTGGTGTGCAGCATGCGTGCCAGACTCACCAGGCGGCGGGACGGGTGCGACGGCTGAGAATCAGCCCGAAGATAAACGGCACGAACCCTGCAACAACTAAAGACCATGGAGACAGCAGCAGTGACCCCTGACGCAGTTCTGGCTGGCCTCGGGTCGTGAGTAACAACCGGTTGCCGGCCGCCGGGCTGACGGCGCTGGCATTACTGGCCCTGGCCGGCGCGCTCGCGGCAAAGGAAGCGGTCGTGCCGGCGAGCGCGGCCACGGCTCAAACCGCCGCCATCGCTCATGCGGAGCAGGCCGATACCGTATCCGGCTGGGTGGTCGACGCGAACGACTGGCTCGACCGGGGTTTCCTCGGGGTCAGACACAAAGCGGCGGCAGTGGCCAGCGCGGACTTAGGCGAGCCCCTCGTCATCCTGACCGACGCCGGCTCGATCGTCTATCCGGTGGCGCTCTCGGCGCCGGCCGGCCCGATGATGGACAACGTCAAACTGATTCCCTACGCGGAGCAACGGATAGTGGTCACGGGCCGGTTCGTCCAGCGGGGGCCGGAACGCGGCATCGTAATCAACCGCATCACCCGGGCAGAAGCGGCCCGGCGAGCCGAGGCCTTCCCGGTAAATGAGATTGCCGGTGCGAAAGTCTTCGGCCGGGTCACTGCCCTGGGCTGCTGGCTGGGCCGGCTCGATACCGGCGCAGCCCGTGTCCGGTGCACGGAAATGCATGCCGCGGTTGGCGAACCGCTGATTGTCGTTGACGACTCCGGAGACATTTACTACCCGGTCGTGCGGGACACGGCGACGGACCCGCCCGATTTCACGAAACTGATGAAGTACCTCGAGCAGGACGTGGTCGTATCCGGCACGGTCATCACCCGCGGCCGGGAACGGGCCATCGCCATCAACAACGTGGCCGGGTACACGCCGACTGAAACCATCCGGGAGCGGGACCGGAAGTGATGGGCGGGCGGAACCGGGTTCGTGGAAACGTCGCGGCCCGCCGTTCGCCGGGCCGGGGCGACCCCATCCTGGAAATCGCCGGCTTCCGGCCGGTCCCGAGCCGCTGGACGTGGCAGCACACGCTGCCGGAATTCTGGTTGCGTGAGCACGAAGGACGATTTTCCCGGATGTTGTTCGCTAAGCAGGAGCAGGAGGTTTGACATGTCCAGAACCGGCGTATCGGTAGTGACGCTTCTGGCCCTGGCCGGCCTGTCGCTGGCCGTCCGGGTGCCGGTGAGCATCGTTGATTTCGCGTTCTCTCCCGATTCCCTCGTGCTGAACCTCGGCGACTCGGTCGTCTGGACCAACAACGGGGCGGCCATCCACACATCAACGAGCGGTGTCGGCGGAGTGTGGGACGGCCTGTGGGATTCGGGCGACCTGGCGAATGGAGCGACATTCGTCCGCGAATTTGCAGCGGACGGGACCTTTCCGTATTTCTGCCGCCACCACCCTAATATGACCGGCGTGGTCGTCGTCGGTGCCACCGGAGTCGGCGCGACGCCGGGTCCCGGCCGCGGGGCATACGCCATCACGAGCTCGCCGAACCCATTCCGGGCCCGGACGACGCTCGGGCTCGCCGGGAAGGGGCCGGCCGCCGTCCAGGTATTCACCGCATCGGGAAGGCTCGTCCGGACGCTGCCCCGGGCCCGCGCGCCTTCCGTGGTCTGGGACGGCCGCGACCGGTTCGGACTGCCGGTCGAGCCGGGCGTATACTTCTGCCGCTCGGGCTCGGCCACACTGGCTGTAACCCGCCTGCGCTAACTGACCTGAAGTCACAACGGAGGTGACTACCATGAATCGAGAACAGGTTGAAGAACATTTCCGCCGCGATACCACCTACCCAATCACGGCCGAAGGCATCCGCGAGCTGTGGGATAACCTCAGGCATTTCACGGCCGAGGAACGAAGCTGGGTCAGAGAGCACGTACCGCCCGGGGTGTACGCAAACCCGGAAGCTGCCATCCGGGCAGTGCGGTGGGGTCGGAACTAAAGTCAACCACCTGCGCGCTCTGCCTCCGACGCATGACATGCCGCTTTAGGCGGCGGAGGGCGTAATGCGGCAGGCGTCCGGAGCGGCGACAGCAAGAAAGCGGTAGCACCATGATGGTAAAAGACCCGATCTGCGGGACGCCGGTAGACACCGAGCACGCGAAGTACACCGTCGAGTTGTGGGGCCGCAAGTACTACTTCGACGGCGCGACCTGCGCCCGGCACTTCCAGCACGGCGGCCGCATCGCCTATTTCTCAATGGAAATCGGGCTTTTGAGCAAGATGCACAGCTACTCCGGCGGCCTGGGGCTGCTCGCCGGCGATACAATCCGCTCGTGTGCCGACCTCCGCGTGCCGCTGGTCGCGGTCACGCTACTCACCCGGCTCGGCTACTTAAAGCAGCAGCTTGCCGCCGACGGCACTCAGACCGAGCTTCCCGACCCGTGGGACCCGGCCGCGTTCATGACCGAGCTGCCGAACCAGGTCAGGGTGGAACTCGAAGGCAGCCAGGTTCTCGTCCGCGCCTGGCTCTACGAACACGAAAGCCTGACCGGCGGCGTGGTACCGGTCATCTTCCTCGACACCGACGTGGAGGGGAATGAACCGGAGGTCCGCCGCATCTGCGACAGCCTGTACGGAGGCGACGAACGCTACCGGCTGATGCAGGAGACAATCCTCGGCGTCGGCGGCGCACGGATGCTCGATTCGCTGGGGCTCAACGTGCTCGTCTATCACATGAACGAAGGGCACGCCGCGCTCTTGACGCTGGAACTGCTGCAGCGGTCGCTCGGCAACGTTGAGATAGTGCGCGAGCTTTGCGTCTTTACGTCCCATACCCCGGTGGAAAGCGCCATGGACCAGTTTTCCTACCCGCTGGCGCGGCAGGTGCTGGGCGACTACCTGCCGCCGAACATCCGCGAAATCGCCGGCCCCGACCGGCTGAACATGACCCTGCTCGGCCTGAACATGAGCAAGTACGTCAACGGCGTGACCAAGGCCCACCAGGCCTATACGAACAAGCTCTTCCCCCGTCACCACATCCGGGCCGTGACCAATGGCGTTCACTCGCACCACTGGACCTCGCGGCCGATGCGCGATCTTTACGACCGCTACATCCTCGGCTGGGCGGTGGAGCCGGAGCTTCTGGTTCGGACGGACATCATCCCGAACGAGGAGCTTTGGGAGACTCACGCCCGGGCCAAACAGACGCTCATCGACACCGTGAAGAAACGCTCCGGCGTCGAGTTCGACCCGACGGCGCTGACTATCGGCTGCGCGCGGCGGTCGACCGCCTACAAACGGCCGACGTTCTTCTTCACCGAACCGGGTCGCCTGCGCTGGATAGCGCGCCGCTACAAGCTGCAGATGGTGCTGGCGGGCAAGGCCCATTTCCGCGACGAGCCGGGCAAGCAACTCATCCGCGACGTGTTCCGCTACATCGAGCAGTTCAAGGACGTCATCAAGATCGTCTACCTGGCCGACTACGACATGGAGCTGGGCGGACTGCTCACGTCCGGCGTGGACGTGTGGCTGAACACGCCACTGCCGCCCTACGAGGCATCCGGCACCAGCGGCATGAAAGCAGCGCACAACGGCGTGCTGAACTTCAGCGTTCTCGACGGCTGGTGGCTGGAAGGCTGTATCGACGGCATTACCGGCTGGTCAATCGGCCCCTGGCCGGAGGAGAACCTCTCCGAAGCCGACCGCCGGCAGCGCGAGGTCGAGGACCTCTACGACAAGCTGGAGTACATCATCGCCCCGACCTACTACAAGAATCGGGACGCCTGGATACAACTGATGAAGAACTCAGTCGGGAAAATCGCCTACTACTTCAACAGCCACCGCATGGTGATGCGCTACATGACCGACGCCTACGTATTCTAGGACACGGATAGTTCAGAATTCAGAATCCAGAGACCAGAATTCAGAGTTGTGGAAGCGGAGCGGACATCCACAGATCACTCAGATTACGCAGATTCGGGCCAGAAACCAGAAACTAAAACTCGGATAGTTCAGAATTCAGAATCCAGCGACCAGAATTCAGAATTGTCGGAGACGTCCGTGGCTCTGGATTCTAGCCTCTGGACTCTGAATTCAAGACTATCTGCTCTCGACTAGCGTTTCGTACAGCGCCAGGTACGCGCACGCCGGACGCCGCCAGGAGAAATCTTCGCCCATGCCGTTCGACCGGACCCGGGCCCACGTGTCCGGCCGGCGGTAGACTCTGGCCGCCCGTGTCACGGCCTCAACCAGCGAATCCGCCGAATAGTCGTCAAACAGGAATCCGTTGCCCGTCCCCGCCACCGGGTCGAACTCCCGCACCGCATCGGCCAACCCGCCGGTCCGACGTACGACCGGCACCGCGCCATACCTCATGCCGATGAGGTCGGAAAGCCCGCACGGCTCGAACCGCGAAGGCATCAGGTAGATGTCGCTCGCCGCGAAGACCCGCTTGGCCGCGTTGATTTCGAACCAGGGATGTACTCGCACCCGGTCCGGGAAGCGGGCCTGGATGGCGCGGAGTTGGTCCACGAACCGGCGGTCGCCTTCGCCCATGATGACGAGTTGCATGGGAAGGTTGACGAGGGCCTCGACTCCCTCGGCCACCAGGCCGAGCCCCTTCTGGTCGGTGAGCCGCGAGACGATGGCGGCGATCGGCATGTCCGAGACTTCCAGGTTCTCCGAGACTTCGAGGGCGTACTTGCTCAGTTCCTTCGCTGCCGGGTTCACTGCATCGAATCCGGCCACGAGCGCCGGGTCGGTTGCGGGGTCCCAGAGGTCGTAATCGATCCCGTTGAGAATGCCGCTCAGGTCGTCGCGCCGTGCCCGCAGCACCCCGTCCAGTCCGCAGCCGTGCTCGGGACGCTGTATCTCCCGGCAATAGCCCGGGCTGACTGTGGTGAGGCGGTCGGAGAACACGAGCCCGGACTTCAGCAGGCTCACGTCGCCGTAGAACTCCAGCCCCTCCGCCAGTTCGCGGTCGTGATTCGCCGCCCGCCAGTCGCCGTCCTCCAGCCCCAGCGAGGCGAGCTTGTCGGCCGCGCAACGGCCGGAAAAGGCCAGGTTGTGAACCGTGAAGATGGTCTTGATGCCGTCGAAGAACGGATCTTTACGGGCCAGCGTCTTCAGATAAAGCGGCAGGAGACCGGTCTGCCAGTCGTTGGCGTGTATCACGTCCGGCCGCCAGTCGATGGCCCGCAGGCTTTCCAGCACGGCGCGGCTGAAGAAGGCATATCGCTCGGGGTTGTCCGGGTAGTCGCCGGTCCCATTGCCATAGAGATGGTCGCGGCCGAACAGCTCGTCCTGGGCCGGCAGAAAGACCGGAATCCGTCCGTCCAGCAAAGCCCCGTTCAGTGACCAGGGCCGGCTGAGCGGATGCTTGCCCGGCCCGAAACTGGCGAGTCGCTGGCAGTCGATGCTGGACGGGAATGCGCGGCTGTAGAATGGAGTTGCGACCGCCACCTCGTAGCCGGCATCGGCCAGTGCCTTGGGCAGCGAGCCAGCGACGTCCGCCAGGCCACCGGTGCGGGAAAAAGGGTGGACTTCGGAAGCCACGAACAGAACCTTCTTCCCTTCTCGCGCCGGCCGTAACTCCGAGTGCTTCGTACGCGGCAATGTAACGCGCCTGGTTACCCGGCGCGGCGCGGGAGTGAATGTGGACAACTGCGAATCGGCGGTCACTGGCGCGGCCATCCCTGCATGGTAGCGGTCGAGTGAATCCATTCAGCTCTTTCTATTTAGGTTCGAAATTTCGGGTCCCGGTCGAGATTCAGATTCCTGTCTCGCCCTTGGCCGAAACTGACTATGCAATTCCAGTGCCGGGCCGTGGAGGAGAGAGGAAAGAAAAGTGAGGAGTGAAGGGAGGACGGGGAGGAACCAGAGACTGGAGACCAGAAACCTGCTACCGGATGGTCCAGACTCGCTCGCAGACCGGACAGAGGCGAGTGAGCCGTTCTTCTTCCGGCCCGCTGCGACCGTAGTCGCGAAGCATCGTGCGCAGCCTTGAGGCGATATCCGGGCCGAAGCTGCCTGCTCGCAGCCGCCACCGCCAGTTCGATTCGGCGGTGCCGGGCAGATTCATCCGCGCCTCGCTTCCGAGCCCCAGCACGTCCTGCATCGGCAGAATCACCAGGTCGGCCACCGAGGCAAGCGCCAGCCGCACCATCTCGCCCGCGACGTTGTCGAGCGTGACCTCGTGCCCCAGGTAGCGGGCAAAGCGAGCCCGCTCGAGGGTATTGGCCTCCCGTTCGAACCAGCCGCGGACCGTGTTCATGTCGTGCGTGCCGGTGTAGAGCGCGCAGCCGCGCGGCAGGTTGTGGGGTTTGTGCGGGTTCGACTCGCAGTCGTCGCAGAATCCGAAGATGAGGACCTTGGTGCCGGCCAGACCGAACTCGCTCATCACCTCTCTGACGTCGGGAGTTATCAGGCCAAGGTCTTCGGCGACGATCGGCAGGGCACCGAAGCGCCGGGCGAGAGAGGTGAAGAAGTCGCGGGCCGGTACGTCTACCCAGGTGCCGCTTTCCGCGGTTGGGCGCCCCGCCTCAACCTGCCAGTACGCGACTAGGCCGCGGAAGTGGTCGACGCGGGCCATGTCGAAGAGCTCGAAGCTCCGCGCGAAACGGGCATGCCACCACCCGTAACCTTGCCGTCGCAGGGCATCCCAGTCGTAGACCGGCATCGACCAGAGCTGGCCGGTGGCACTGAAAGCATCCGGCGGTACGCCGGAAACGAACGTCGGCCGGTGGTCGCTTCCCAGCTTGAAGATGTCGGGGTGAGCCCAGACGTCGGCGCTGTGGTAGTCGAGGTAAATCGGTATGTCACCCATCAGCCGGATGCCGCGGCGGTGGCAGTGGCTTCTTAAATCCGTCCATTGACGGTCGAGCACGAACTGGACGAACTTCTCCCGCTCGACCCGGATCTTGACGGCCTCGTCGGCGGTCGCCGGCCAGTTCGGCCATTCGGGGCCGTACCGGGACGCAAACGCCATGAATGACGCGTAGCTGTCGAGCCAGCCGGACTGGTCGCGGCAGTACTGCTCGAAGGCCGGTGACCTGCCCTCATGTCGGAACCGCTCAAACGCCCGGTCCAGCGCCCGCGGCTTCATCTCGCTCACCCGTTCGAACTCCGCGTCGCCGACCGGCAGCGGCTCCGGGAGGTCGGCCGCGTCGAGCAGACCGTCTTTTGCCATCCGGTCCAGGCTGATGAGCATCGGGTTCAGCGCGAAGGCCGAGTTGCTCCGGTACGGAGAGAAGCTGTGGGCCGCGGTCACCGGGTTCGGAGGCAGAACCTGCCAGACGTTGATGCCCGCTTCGGCCAGAAAGTCGGCAAACCGGTATGCCGCGTCGCCCAGGTCCCCGATTCCGTGCGGGGAGTCAAGCGACGTTATGTGAAGCAGGATGCCGCAAGAGCGAGCCATGACAGGAGAGGTTAAGGTTGAGGTTGAGGTCGGTTGGTCATTGGCGACAGGTCAGATTCTGAATCCGAGGTAGGCGGACAGCCGCTCGAACCTGGACAGGCTTTCCTTCGCCTGCCGGTCGCCCGACTCGGCCTGCCGGCGCAGCTCCGGGTAGACCGAGGCAACGAGCGGGAAGAACCGGTTCTGACTCTTCCAGAGGTCGAGCGGCAGCCCCAGTCCGTCGAGGACATCGAAGAGTCTTGCGGCCTGGCTGAGTGGTTCGCCGCCTGCTCCGGCCGCGTTCTTCGCCAGAGCGGCAAGAAGACGCTCGATGGTCAGACTCGCCGCCGGCGCCAGCTCGTCGCGGTTCGGTTCAAGCACGCCGGGCCTGAACTCACGGGCAAGCAACTCCAGCCGGCCGAGGTCGAGCGCGGAATGCTCCAATTGGCGCCGGAAAGCAGTGTTGAGCATCGACGCCAGCGGGATGGCGACCGCCCTCGCCGGATTCATGTTTACCTCGCGCATGGCCCGCGCGCTTGAGTAGCAGCGGTCGAGGCCATCCTCAAGCATCGGCTCAAGCCACGCGACCGCTTCGTTTATCACCCGGGACAGGATTCCGCGCTGCCCGTCGCGCAGGACGTGCCCGAACGTGTAACCCTTCGGCCCGAAGTGCGCTTCTATCACGCGAATCACTTCGGCGACGTCGCCCCAGAGGAACGCCGCCGACGCTTTGTCCCCGGTTGAAGCGAGCGCGGCGTCGTCGTTGCAGGGGCAGACCCACGCCGACAGGTGGTGCCCTCCGAAATGAAGCACGGTGTAGGCAAGGAGGCTCTGCTCCGCTGTCGTGGCGGAAGCTACCCTCAGCTTCCCAAAGGCCAGCTTCTGCGAGCCGACTTCGGTCTGCCTGCGTTCGACCTCGGCGGCCGAGAACCGGCCCAGCCTGGTCATTGGCTTGCGGTCACTCGGCTTTTGTATAAACAGGGAGGCCATCGCAAAGTGCGCGGCGATTCGGGGCATGTCCACGGCCGCAGGTTTTACCTGCGACGCGTAGATCCGGGCACCGTCTGCCTGTTCCGGCACATTGCTCACCGCCGATGCGAGACGGGTGACGTACTCCGGCTCGCAGTCCTGGCCTCCAACCTCCCGGCAGAGCTGTATCGCCCGGGCGGCGCACTTCAGTACCTGGATGGTGGTCAGTTCCGAGATATCGTCGAAGAACCAGCCGTCGCTTGAGTACATGAGCATCGCGAACCGCTCAAGCTCGAGCAGCTTGAGGAGCCGGGTCGTCTCGTCCTTCGAGAGCGCCTGTACGGCATGGCCGGCGACGAATCGCTCGATACCGGCGCTGGACCGGTCGAGGATAACCGCGATGTAGTCGTCGCGCGCCTGCCAGGGGTCGCGCACCAGCCGCGCCGCCTCCCGTTCATACACCGCGTCAAGCTGGTCCCGCAGCCAGTCCATGGCCGTTCGGAGCGGCGCCCGCCATTTCTGGTTCCAGTCCGGATGGCTACCGCTGTTACACCCGCAGTCCGCCCGCCAGCGCTCGATTCCGTGGACGCAGCTCCAGGAGGTGTTTTCGTTGATGGCGACCTCGGTATCAGGCGGGAAACGCTCGAGGAACTCGCCGTAAACGGTCAGGTGGGCCGGGGAGTTCTCGATCTCGTGCAGGCAGGAGGCGAGCGCCATGTCCCCGAAGCGATGGTGGTGCCCGAACGTCTCTCCGTCGACCGCAATGTGCTCCAGCACCGGCCGCTCCGAACCGCCGCCCAGCGCCGCCTTGAGGCGGCCGGCCAGAACCCGGCCGTCATCAAGCAACGGGCCGAAGGCAACATCCTTGGCGACAATGCCGTCGTAGAAGAACGCCGCCAGCGAACGGCCCGACGGGAGTCGGCAGAGATAGGCTGACTTGGGGTCGAGCCGGCCCTGCGCATCCTGCCAGGCGGTTTCACCGAGAGAGCGGAACGCCCGGGCCTGGTGCGGCGCGAGGACAACGAATTTGACCCCGAACTCGCTGAGGATATCGAGAGTCGGGATGTCCACGGCTGTTTCCGGCAGCCACATCCCCTCGGACTTGCGGCCGAACCGGTGCTCGAAATCGGCGAGACCCCAGAGCGCCTGGGTCCTGCGGTCACGGAGATTGTCGAGCGGGGCGATCGAGTGGTTGTACATCTGGGCGATGGCCGCGCCGTGGCCGGAAAATCGAGCCCGGCTGGCCCGGTCGTCCTCGACGATGGCGCGGTGGATCTCGGGTTGGCTGCGTTCGAGCCAACTGAGCAGCGTGGGACCGAAGTCGGCGGAGATGCGCTCGTAATTGCTGACAATCCCGACTATCCGTCCCTTGTCATCGAGCAGCCGGGCCGCACCGTTCGGCGCATAGCACTCACGGGCCACCCGTTCGTTCCAGTCGTGGAACGGGTGGGCGGAGTCTTCTTCTTCCACCTCTTCCAGCCAAGGGTGTTCCCGGTAGGGCTGGTAGAAGTGGCCGTGTACGCAGATGTACTGCTCGATAGCGGTTCCCTCCGGCGCGGCTAGCGTCCGCGTTCGGCCGGGTTGAGTGCGACCCAGAGCCTGTCGCCCTGTTCGCGGTACTCGAGCTTGCCCTCACGTGCCAGCCAGCCGAGGGCCTGGTTAACGACTACGGGCTTCTCCGAGACAATCCGCGGCAGTTGTCGTATGTCGGCCTCTTCCTGCTCTCTAAGTGCCTGCCAGACTTTCCCGGCGGTCGCTCCGATTCTCTCAGTCATCGCAATCATGTTTCCTCCGTTCATAGCTGTTTGAGTGCGACCATCCCCAGCGGGGGCAGGGTGAGTTGGATCGAGCGTTCGCGGCCATGGGCCGGAACCGCCTGGGCCGCAAGCGCACCCGAGTTCATGACTCCGCTGCCGCCGTAGGTCCTGGAGTCGCTGTTCAGGACCTCGGTCCAATTCCGTTCTCCCCGAACTCCCACCCGGTAGCCGTGCCTCGGCACCGGCGTGAAGTTGAGGACAAATAGCAGTTCGCCCGGTGCCGTTCCGCGCCGGACGAAACTGATGACGCTGTTGTCGCGGTCGTTTACGTCAACCCATTCAAAACCCGATGGCTCGAAGTCGAGCTCGTAGAGGGCGGGTTCGTGCCGGCAGAGCTGGTTGAGCTGGCGCACCCAGTCCTGTACGCCGCGGTGGTAATTGGTCGTTGGCGCCTGGTCGCTCGCCGGTGGCGCCAGCAGGTGCCAGTCGAGACTCGAATCATGGTCCCACTCGCGCCACTGTCCGAACTCGCCGCCGCTGAAGAGCAGCTTCTTGCCCGGGTGGGCGACCTGGTAGCCTAAGAGGAGGCGCAGGGCGGCGAACTTCTGCCAGTCGTCACCCGGGAGCCGGCCGAGGAGTGACCGCTTGCCGTGTACGACCTCGTCGTGCGAAAGCGGCAGCACGAAGTTCTCGTAGAACGCGTACCACATACTGAAGGTCAGTTCGTCGTGGTGGTACTTCCGGTAGATCGGGTCGTGGGAGAAATAGTTGAGCGTGTCGTGCATCCAGCCCAGCTTCCACTTCATGCCGAATCCGAGCCCGCCGGCGTAGTCCGGCCGTGTCACCATCGGCCAGGCAGTCGATTCCTCGGCGATCATGACGATGCCGGGACGCATGTGGTAGCAGGCGGCGTTCAGCGTGCGCAGGAAATCGATGGCCTCGAGATTCTCCCTGCCGCCGTACCGGTTCGGGCGCCATTCGCCCGGCTTGCGTCCGTAGTCGAGGTACAGCATTGAGGCCACCGCATCTACGCGCAGGCCGTCGGCGTGGTAGCGGTCGAGCCAGAAGCGGGCGCTTGAGATGAGGAACGAGCGTACTTCGTTGCGGCCCAGATTGAAGACGCATGAGTTCCACTCCGGGTGGCGCCCCTGCTGTGGGTCTTCATGCTCGAAGAGCGACGTCCCATCGAAACGGACAAGGCCGTACCCGTCGTCAGGGAAGTGAGACGGTACCCAGTCGAGGATGACGCCGATGCCGTGTTGGTGCAGGGTGTCGATGAGGAACATCAGGTCCTGGGGCTCGCCGTAGCGGCAGGTGGGAGCGAAGTAGCCCAGTGTCTGGTATCCCCATGAGCCGTAAAACGGGTGTTCCATGATCGGTAGCAGTTCGACATGGGTGAAGCCCATGTCGGCGACGTAATCGGCCAGCAGCGGGGCGAGTTCGCGGTAGCTCAGGAATCGGTTTCCCTCCTCGGGCACTCGTCGCCACGAGCCCAGATGGACCTCATATGCCGTCATCGGTGAGGTGTGAGGGTTTGACCTGCGCCGTCGCTCCATCCAGTCACTGTCGTGCCACTCGTAGGCGAGGTCCCAGACCCGCGAGGCGGTGCGCGGCGGCGCTTCACTCAGGAAGGCGAAAGGATCGGCCTTCTGAAGCCGCTCGCCGTTTCGTCCTTCGATGGAGTACTTGTAGAGCGCACCCGGCCCCGCGTCGCGGACCATTCCCTCCCAGATGCCCGAGTCGTCGCCGTGAAGCCCGAGCGGGTGCGCCCCGCTCTGCCAGTTGTTGAAGTCGCCAACCACGGATACGGCTGCGGCGTTGGGTGCCCAGACGCCGAACTGAGTTCCGCCCGGAACGAGGTGAGCACCGAGCTTATCCTGCAGTTGAAAATGGCGCCCTTGTCTGAGAATGTGAGTATCGTAACCTGAGAGCAGGCTGCGCTGCCGTACCTCTTCGGCTATCAAACGTGACCTCCCAGGTGAAGCGCGCACGGCCGTGCCCTGCCAGACCTCGCGTGTTCGAACACACTATGCTCAATGCACTTCCCGTTCCCAGCCCGCGCGCTCAGGGGGGCGGCCAGAACTGGGGCACGATAGTGTAACATCGCGTGTAACACAGAAACGGCCGGCTGGCCAAATCCATCAGTCCCGGGCATCGTGGCACGGCCGGTGCATCAGGAACGACTGGCAGCGAATTGCGAATGACGAATTCCGACGTCGGAGGTGATAACATGAGCGAGACAGTGAAATATGTCCGTTGGTTCGAGGACCTGCGGAATGGCGACGTGCCGGTAGTAGGCGGGAAGAATGCATCATTGGGCGAGATGATTGCGAACCTGCGCGGTCAGGGCATCCGCGTTCCGGGCGGCTTTGCGACGACCGCGGACGCATTCCGGGAGTATATCCGCGCCAACCACATCGAATCCGAGATGGGCGAACGGCTTGAGGAACTGGCGCGCGGGACCCGGACGCTCGAGCAGACCGGAGCTGCAATCCGGCGCCTGTTCCGTCAGGGAACGATACCGGAGCCGATTGCCCGGGCCATACTCGAAGCGTACGCCGAACTGAGCCGGCGCTACAAAGTTGAGGAGGCCGACGTGGCAGTTCGCTCCTCGGCTACCGCCGAGGACCTGCCGGATGCGAGCTTCGCCGGCCAGCAGGAAACCTACCTCAACATCACCGGCGGGCACGAGCTGCTTGAAGCCTGCCGGAACTGCTACGCCTCGCTGTTCACCGACCGCGCCATCGTCTACCGCCAGGAGCGTAACTTCGACCAGCTCAAAGTTGCACTTTCAGTGGGCGTACAGAAAATGGTGCGCTCGGACAAGGCCGGTTCCGGCGTCATGTTCTCGCTCGACACTGAAACCGGGTTTCGAGGAGTGGTGCTCATCAATGCGGCCTGGGGACTGGGCGAGAACGTGGTACAGGGCTCGGTCAATCCCGACGAGTACATGGTGTTCAAGCCACTGCTGGAGAAAGCGGGCAAGGTGCCGATAGTCGAGAAGTCACTCGGCGACAAGGCCCGCAAGCTCATCTATACCACCGGCGGCAAGGGCACGACGAAGAACGTGGACACGACTCACCGGGAGCGAACGACCTTCGTGCTCTCCGACGACGAGATCATGCAGCTCGCGCGCTGGGCGGTCCTCATCGAGAAACACTACGACCGGCCGATGGACATGGAGTGGGCAAAGGACGGCCTCACCGGCGAGCTCTATATCGTGCAGGCGCGGCCGGAGACCGTGCAATCGCGCCGGCAGGCGGCCGCGCTCAAAACCTACCAACTCAAGGAAAAGGCGACGCCGATACTCGCCGGCCTCGCGGTGGGCCAGGCGATTGCGGCCGGGACGGCGGAAGTCATCGCCGACGCCAAAGAGATCGACCGGTTCAAGCCGGGGAGCGTGCTCGTCACCGGCATGACCGATCCCGACTGGGTGCCGATTATGAAGAAGGCCGCGGCCATCGTTACCGACTTCGGCGGCCGCACGGCTCACGCCGCCATTGTAGCGAGAGAGCTGGGCATCCCGGCCGTGGTCGGCACGGGCAACGCGACGCACCAGCTCAAGGACGGCCAGAGCATCACCGTTTCGTGTGCCGAAGGGGAACGTGGATACATCTACGATGGCATCCTCAAGTTCGAGGAACAGGAACTCGACCTCGCACACGTGCCCGCGACCCGCACCCGCATAATGATGAATATTGGTTCGCCCTCGGCGGCGTTCCGCTGGTGGCGGCTCCCGGCAAAAGGCGTCGGCCTCGCCCGCATGGAGTTCATCATCAACAACTTCATCAAGGTCCATCCGCTTGCGCTCATCCATCTCGACCAGGTCCAGTCGAGCCACGACCGGGCGACCATCAGGCAGCTTACCCGCGGCTACTCCGATCTGACCGACTTCTTCGTAGACGAACTCGCCCGCGGCATCGCCCAGATTGCAGCGACGCAGTATCCCGAGCCGGTCGTAGTGAGAACGAGTGACTTCAAGACGAATGAATACGCCAACCTCATTGGCGGCACCCAGTTCGAACCGCGCGAGGATAACCCCATGCTGGGGTTCCGCGGCGCGAGCCGTTACTACTCTGACCGCTACCGCGAAGGGTTCGCGCTGGAGTGCCGGGCCATGCGCAAGGTGAGGGAGACGATGGGGCTCGAGAACGTGATCCTGATGATACCGTTCTGCCGCACCGTCGAAGAGGCGGACCGGGTGCTCGGAGTGCTCGCGGCGAACGGGCTCAAGCGCGGCGAGAACGGGCTTCAAGTCTACGTCATGTGCGAGATACCTTCAAACGTCATCATGGCCGACGAGTTCGCCAAGCGGTTCGACGGCTTCTCGATCGGGTCCAACGACCTGACCCAGCTCGTCCTCGGCGTGGACCGGGATTCGGCCGAGCTTGCCTTCCTGTTCGACGAGCGCAACCCCGCGGTAACGCGTTTCATCAAACAGCTCATCACGACGGCTGCGAAGACGAAGACCAAGGTCGGCATCTGCGGACAGGCGCCGAGCGACCACCCCGAGTTCGCCAAGATGCTCGTCGAGGACGGAATCGATTCCATCTCGGTCAACCCCGACAGCGTTCTCACGGTCATCACGGCCGTGGCCGCGGCCGAGAAGAAACAGGGAATGGAGGCCTAGATGCCACGGAAGACGCGTGGACACGGAGACGCGGCGACGCCGGCGCGTCTGCTGATCAAGCGAGCCTACGACCCACCCTCGGCGTCCGATGGCTTCCGCGTCCTCGTGGACCGGCTCTGGCCGCGCGGGCTTACCAAGGAGAGAGCGCGGATCGACCTGTGGCTGAAGGACCTCGCCCCCAGCAACGAACTCCGCCGATGGTACGGCCATGTTCCGGAGCGCTGGCCCGAGTTCAAACAGCGCTACTTCGGCGAGTTGGCCGGGGCGAAAGCGGCGCTGGCGACGCTGCGCGCGCAGATGGCGAAGGGCAGAGTAACCCTCGTGTATTCCTCCAAAGAGGAAAAGCTCAACAACGCCGTCGCCCTGGCCCAGTATCTGCAGCCTTGATCGGGCGCTGTGCTGACGGAAGGCGCTAGGGCCGGTTTGAGACGAACCGCCGGTGGTCCTGCCGGCAGAGCAGTTCGATAATCTGCCGCCCGGAGACTGCGGCGATGACCGTGCCGGTGAAAGGCGCGGTCCACTGGCCGGCAAGATGGAGCCCGTCCAGTCCCGGAAGAGCGCGCAGCGGGTTCGTCCGCATGTTCTCGGGAGTGATGTACCAGCCGTCGGGTGATGCCTGCCAGTTGCCGGTGTAGCGGACATAGGTCATCGGCGTCGGCACGTCTATCACCTCGACCTGCGAGCGGAACCCGGGCCAGCGCTTTTCGAGTTCGCCGAGGGTGAGCTCGGCGACCTGTTCCTTTGCCGCGTCGTAGCTCGGCCGGTCCTTCGCGAGTTCGCGCCAGTACTCGTATCGGCAGGGATATCAGACCTCGACCGCGGCTTTGCCTTCCGGCGCCATTGTCGGGTCGAAGGAGTGGTGGATGGCGGAAAACCACGTGCGCTCTTCGCCGGCCACGGTTATCGGCTTCTCCAGCTCCCATGCGAGCCGGGCCGGTTCGCACGACATGTCGCGATTGACGCCCAGACAGACGTGCACCAGCGGCCGTACCAAAGTCCACTCCTTGTACATTCGGCAGACCCGGTCGTCGGCGTACCGGCCGTCGAAGACATCGAAAATCAGCGTATGACCGTCGCCGGCCCAGATGACCTCGTCGGCGCGGACGTTTGTCCCGTCGGCAAGCTTCACGCCGATTGCCCGGTCGTCCTCCACCAGAACGTCATCCACGCGGGTCTTGAGGCGCAACTCACCGCCGAGCTGCTTGAACCGCTCGGCAATGGCGAACGCGACCGATTGTGAGCCGCCGATGGGTACGCCGGCTTCCGAGACGGAGCTCTTCAGGAATCCGGCGAGGCCGGCCATCGGAAAACGGGGCATCGGCCAGCCCACGCCGTCGATGAACATCCGCACCGCCTGGCGCAGGAACGGGTCCTTGAACTGCGCGGCGAATTCCTGGATTGTCTGCTTCCCGTACCGGCGGAACGTTCGGAGCAGCGGGAGCACGGCAAATGTCATCCTGAGGAAATCGCCGAACCCGGCAAGCTCGGTGGGCTTCAAGCTCACCGCCCCCATCATCTGCGGGCCTGCTACCAGCCGGACGAACTCGCGCGACAGCTCCGCGTCGGCCGGGGACAGGGCGACGAGCTGTTCTTCGAGACGCTGTCCGTCGGCAGAGAACACGAGCTTCCGCCCACCGCTCTCAACCGTGCACGTCTCGTCGTGGTAGTGGAATCGGCGGTTCTCCATCACGCCCAGTTCCTGCCAGAGCTGGTGGAACGGCCCGGACTTCGAGCCGGTCAGCATGTGCATGCTGATGTCGAAGGTGTAGCCTTTGCGCTTCCAGGCGGTGCACAGCCCGCCGGGGACCGAGTGCATTTCCAGAATCGTCGTCTTGTAGCCGTTCATCCGGGCATAGCAGCCGGCGGAAAGGCCGGCCATGCCGGCGCCGACGACTATGACTGACTTCTCACTCACGTCTCGCTCCTTTGCTCCTTAGGTCTTCGAAGCCGGCTTCGTCCTGACGCGGAAAAGGCTGTCCGACCGCGTGGCGAGATACTCGGCCGACCCGTTGGGCCGGAAAACCGGCCCGCCATGTATCATGTCAAACTCAGGCCCCGGCCCGCCGTCGACGACCGCCACCCATTTGTCGCCCCGGGTTGCCAGGTACGCAACGTGGCTGCCATCCGAACTGAACAGCGGTGCGGTCTGCGGAGTCCAGGCCGCCGCCGGTCCGGGCTGGCCGTCAACCATCAGTAGCCATTCGTTGTTCTGCCGCGCCTCGTAGGCGACGTGCTTGCCGTCAGCGCTGAAGACGAGGCCGCGGACTGCGTCGAATCCCGGCCCGGGCCGGCCGCCGACGACCGCAAAGCCATAGCCGCCCTGATTCGCAAGGAAAGCGAGCTGCGTGCCGTCCGCGTTGAATATCGGAGTGCCGCATGAGTCGGATGCCGCACCGGGTCGGCCGTCCATCACCACGGTCTGCTTGGCGCCGGAACCGGCCACGTAGGCGACGTGCTTGCCGTTCGGGCTGAAAACCAGGTCGCGGGTCATGTCGTACTCAGGCTCGGGCCGGCCGTCGATTACCGCGGTCCACTTGCCACCCAGGAATGCCAGATAGCCGACGCGCCCGCCGTCCGGGCTGAAAACCACGTCGCCGGCCGCATCATATTCCCGGCCGTACTGGCGGTCGATCAGCACAATCCACTTGTCACCCCTCCGTGCCGGATAGGCGACGCGCCTGCCGTCCGCGCTGAAGACGACCGCTCCAACCTCGTCAAACGAGGGCCCGGGATGGTCGTCGACAACAATCAGCCACCGCTCGCCGCTACTCGCCGCGTATCCGAGGCGCTTGCTGTTCGGGCTGAAGACAAGGCTGCCGTCATCGATTCCGTCGTATTCGATGCCGGGCTTGCCGTCGAGCACAACGCTGAACCTGGCGCCGTTCTGAGCTCGGTATGCCAGTTGCTGGCCGTCGGGGCTGAATACCAGGTCGTCGACTGCATCAGCGGCCGGCCCGGGTTTGCCGTCGAGCACCACCAGCCACTTGTCGCCGTCCAGTGCAGCATAGGCGACATGCTCGCCATCCGGGCTGAATAACGGCGTGCCGTCGAGGATTCCGCGATACGCCGGCCCGGGTTTGCCCTCGGTCACGGCATACCACTTGCCGCCGCTCTCTGCCGCGTACGCGAAGCGCCGGTCGTCCGGGCTGAATACGGGCCCGCCCTGCAGAATCTCGTCGTACTCCGGGCCGGGTTTGCCGTCAATCACCGCAAGCTGCTTGTCGCCCTTGGTCACGACCTGAGCGATGCGGAGTCCATCCCGGGAAAAGGCGGTCCCGACAATCTGCGATCCGGCCGGCAGCACCCCGAGCAGGTTCACGCCGTTCCGGCCGGCTGACTGACACCGGGCGGACAGGACGACGGACGCCGCGGCCATGACGCATGTGAGGATCAGACCGGAGAGTGCAGGTTTATTCATCGAGTGACTCCTGAAGTTGTCCATGTCATTGATTAAGGCGCAGCACGGCAGCGTTCAGGAGAGCGGCAAAACTCACCCACGCGATGTAGGGCAGCAGTAGAATACCGGCCGTGCTCGAAACGCGGAAGAAGAGGACAATCGTCGCGAGAATCGAAAGCCAGAGCAGAACGATATCAACCAGCCCGCCAAGCGGCGAGCGCAGGCCGAAGAAGAACACCGACCAGAGCACATTGAGCACGAGTTGGACCAGGAACGCCACGAGCGCGAGCTTCACGCCGGGCGTGCCGATTCCCTGCTTCCAGACGAGGAAAGCCGCGACCGCCATCAGTAGATAGAGAACCGTCCACGCCGGGCCGAACAGCCAGTCGGGAGGATTGAAGGATGGCTTGGCAAGGCCCCGATACCACGTCGGTATCGCCTTCATGGTCGCCAGCGAGCCGATAGCGTCGGCAGCGAGCACCACGGCAAGGCTGGCGATGAGCTTGAGCACATTTGACCCGTTCATTGGTTAGTACTCCCCTCGGTTGAAGAAAAAGACGGCGGCGGCGACGGTGAGTGCACCGAAGCAGACGAGGAACACGAAGTCGAACACGGGCGAGTGGTAGGAGAACCCGAGCACCAGCCTCCGCACGAGGTCGACCCCGTAGGTCAGCGGGTTCACGCGGACGAGCGCGTTGAGCCATATCGGCAGGTTGCGGGTGGGAAACAGGGCCCCGGACAGGAACCACATCGGCATGATTATGAAGTTCATTATCGTACCGAAGCCCTGGAAAGAGGTCATACGGGCGGCGATGACAATCCCGATTCCGGTCAGGCCGAACGACATGACCGCGAGCACGACGATGAGCGGTATGATGTTGATGAGCGGTATGCGGACGTGCACCAGCGGCGCGAGCAGGATGATGATGCAGCCCTGAACGAGCGAAAGTGTGGTACCCGCCAGCCCCTTACCGATGACGATGGAAGTACGCGGCACCGGCGCGACCAGGATCTCCTTCAAGAATCCGAACTCGCGGTCCCAGATGATGCTGATGGCCGACTGGATCGACGTGAAGATGGCCGTCATCGCGATGATACCGGGGAAGATGAACTGAGTGTAGTTCACGTTGCCGATGCCGGAAGCCGACCCGCGCAGGCCCAGGCCCAGCACGAACAGCCAGAGTATCGGCCGCGACAACGATCCGTAGAGCTGGCTCTTCTCCCGGAAGTAGCGGATAAAATCCCGCTCCCAGACCATCCTTATGCAGGCGAAGTCAATCATCAAGCAGCCCGGACAATTCAGAACTCAGAATGCAGAGTGCAGATACCGGAGTTACCAGGGTCCGGCATTCTGAATTCTGGTTTCTCAATTCTGATTTCTGAACTATCAGGATTCTCACCGCCCCGCTCTCCCCATCCGCCTGATTCGGGACCGGAGCTTGTCGTGCTCGCCCGCCTCGTCGTCGCGAATCTCCCGACCGGTCATCTTCAGGAACACGTCTTCCAGCGTCGGCGGCCGCACGCTCACTGTCCGCACCGGCACCGACAACTCACGCACCAGCCCCGGCACGAACGCAGCCCCGCTCTCCACCTCAAAGTGGAGCCCGGTTGCATCCCGGACCACCTCGACTCCGTATCGCTGCTTCACCTCGGCCTCTGCCGCGGCGTCGTCCGCGGTTTCGAGATGGACGCAGTCGCCCTGCACCTGCGCCTTGAGCTTCGCCGGCGTATCGAGAGCGATTATCTTGCCATGGTCGATGATGGCGATGCGGTCGCAATTCTCCGCCTCGTCCATGTAGTGCGTGGTGAGGAACAGCGTCGTCCCGCGTTCGCCGCGCAGCCTCAGCAGTCGTTCCCAGATGCGCGAGCGGGTCTGGGGGTCGAGCCCGAGCGTCGGTTCGTCGAGGAAGAGCACGCGGGGCGAGTGCAACAGACCACGAGCGATTTCGAGGCGCCGCTTCATCCCGCCCGAGAAGTTGCGAACCAAGTCGTTCGCCCGATCGGTCAATTCCATCCAGTCGAGCGCGTCGGCGATTCGCGCCTTAACCTCGGCCCCCGGCACTTTGTAAATCATGGCGTGGAAGCGGAGGTTCTCGGTCGCGGTCAGCCGGTCGTCGAGCGAGGGATCCTGGAAGATAATGCCGATGGAACGCCGGACGTCATTGTGCCGCCGCACGAGGTCGAAACCGGCGACCTTCGCGCTTCCGCCGCTCGGCCGGATGAGCGTACAGAGCATACGCACCGTCGTCGTCTTGCCCGCGCCGTTCGGACCGAGGAACCCGAATACTTCTCCCGTGTTGACCGAGAAGGAGATGCCGTTGACCGCCGTGAACGACTTGAACCGGCGGACGAGCCCTTCGACTTCGATGGCCGGGTTCGTCGACAGGCCCTCAGTCGACACCGTCAGGAAGGCCTACTCGCAGCCAAGCGCTGCGAACGGAAGCGGCGTCTTGAACTCCGGCCGGCGATACTCCGGCAGCAGCATCGGCGAACGGCGCTCGGACGGCACCTTCGCCGACTTCAACTCGACCTCGTACGCCGCGACGTGCTTGAACCCGCTGCCGTCGAGCGTTGCCGACTTCGCCGCCTCGGCCGCGGCGATTCCGGCCCGGCGTCCGAACACCAGGATGTCAAGGAGCGAGTTGCCCATCAGCCGGTTCCGGCCGTGAATGCCGCCCGCGACCTCGCCCGCCGCGTAGAGATTCTTGACGCCGGTCAAACCGTTGTCCTTGATAAGGATGCCGCCGTTCTGGTAGTGCTGGGTCGGGTACGTGAGAATCGGCTCCTTGTCCATATAGATGCCGAACCGCTCGTACTGGTGGTACATCGCCGGCAGGTTCTTCTTCACCGCGCCCGGGCCCTTGAGGACCTCGATGAGCGGGGTATCGAGCCACACTCCCTGCCGGCCGGTCGGCGTTGCCACACCAAGGTTCCGGCCCTTGCACTCGCGGATGATGGCCGAGGCGGTCACGTCGCGGCTTTCCAGCTCGTAGATGAACCGGTTGCCCTCGTTGTTGACGAGGTGCGCTCCGACGCCGCGGACTTTCTCGGTAATCAAGAGGCCAAGTATCTGTTCGGGATAAGCCGCCCCGGTCGGGTGGTACTGAATCGTATCGATGAAAGTCAGCTTCGCTCCGGCCCGGTAGGCGAGCACGAGCCCGTCCGCAGTCGCCCCGTAGTGATTGGTGCACGGGAACCCTTGAACGTGCAGCCGTCCGCACCCGCCGGTCGCGATAATCGTGGCTTTCGCCCTGACGACGAAATGCTCCTGGGTTTCCAGGTTGACGAACGCCGCGCCGACGCAGGCGCCCCGCTCGTCGGTCAGGAGCTCGACCGCCGCGCAGTACTCCAGCAGTTCGAGGCCGCGGTTGCGGAACTCGTCGCGCAGGGTCCGCATGATTTCGGCGCCGGTGTAGTCGCGGGCCGCGTGCATCCGCCGGCGCGAAGTACCACCGCCGTGGATCGTGACCATCGTGCCGTCTGGCTCCTTGTCGAACATCACGCCGAGTTCTTCCAGCCACTCGATGACGCCGGGAGCGTCGGACACAAGTGCCCGTGCCAGTTCGGGGATGTTCTTGAAGTGGCCGCCGCCCATCACGTCGAGATAGTGGCGCTCGGGCGAGTCGGTCGCCTTGTCCGCGGCCTGGATTCCGCCCTGGGCCATCATCGTGTTGGCGTCGCCGATACGGAGCTTGGTAACGGCGAGCACCTTGGCGCCGTGTTCCGCCGCCACCAGCGCCGCCGAGACTCCGGCCCCGCCCGCGCCGATGACGAGCACGTCTACGTCGAACTTCGGGTGCTCGGTGTCGAACTTGGCCGGGTCAACAATCGGCCATGCTTCGAGCACATCGGCAATCTCGTGCGGGGTCCGGTCGCCCTTGTTCGGGCCGAGGGCAAGAGCCCGCATCGAACTCTCGATGTAGTCGGGATGGAAACCCTTGAGCAGTTCCTTCTTCGGTTCCGGCCCGAGCAACGGTATCTTTCCCTGCTTGATACGCGCCTCGCGCGTCGCGTCCATCCGCTTGATGGATTCCTGCATGCTTTGTGGGTACATGCTAGAACCTTCCTGACAATTCAGATTTCAGATTGCCGGTTCCCGATTGCCGACTTGTCCGGCTCCTCAATTCTGACTTCTGCATTCTAGCTTCTGACTTCTGACTTCGTCTGTTCCTCATGGCTCGACATCCCTCGTCTTCGGGTCGTAGAATATCGCCGAGAGCTCGGCCTCGGTCATCTTGCAGAGCTTGTCGAGGCCCGGTTCGAACTTGCCCGCTTTGATCTCCTTCATGCGCTCGGCCAGGTGCGGCGACTTCTTCGCCACCTTCGCGCCGTAGAGCCGCCGTGCCAGCAGCCCGACGTTGTAGTGGACAATTTCGGCCGGGCAGCGGGAGGCGCAGAGACCGCACATAATGCAGTCGAACGACATATCCGCAACCTTCTCGATGTCCCCGCGTATCGCGGCGTTGATGTAGCCCATCACATCGATGTCCTGCGGGCAGATCTTGGTGCACGAGTTGCACGCGATGCAGCGCATTATCTCGGGATAGAAGCGGACGAGCGTCTGAGTGTTCGCCGGCTCCTTGGCGATGTCGTATTCCTTCTTGTTTGCCGGGTAGAAGGGAATCTGGGTCAGGTACATCCCGTCGGTCACCACGGTCTGGCAGGCGAGCCCGACCTTCAGCTTGTAGGAGTCCTTGGTACGAAAGACCGTGCCGCAGGCTCCGCAGAATCCGCCGCGACAGCCGCACCCGCGGATGAACCGGAACCCGGCGTACTCCATCGCCTTCATGATGGTCAGGTCCTTAGGCACCTGGTACGCCTCACCCATCACGTAGATCGTGATCAGGGAAGCTCTCTCTTCCTGCACTTCTGCCTTCTGACTTCTGCCTTCTGACTTCTGCTTTCGTTCCGTGCCCGCCATATCATTCCTTCTTGTACTTGGCAACGCCTGTCTTGTACAGGTCACCGCCGTACATGTCGTTGATGACGATGGCCGGGAAATCCTCGACCCGAAGTTCACGCACCGCCTCCGGCCCCAGGTCCTCGTAGGCGATGACCTTCGCCTCTTTGATGGTCCGGGCGATGAGCGCGCCCGCGCCACCGACCGCGGCGAAATAGACCGCGCCGTACTTCTTCATCGCGTCGAGCACCGACTGTGCCCGGTTACCTTTCCCAATCATCCCGCGCATTCCCTTCTCCATCAAGAGCGGCGAGTAGGTGTCCATCCGGTACGAGGTAGTCGGCCCGGCTGAGCCGATTACCTGGCCCGGCTTGGCCGGGGCGGGGCCCACGTAGTAGATGACGGCGCCGGCCAGGTCGAACGGCAATTTCTCCCCGGCCTTGATCGAATCGGTCAGCCGCTTGTGAGCGAGGTCGCGGCCGGTGTAGATGGTCCCCGATATCA
>CAZAKP010000009.1:9296-36950 GCA_964485845.1 uncultured bacterium | reverse complement strand
GTACCGTCGAACTTGGCAAGAATCAGGGACTGGGTCCCGCCGCTCGCGGTTGCGATGAAGGCGGCGTAGCCGATGCCTGACTCGGTGTACGAAGAACCGGACAGGCTGGCCGGCCCGAGCGTCGTACCCGACACTGCATACAGATTCTGAGGCCCGGTCCACGACGAGCCATCGCGGTAGTAAGCCTCCTGAACCGGCGGCAGCATACCCACACCCGGCTTCCGCATCACCACCCAGCGCTTGCCGCTCGAATCCTCGGCTATCGCCGGGTATTCACGGCCCGAGGCAACCACGTCCCGATGCCAGGTGTCGCCATTCGCCGACCAGGCGAACACTACCGCGTTATCCAGGTCGGAATACACACTGAAGAGAGAGTCTGAGCCGTTCTTACGTAAGAACTTGGCCCCATTGTTGCTCTTCGTGGCATCCGAGGTAGCGTTAGACACGTCCAGGCTACAGCAAACGTACCTGGTTTCACCCGTGTCGAACACCCCCGAGTCCACCTCGAAGACAACGCCGGCGGTGTACAAGACATGAGCACGAACTTCCGAGATACTGGGCGATATCGAACTCGATTCCGCCACACAGTGCGGGTGATATGCGTCGGTATCGTTATCGACGAACGTCTGTTCCTCGCCCCGGACGTAACCCTTGATCAGCCACGTGCCGCTGGCGTCCTTTTCCTGCCAGCAGGACACGCCTAGACCTCCGTACACTGGGTTGGATTTCTCATAAGCGCCGGTATCGCCGGGTGTTGCCATTGCGGACCAGTTACCGAACGCGGTAGTAGCAAGGTCGCAGGTAGCACGCTGGATGGCGTAATTGGAGCCGTTATTGCGAGTCCAAACTGCATTAAGCGCGCTGCCATTGTCATCGAAGCGGCTCATGGCATGATAGCCATTCGCGGTCACGAGATTCGGGCTAGACCAAGCCGGTGGTCGGCCCGAAGTGCCAGGTCCATAGTCCGGCAGCAGCGAGGCAAACACGGTATCGGTACCGTGTTGCCAAGTGACAGCAAGTGAATCACTTAGATACACACTGATGCAGGGCAGGCTGTCCTTCAAGTTGGCGACGCTCGCTATCGTGTCGACTATCACTTCTGAGCTACAAACCCTCGCGAACATCGTCTGTGTCGTGCCCTGAACTGTGTCGTAAACGCAGAAGGTGACGGCACTTACAAAGCATCCGTTCACCTGCTGTGGATAGCAGACAATCGACGGCTGCCCGGGCACGGCTGAACTCGAACCGGCAAAGGCAACCTTGTAGGTACCTTCGCCGGTCATGACCCAGGCTGTATCGTCGCAGAGGTACGCTACCCACCGTTTACCCTCCCCATCTTGCGCGAGGGCAGGATTCGTCCCAGGATTGACTATGACTGGTCGAGGGCTCCGACCGGAGATGATGCCGGACATGACATAGGGAAGCTCCTGTCCTGTGTACTGGCAGAGACCGTCAGGATCGAGTAGCAGATTCCGTCCTATGTTGTCTGCCACGCCCGGCGGAGGCACGACAGAGTAGTCCATGCGCCACTCGCCAAACGCTCTCCGGGTCCGACGTGACTCATAGTTCGGGCTCGACCAGAGGCAGAAGCCTCGCGATGGCGCCGACGGACGCGCTATCAAGCGCAACGAGGGGTTCCACAGGTCATCCTGCTCATCGCGTATCGACTCAAGGCCGTGCCATCGAAACCACTGCCACGCTGGCGTCTCGCCGCCGACATAGCGGCCTTGTACCTCAGCAACATAGCTGTTCTCGGTCTCGTCGTCCCAGTACTCGTAGGTCACGATAGTTCTAAACTCGCTCTCGTCCAAGAACTCGACATTCGGGGCGGCGTATTCGCCTTCGGGGAGACTCGGGAACTCACAGGGTTCGAGATCATCATGCGTCCAATTGTAACCTAGATTGTCTGACCAAGCGTAGTACAGCTCGTCGCCCTCACTCCAGCATAGAAGAACGTAGTCGCACCAAACAGCCACGCTGAGATCCTCGGCGCCATCGTAGATATCCCAAATACCCTCCCAAGTCTGGCCGTTGTTCGTCGTGTACCAGTAGTCGATGTGGTTCTCGACAAGCACGGCAAGCACGCCCGTGCCGGCGAGAGAGTACTGGTCTAGGGCCACGACGGGGTTGAACACGTCGAACGGTTCCTCCGTTGTCATGGGCCAGCGGATGCGCATCTGCTGAGTCCAGTTGTTGCCATCGTCCGTGGATACCGCCGTGTACAACGCTACATCATAGTCGTAGTCCTGGGTCTGCGAGTCCGATGAGTCGAGATATGCCACGCACACATAATGCGTGCCGAAGCTGGTTCTGGCGTCGATCGCGACCTGCCGGTGGTAGCTGTAGTGCCCGGACCCTAACAGGTCGGTCAGACTGGTCAGGATCCAGGGATCCTCTTGGGTGCTCAGATCGTGACTGGCAACCACGACGTCGCCGTCATCGGGCGGGTCGCTCCGGCCCCGGCCCCACGCCGCAAACTTCTTGTCGTTCGTGGAGGCCATGCAGAGTTCACCCGACTCGACTTCGCCTTCGTTACTGATGGTCACACCGCCAATCGGGTGACCGAAGTCGTCGTACTCGTACGCCTCCTGTAGGTAGTCATCACCTTCAACTGTGAAACCGGTGCTGGTCCAGATCTTGCCGTCGTCGTAGGGGCGCATTAGTTCGGCCTTCGCGCCGCTGTTGTTCGTCAGTAGTTGGTCGTTCTGGTATGGATCCGCTGGCCCGTTGTTGTCTATGTGCCAGAACCACCTCCAAGGCCAGTGCCAGCCGGGCGGCTCTTCGGCAACGGACATACTCGTTGCGAGTACGAGCAGGACTGCTATCAGTGTTCTTCTGTTCATACGTACCTCCTTGTGGTACTTGAACCATTTGCGGACCGAGGTATGATGGCTGGGGCGGCAATGGAGCCTCGTCTCCATAACCTGACTTTCTCGCAGAACGGCAGGCGCTGCCCCTTTCAATTCGGCCGGAGACTCGGTCAGGCCCTTCAGGTCATGAGCGAGCCCTCAGAACCGTGTTCACACTCGTTACTCCACGCAGACAAGCTTTCGGCTCGCGCCGCCGCCAACGGGCACGAGGTAGTACACGCCCGGCCCAGGCAATTGGAAGCGGCAGGCGCCTTTCTCTAGAACTCTCAACCGTCTGCCCAGAACGTCGAGCACGGTGCAGGCGGCGTTCAGTTTCAGAGTGGCGTTTGCACGGACCACCGTGGGCAGACAAGGTTCAGTCGCGTTTTCCCTCAGCTCCGTGACAGCAAGCGAAGTGTCCCGAATCACTGACACGGACGAGCTGCTTGCGTTGGCGACGAACACCCGGCTGTGCCTTGGAACCCAGACGATGTGCCACGGATGGACGCCGACCGGAATCGTTCTGATCACGCGATACGTGAGAGCATCGATGATCACGACAGAGGTGTCCTCGCTGCAATAGACCTTGTCGTGCCCGATGTCGTAGGCAATGTCGTACGAGTACAGCGGATTTGGTGTCGAGATGCGGGCCAGAACCGAGTCTCCCCGACCATCGATTACCACGACTCCGTCAGTGCCGTACATGAACACATCCGGCTTGGCCGGACTCTGACACGCGATTTCGACGGACGGAGTCTCTATCACTCCAGTGATGCTGTCAGTGCGACCGCTGACAATGGTCACGTAGTTGCAGTACATGCCGTAAGCCGTCGTGTAGAGCTTCTCGTCATTCGGATTGTAGTAGACCCGGAAGCCATTCGTAGCGTAGACCGGGATGACGCTGAGTACAGAGTCAGTGGCTGCATTGATGATCGTCAGTGCGTCGCCGACGCAGTCGGCCACGTACAGCTTGTTGTAGCTCTGATTCACGGCCATCCAGGCCGGTCGGCCAAAAGGCACTTGAATGGTCGTCAGCACGGTGTCCGCGGCTGCATCTATCACGAGTATAGACTTGACTTGCGTGCAGTATACCTTGCGACTGGGCGCGCACGTCTTGCTGTGCTCGAAGTAGCAGAGAAGAGAGGGATCTTCCCGTACTGGCACGATCGCCTCGATCGTGTCGGCACTGCAGTCGATTACTACTATCCCGGAGTCGACGCCGTGTCCGGCGCAAAGGGACACAAAGACCTTGTTGTCGGCGGAATCACATATTGCCGCCCACGGATACCCGCCGACGGGGATCGTCGTGAGCAGAGAGTTGGTCGCGGCGTCGATGACCGACACTACCCCGCAGTTGTCGTGGCTGGCTGTGTAGACCTTGTCCTCGACTGGGTTGTAGCATATCGAAACTGGATTCACGCCCGTCCTCACCGGTCCGAGCAGGGAATCACCGGCGCCATCCACGCACGCCACCGAAGGGGTGCTTGTGTAGGCGCCGTACACTCGGTTCAATCCCGCATCCACCGCGAGCCGCCGCGAGTCATCAGGAACGGAGAACATCATGAGAAGACTGTCCGTGGCGCCATCTAGAACGCCAATGCGGCCGTCATCCGTCGCAGCGTATATCCTGCCATTTGCAGGGTTGTACAATACTGACATCCATGCGTACCCCTGCGCAACGACCCTTATCACGCTGTCGCCCACCCCATCTATCACCCTGATGGCCGCCTCGTTGGCACAGTAGATGCGGTCAGTCGACGGGCTGTAGGCGATGCTGTTGGGCTGACCCGCAACTCCCAGCGTCGCCAGGACCGTGTCCACTGTGCCGTCGATAATCACAACTTTGCCGCTGGAGAGCCCTACCCCGCAGTAAACCTTGTCCTCTAGTGGATTGCAGCAGAGCGATACCGGTGCCTTCTGCATGCCCAAGGTAGCGACTACCGTGTCCGCAATCGCATCTATGACCGTGACATCCTCGGACTCGTAATTGGCGGTGTAGACCTTACGCTCAACCGGATTGAAGCAGAGCACCCTGGGCTGGATTCCGACGGGAATCGCGGCCACAACGCTGTCGACGGACACATCAATGGCGTAAACGGAGTCGGATGTGTAGTCCCCGCAGTAGACCTTGTTGTCCGGCGGGTCGTAGCAGAGAGAGTGGGGCCGCCCTCCGGCGCTGATGCGTGCGTGTACCTGGTTCGCGCCACAGTCCATGACGTAGACCGCACCGGCTGAGTCACCAAACCAGCATGCCGCATACAGCTTGTTCTTCGCCGGCACGTAGGTCAGTGCCCTGCAGCGGCTGCCGACCTGAATCCGTCTTTCGTAGGAAAGACCGGCGCCATCGATCACCGCAACCCAGCCATCGCCGCCGACGTAGACCTTATGAGCTGCGGAATTGACGGCAATGCAGTCCAGCCTCAGCACGCTGCCAACGCCACCCGGACACAAGTCTATTGTGGTCTCGAGGTACTGAGCTACTGCACCGGACGCAAGCAGCATCCCAAGCGCCACCGCGCGCAGGAGTACCTTCGACCCCACGGCCCTCTTGTGGGCGGTGAAGTTCCGGCCGGACCGACTGCGAACGTCAACACCGATTTCCAGAGGTCTACTCATTTCGTTGCGGAACCAGACCGATCGGCGTCGCGGGCACCATGCTCGGCAGATACCCATCTGCCATGTCCGTGCGTCGCCTTGCGCTACCGTACGGCTGCCAAAGATGCACGCCCGACGCCGACGGAGCCCCGGCGGCGGGCTCAGCTATAGCTTCCGGTTGTTGGCACGGTTTGCGGGAGACGTGAATTTGGCGGTCCTGACTCGCGGTTGCACTGGTCACAGGATTCCTCCAAAACACTGGTAAAGCCCAGGACGATTATTCCTTCATTCGCTTGACGGCCGCCGGTCGTATAACCACCGACCGGCGCTCAAGTGCAATTACTATAGTTTTCGGCAGTCATGGAGTCAACGATAATCTTACATTCATGTCATTTTGATGTAAGTCATTAGTTCCTCGTGCGTTACGAGAGAGAGAGAGAGAACAACACCCGCCCCGCTAGGGGTACCATTTCCTGCCCAGCCTCCTCCCTGACTCGCTCATTACCGAACTTGTGCCAAAGGCTTCTCCTTCACTTCCGTGGTCAGCAACGCCTGCGTTTGTTTTGGGCTTGTGCTGTCAGCAGGAAGAGTAATCCGGCCGACGGACCTGCACCGATGGTCGCCCATTGTCATCAAGGGCCGAACGTCAGCGTTGAACTCATGAGACCCACACATTCGTCCCTGATTCTGCATGAGTTACGGGATAGGCATCATCGAATGTTAGCAGATCTCGCTACACGTCCGACGCCGAGCCAGCGTTTCCATGTCCCATCCCTGATACATCGCATGCGGCCCGGAGGACGATTTCCAGCGGGCACTACCCTTACGCCCTACTCGGCCGGAAGTGGTAGCCGGGCGAAGAAGCGCTGGATGACCGGCCGCCCGGAGTCGAACCGCAAAGCTACGGCCCCGTCGACCCGGGTGTTGATGTAGCTGATTCCCGTTCCGCCAAACCGTCGCGCAAGCAGCGCCGGAGTCGGATACCGCCCCATGGCCACAACGTAGCTTGGCCGTACCCGCTCGTAGAGCCCGGGCAGGTTGCCTTTCACGCTGCCGTGGTGCGGCGACTTGAGCAGGTCCGACCGCAGGTCATCCCCGGGAAGCAGGTCCGGGTTCTCGAAGTCGCCGGTCAGGAGCATCCGAAATCCCGGGACTTTGACGGACGCGACCAGCGACACGTCGTTCGTACGCGCCGCGCCCTCGTGGAACTGCGCGACGGTTGAGCGGTCCGGCCAGAGGAATTCGATGTCGAACCCGAATCCCGCGAGCCGGGACCCGCGGCCGACCACAACCACGTCCGTCCCCGCTGCCCGCAGTCGCGCAAGCAGCGCCTGGTAGTCCGGGTCATGGCTCTCCGTCGTCGGCACCAGCAGGCGTTCGATTCGGAAACGCGCGGGCAGGTCCAGCAGGCCGCCATAGTGGTCATTGTCGGGGTGCGTCACCACGACCGCATCAAGACGGTGAATGCCGCGGTTGCGAAGGTAGTCACGCAGAACGCCGCTGCCGTTGACGCCGGCATCGAACAGAACCTTGCGGCCAAGGCTGTCCTCGAGCAGGACCGCGTCTCCCTGTTTCGGGTCAAGGAACGTCGCTGAATTACCGGGCCTCCGGATAGCGCCCTGCCAGGCCATTGCCCCAAGCCCGGTGAGCAGCAGCACCGCGAATCCGGTGCGAATCCGACTCCGATTCAGCCGGAACGCAAGCAGGGCGAGCGCATAGGCCCAGCCGACCCAGAGCCAGGACAGACGACCCGGTTCCCAGATTGCCCAGTCGAGACTGCCCATATAGACGGTGAGCTTGAGGAGCGCGAAGAGCACCAGCCAGAGAGACTGAGCGAAAACCGTGGCGAGCCAGTGACTCGCCAGGTTCGCGAGCAGGACCACGATGCCGAGCGGCATCGCCAGTCCTACGAGCGGCACGACCACCGAACTGGTCAGGAACGCCAGGGGCTGCAACCGGCTGAAGTGATGCAGCAGGAGCGGCGCCGTGAAGAGCGATGCGGCAATAGAGACGATAAGCGGGGCAAGCACCCAGCGGCTGAGCCAGCGCACACGAAGCCCGTGGCCGGCGAGTCGCTGGGCCGGGCCGGCCACCAGTACAATACCGAGCGTGGCGGCGAAGGAGAGTTGCGCACCGGCATCGAACAGCATCGCCGGGTCGAAGAGCAGCAACAGGACGCCGACGGCACAGAGAGAGGCGGCGGGTGATACCCGGCGCTGGGTGGGCGCGCTTAGCAGTACGGCGCAGGCCATCAGCCCCGCCCGCGCCGGCGCCGCCGACCAGCCGACGAGCAGCAGATAGAGCGCCACGCCAGTGACCCCGGCGCCGAAGCGCCACCAGCCGCGCACCCCGAGCAGCGAAAGCAGGAGCCAGATGAGCCCGACGATAATGCTGACATTCATACCCGAGACCGCCAGTATGTGCACAATGCCGGCGTCCCGGAAAGCTTCCTGGACGTCCCTGGACAGCCGCTGACTGCCGCCGAGCAATAGCCCGATGAAGAGTGCCCCCTCTTCCGCTGGAAGCTGTCCGTAGGTCACCGCGGATACGTACGTGCGGACACGGTCCACGAGACGGTCGACGACTGACAGTCCGTTGCCGCGGGCCACCACCACGACGTCGCCGGCTGAAGCGGTTGCGCTGCCGACGAAACCTCGAGCAGTCAGGAATGAGCCAAAATCGGACACGCCCGGGTTGCGAGGTGAATCCAGCGGGTCGATGCGGCTGAAGACCCGAACCCTGTCGCCGGGCGCCAGGTCAAGAGTGCTGTCTTTCAGCCAGAGCCTAACCTTCCCTTGCCACGGCCGCGAAAGCACGATGACCGCCCGGCGCGCACTTCCAGCCACCGGACCGGCCTCAACCGTCCCGTCAAATCGGGCGACCGCGTACAGCCGCGGGTCGACCGGGGCCGGCGCGCGAAGCTCCGCGCAGGCCAGAGCGGCCGCGGCCACGGCCAGGTAGAGCGACCAGCCGCGTGTCGGCCGCGCCAGGGCCAGTGCCATAACGAGAACGGCGACAATCACCCAGATCGGGGCCGGGCTCAACCGGCTCACGACGACGCCGACAGCCGCGGCAACCAGAGCCCTCGCTGCCGAGTGGCGCATTCCTGGCTCTGCGCGCATGGCGAATCCCCGAACAAGACTCACTGGACACGAGACTAAGCGCTCGACCGCGCCAGTCAAGCATCGCCGGGTGTCCGAGGACGCGGCACGTGACGCTTGTACAGCAAGTTGGCGCCGCTGTGCAAGTCCTGCATAGACGAGTAACCTGTCTTCGTATCCGCGGCCGTCATCCGCGTCGAGTGCGAGGTGACAGCGAGCATGAGCCCGCTGGCACATCAACTGCAGCGGATCAGGCCGTGCCGTCTTGGGTTACGTCCTCACCGCGGCGAAAGTTCACGTTTTCGCCCATCCCCGTTGACACCCCGGGGACTCGTGGGTAGAATTATAGGCTTGATGAGCGTGGCCCTGGGCCTTCTGCTGCTGCTCGGTGCGAGCCCGACCGGGTTCGCTGCTGAGGCAAAGCCAATCCCAACCGTGAGTCCTGCCGGACTCACGTCGTTCGAGTGGCAATCGGTTCCTTCTCCCCAATTCGTCGGTGAATCGTTTCGAGTCATAATCCTCGCCCGGGACGAGAACGGCGCGAGCTACGACTATGACGGAACCGCGTTCCTCTCGACTTCGCTCGGCGCGTACGTCGTGCCGGCAGTCGTGCAGTTCTTCAACGGCGTGTGTGATACGAGCATCACCGTGACCCTGGCCGAGAACCTGGCCCTGCGCTGTTTCAATGATTCGGCTTCCGGTCTGAGTAATGATATCGAGGTGCTGACCGGCGCTCCCGCAAGGTTGGTGACCATCCTGCCCGGCGAGCAGCTTGCGCCCGGAGTCGCCGGCGGCCGCACCGGAACCCCGGCCAGCCATACGGCCGGCGACGCTTTCTCGTTTCAGGTCTACCTGACCGACCAGTGGTTCAACCAGGTCGACATGAGCGGCGACAGCGTCTTCTTCAGTTCGGATGACCGGTTCGGAACGCTCCCGGCTGCGGGCGAGCTCCTGAACGGAGCCGGGTCTTTCAATGCCAGCCTGCGCACTAGCGGAGCGCGCCACATTTTTGGGAGCCCGGCGCCGGGCGAGTCTCTCGTGGCCGACACTTCTTCCCCGGTAGAGGTCGTTGCCGGCCCGTTCACCCAGATGCTATTGGTTGCGCCCGGCGAAACCCTGCTGCCCGGCGACACGACCGGCGGGGTCGGGAACACTCCCGGCAAGGCCGGAACGCCGGACCCGCAGTATCTGCGCACTCCCTTCGACGTGACCGTCTACGCCTGCGACGGGTGCTGGAACCCGCGGGCAGGGTCTGGCAACCCTGTCTATCTACTTTCAGGCGCCGGAGATTCGTGTTCGCCGGCCTTTGTCGAACTTCGTGACACGGCCCGCTTCACGTTCGTTTTCGGCCAGCGCGGCGACAACCGCCCGCTCTGGACCAGAGACAGCGCAACCGGGGCACAATCATACGTCACCTACATTGACGTCCGCGCGCGCGGCAAGAGAATCGAGGTCGACCCGCTGACGCCGGACACTATCCGCGCCGGTGAGACTGCCGCGGTCAAGGTACGGGTGCGTGATGCGAACGGCGACCCGGTAGTCGCGGCCCTGGTTCAATTTGCGCGGACACTGGGCAGCGGAACCGTGCTCGAACCCGCGCTGCTCAGCGACACAATCGGCTACGCCACCAGCCACTTCGTCTGTACGCCAAGCCCGGCGTCGGAACAGGATTCCATCGAGATTACTTCCGGTGACGCCGATACCACCATCGCCATCTACGTGCGCCACCTGTCCGACAGCCTTCTCGCGTTTCCCAACCCGTTCGGGTCCATCAACCGCGAGAGCACCCTGATCTTCTACAGCCTGCATCGGGCGGCCACGGTCCGGCTGACCATCTTTGACCCGTTCGGCAACGAGGTCTGGCGCCAGAAGTTCCGGCAGGGCGAACCGGGTGGCAGGTTCGGCGATAACACTGTCTACTGGAATGGAAGGAACAACAAAGGGCAGCGGGTCGCGAGCGGCGTCTATCTTGTCCAGGTGCTGGGCCTGCTCCAGACCGGCATTGACTTCAAGGGCCTCTACCGCGTCGGGGTGGTGTGGTGAGACACAGGATTCGAGGATTCAAGGATTCCAGGATTCCAGTGGGTGCCACCGGGCCGCTCGATTCCCGGTATGCTCGGTTCCTGCTTCTGGTTCTGACGGCGTGCGGCCTCGTCTTCGCTGACGGCGGCACCCCGGGCGAGTTCCTGAACTACGCCGTCGCACCGCGCAGCCTCGGCATGGGCAAGGCCTTTACGGCCCTCGCCGACGACGTGCAGGCCTGCTACTTCAACCCGGCCGGGCTCTACCAACTCGATGCACAGGAAGTGCTGATGGCGCATTCCCAGCTTTACGGGGCCCGGCTCGAATACGTCGGCTGGGCGCTGCCCACCCGGGCCGCCGGGACCTTCGGCGTGTCCATCCTCAACTTCGGCTCCGAGGGCATCGAGTCGCGGACGCCTGAGAACTTCCGGGAGCAGAGCTACTTTTTCATGGAGAATGCTTTCGTCGCCGCGTACGCCTATAACCCGTGGCAGTACCTGGGCTTCGGCGGCAGCCTGAAACTCATCACCAAAAACCTGGCCGTCTACTCCGGCGTCGGTCTCGGCGCCGACATTTCGGCGCTTCTGACACTGCCGCGCCCCTTCAGCTTCGGCCTCGTGCTTCAGAACATCATTCAGCCGTCGCTGACGCTCCTCGACAGCGCCGAGCGCTATCCGCGCAATCTGCGGGCCGGCACTGCGGTCCGGCTGGTCAATGACCGGGTGCGGCTCGACGCGGACATCGTCGTGACCGACATCACCAGCAATTCCCGCCGCAGCGTTTCGCCCCACGGCGGAATCGAATTCGAAGTGGTACCCGACGTGCTCATTCCCCGCGTCGGGCTCGACGCAAACGAAATCAGCTTCGGCCTCGGCGTGCACGAACAATGGGGCAAGATGTCGCTCGGCGCCGACTACGCGTTCCTGCTTCACCACCGGTCCGACTACACGCTTGCCCCGACCCACAAGGTCGGCGTGTTTCTGACCTTCGCCGGTTACCGCGTCTGGATTGATGCGCAGCCGGCCGTGTTCCGACCCACGCCGGAAGACAAACAGAATGTGCTCTGGATGGACGTCAGGCTGATGACGCGGGCGAGTGTCAAACGCTGGCAGGTCCTCGTCAAGAACCGGTATGGCGAAGTAGTCCGCACGCTTGCCGGCTGGGATTCGCCGCCGCTGCGGATGACCTGGGACGGCCTGGACGACGTCGGCCGGCAGGTCGCGGACGGGCACTACTACTACGACATCGTGGTCGTCGACCAGCGCGGCCGAGCACTCAAGTTCAGCGGCTCGCTGACCGACGTCCGCACCAGCGGACCAAAGGGCAGGCTCGAAATCCTGCCGCAGAACCGGTGAAGACTAGGCAACTGCGAGCGCCGAGCGCCGAGTTCCGAACTCCGAGCTTCGGCGTTCGGAGGTCGACGTTTGCACTTTCAGTGTGGCTGGCGGCCTGCGGCATCTTGTTCGCCGGCGCTCTGTCACCGCAGCAGACCCGCCAACTCGCCGAGCGCTACAACCAGGCCCAGGCCGCTATCGGCCAGCGCGACTACGCGAAGGCGGGCATGGACCTGAACGCTCTCGTCCGCGACTTCGGCTCGAGCGAGTTCGGCGACGAACTCCGCTACGCCCTGGCCGAGACCTACTTCAACCTCGGCCAGTACGACCGCGCCACTGACCTCTTTCGTCAGTTGCTCGAGAACCCGCACCATTCCTATATTCAGCCCGAGGCGATGTACGGAACCGCGATTTCCGAGATGATGCGGGGCAACTTCACTCAGGCGCAGCTTGAGCTCGAGAAACTCGCCAAGCAGCAGGGCTACGACGCGGATGAACGTACCAGCTTCGCGCTCGGGGTACTGCACTATTTCCTCAAGGACTACGAACAGGCGTCCGCCCGGCTGAGCGGCCTGGACCTGCCGGAGGCGAATTACTACCTGGGCAAAGTCTACTCCGCGACCGGCAAGCCGCTGCCGGCGCTGCTCAAGTTCAAAGCGGTCACCGATGCGGTACCGAACACGTCGCTGGCAGTGATGGCCCATTTCGCGGCCGGCCAGGCGCTATTCGTCAACCGCGACTACGATGGCGCCCAGGCCAAGTTCCAGTTCTTCGTTGACAACTTCGCCTACTCGCCGCTGGCCGACTATGCCCGGTATTTCCTCGGCTGTTCGCAGCTTGCGCAGAAGCAGTACGCGGCGGCAATCGACAACCTGACACCGCTCTTGCGTAGCTCGAACAATGTCCTGGCCGCGCATGCCACCTACTTCATCGGCTGCGCCGACCTGGCGCTCGGCCAGGCCCAGCCGGCGGTTGAACGCTTCCAGCGCGTCCGTGCCAACTACGCGCGCTCGCGGGTGACCAGCTACGCGAACCTGCAGCTTGCGCGGGCGGTGCTGGCGACGGCCGACACGGCTCAGGCGCTCGTTGCCACGAGCCAGCTTGCGACGCAGTTTAAGACCGGCGACCTCTCCGGCATCGGCAACTACATGTCGGGCGTCATCTACTACGAACTCGGCGACTATGCCGACGCGACGCCGCAGTTCGAGGCGGTGCTCGTCAGCCACGCTGCGACGTCGCTGCGCGAGCCGGCCTGCGCGATGCTGCTCCTCGCGCTGAACTCCGAGCGGCAGTACGAGAAGGGCGTGGCGCTGGGCGCCAAGTACGTCGCCGACTATCCGTCCGACACGACCGAGTGGCGCGCCAAGACGCTTTACTTCCTTGCCGACGGCTTCTACTATGACCACAAGTACGATGAGGCCGACGATTTCTACCAGCAGGCCTACGCCCACCCGGCCGGTTCCGACATCGCGGTCTACGCCCGGCTCGGCCGGTACTACAGCCTCTACCACCTCGGCCGGCTGGACGAGGCCGTGCGGGGCTTCAAGAGCTGCCTAAGCGCCCGCCTGAGCGACACCGCCTTCACCATCAGCGCCTACCTCGGCTACGGCTACTCGCTCTTTAACCAGCGAGAGTACCTGAAGGCACTCGACGTCTTCGAGCCTTTGTACAAGACCTTCCCCGACCGTGAGCTCGCCGCAGTTCCGGCCTACTTCTACGCCGGGTACAGCTACTACCAGCTCGGCTACTACGGCCAGGCCGTCGACGCCTGGGGCGCGCTCATCAACAAGTTCCCGGCCGACGGCGCCAAGGCGCCCGAAGCGGCCTTCCGCTCGGGCGACACCTACTTCAAGGCCCTGGAATACGACAAGGCCATCGGCATGTTCAACTTCGTCATCGAGCGCTACCCCTTCTCCGAGTTCGGGCCGCCGTCGCAGGCACTGATTGCGCAGTGCTTCTACAACCAGAAGCGGTATCTCGACGCGGTGCGCGAGTACCAGAAGTTCCTCGACCTCTACCCCTCCGACGCGCAGATGCCGAGCGTCCGCAAGAGCCTGGAAACCAGCTACTATCTTGCCGGCCAGGAAGACTCGGCCGCGATGGAGGACTTCCTCCGGCGCTTCCCGCAATCGGAGCTGGCGGCCACGGGCTTTTACGACAAGGGCAGGTCGTTATACGACGCGGGCAGCTTTGAACCGGCCGTGGCCGAGTTGCAGAAGGTGGTGGTCAACTTCCCCGGTCTGCCGGTGGCGGCCGATGCGCAGCTACTGACCGCCGAGGCCTACTCCGGCCTGAAGCAGTGGCCCGCGGCCGCGCAGGCGTACCAGAAGTTCCTCGATTACTTCCCGCAGCACGAACAGCGGGCCGGGGCCGTCTTCAACATGGCCACCGCCTACTTCAACGCCGGCGACTACAAACAGAGCCTCAAATACTTCCAGACCGTCGTCGACTCTTTCCCGCAGTCAGAATTCACCGAGAGCGCCCGCAAGAATGTTGAGATCTCGCGCAAGCGGCTCGGTGCCGCCGAAGACGAAGGTGAAGCCGCGCCGGAATCGCCGAAGGGGGCAGTTGAGGCCAATCCCGGCACACCCGAGGCGCTGCCGGAGTCCCGGGACACCGGCCGGGCGGCTCCGCCCTCCAGCCCGTCGTCCCCAAACCCCAAACCCCAAGGAGCCCAGCCATGAGAATAATGGGCAAGGACCTGTTCCAGGTAATGCTCGACCCGGTCATGCTGACGCTGCTCGCCGCGTCGATTGCCGCGCTGGCACTGGTCATCGAACGCCTGCTGTACTTCCGTAAGAATCGCTGCAACACGACCCGCGGGGTGCTCGAGCTGCGGCGGCAGCTCTCGTCCGGTGGCCTTGCCGCCGGAATGGCATGGGCCCGGACCCAGGAGAACCCGATGGGCCGGATGTTCATCGTGATTTTGGAGAATGCCGAACTCGAGGCCGAGGAACTTGCCGACCTGAGTTACAGCCTCATCGTCGACGAGCGCATAAAGTACGACCACCTGCTGGGCGGCATGGGCACGCTGGCCAACGCCGCCACCTTACTCGGCCTGCTCGGAACTGTCACCGGTCTCATCAATGCGTTCAACCAGATCAGCATAACCAAGCAGGCCGGCCCGGACGTGGTCGCCGGCGGCATCGCCGTCGCGCTGCTCACGACCGCCTGGGGCCTGGGAATCGGCATCCCGACCCTTTTCGCCTACAACTACTTCAATAAGAAGTCGAGCGACATTGCGATGCAGCTCGAGGCCGCGGCGGACCGGGTCATTGTCATGCTCGGCCGGGCTCGTTCGAAGACCGGCAAGGCTGCTGCCGCGCCGAAGCCGGAGCCGCCGCCGCAGCCGGCCGAAGACACCGGCTGGAAGTTCTGATGCGCCGCCGACACATCGAACGCCGCAGGAATGACGGGCTGATTGTCAACTCGCTGGTTGACATCGCCCTTTCCCTCGTCATCGGGTTCATGGTGTCGATGCCCCTTTTCTTCGAGAACGGTATCTTTGTTTCGGCACCGGGTGTGGCCCAGGCGGGCGGCGCGGTGCCGGCCGGTTCTGACATCAAGGCGAACATCTTCCTGGCAAACAACGGCCGGATTCTGCTGAACGAAGTCCCGGTCAGCGAGGACAGCCTGCGGGTCCTGCTTCCGCGCCTGCTCGACCGGAGCGTGGCGCGGCGGGTGGTAATCTCGAATGACGAACAGGTCCTTTACGATGAAGTCATCCGCGTAATGGACATGGCCAAACAGGTCGGGGCCAACGACGTTGCCTGGCTCCGGACAAAGACTGCACCGTGAGTCTGAAAGCAGCGCCCAATCTCGACATCCTGCCGATGGCCTGTGTCGGCCTGATACTTGTACTGGTAATGATGATGATCTCGCCGATGGTGGTCACTCATACCCGCACCCGGGTTGACGTGCCGGCCGCGCACACCGGCCAGCGCGAGGTCCAGAACGACGTCAGCGTAGTCGTCACGCAGTCCGGGCAGTACCTGTTCGACGATGAGCCGGTCGCGACGCTGGCCGACGTCGGCGGCCGGGTCGCAGCCGCCGTCGCCAGCGACCCCTACATCTTAGTCGTGATTCGGGCCGACAAGGAGTGCTACGGCAATCAGGTCCTGGACGTCCTCGCCACGGCGAAACGCGCCGGTGCCGCGAGGATTGTCTGCGCCACGAAGAAGCTGACGACCAATGACTAGCATGTCACCCGGCATCGCTCTCCGCAAGATCACCGTCTACGAGGACCGCCGGTCCTCGGCGATCTGGCTCGCCATCGGCCTCTCCGCGCTGCTTCACCTGGGCAGCATGTTCGGCGCCTCTGTTTTCCGGCCGGCTGCGGTCAGGCCGGGAGAAGAGCTGATCCAGGTCGACGTCTACGACATCACCCGGCGCCCCGAGGTCGCGAAGGTGATTCCCCGGCAGGAACTGGGAGGGGGCGGGACAAGCCCCGGCCCGGCCGACGCCGGCGCGATGAGCTACACTCCGTCCGGCGCTCCCGATGGACCGACCATCGACCTGGCGAGCGCGCTTGACCGCGGACCGTCGCAGGCGAAGATCGATCTCAGTCGCTACGAGCTTGACCGTTCCGGTGGCGGGATGGACATGGTCTACCTCGGTGGCAAGGGTGGCGCTCAGTCGACCGACGAGATTCTCGCCCAACCGTCGATTGCCCTGACCCGCGCTCCCGGTGGTAGTGGCGTGGGCGGCGGCCGTGGCGTACCCGGCATCCCGCAGCCATCGGCACAGCTCACCATCGAGCACCGCGAGCTCGCGACGCCGGCCGCCCGCTGCCTGCCGACCGCCGGCAGCCAGGAACCACCCAGGGTCGAGACACCGGTATCGCGCGGCACCAACTTCTCGGTTGCCGGTCCCATATCTCAACGGGAAATAACCCGGAAGCTCGTCCCCCACTACCCGAAGTGGGCGCTCGACCGCCGCGTGTCCGGCACGGTGGTCGTCCGCATCTGGGTGCAACCCAACGGTCAGGTCAAGGGTGCCCCGACCGTCGAGTCGAGCTCCGGCTATCCCGACCTCGACCAAGTAGTTGTTGAGGCGCTTCGCGGCTGGGAATTCGCCGCGCTGGGCCCGGAGGTCAAATCCGAGGACCAGTGGGGCATAATCACGTTCAAGTTCGTGCTGGCCTGAGGATATGACGTTACTCATCATTGTGCTGCTCTTCGGTCAGCAACCGGCGGCCTCGGTCCGACCCGAATCGACCGCCGCCCGCCCCGAAAGCTCTGCGGCCGCACCCTCGGGCAGCGGCGACCAGCATGCCATCGGCGAAGAGGTCATCAAAGGCGAAACCGAGGTCAAGATCGAAGACCTGAAGCCCTATTTCCCGCCGCAGCTCGATCCGTTCTCCCCGGTCAACGAACTGCTGGCCCCGGAAAGCTACGTGCTTGACGACGCGCTCTACCATTCGGTCGACTCAATGACCATCCCCCAGTACTTCGCCCATTCCTCGTACCTGCGGATACCGACCGAGCGCACCTTCATCTATGGCGACATGATGGTCTTCCTCCCCGCTTTCGAGCAACGGGTGATGAACTGGGACCTGCAGGTGTCGAATTCTCTCGGCGAAACCGTGCGCCGCATCGCGCACCGGGGCCAGCCGCCCGCCGTCATTACCTGGGACGGCAGAACCGACGCGGGCGAACCGATCGCTCCGGGCGAGGTGTACAGCTTCACCTTCAATGCCTACGACGCCCAGGGCAATCAGACCCGGATTCCCGGCACGCCTCAGCGGGTGAACGGAATCGTACAGGAGGTCGGCGATGAATGGGTCGTCTCGGTCGCGGCCGACCAGATCTTCACCGAAGACGGCGCGCAGTTGCTGGAGCGGGCGGTTCCCCGAATCGACGAGGCTGCCAACGTCGTCAAGGAGAAGTTCAAGAAGCAGGTCGTTGTCTACGTCTACACCGAGCGGGAACGCCTCTCGGCCGAACGCTGCCGGGTTATTGAGGCCGAACTGAGTCGCCGCGTAGTGCTGCCGGCGGGCGCGCTCAGTGTCGTGCCGCGCTTCGTGCCGGGGCTTCAACCCAAACTGTCGAAAATAGAAATCCACATCCTCTAACCGGCGCCGCCGTCATCCGGTCGGGCAGGACGCCCCTGAATCCGATATTAAACCACAGAGTTCACAGAGGTCCCGAAGGTACAGGCCGGAGATTCTGGCTTCACCTGTTCTGTGCTCTCAGTGGGCTCTGTGGTTGGCCCAATGTCGGCTCTGGGAATCACCGCCTTGATTGACGAACCGGCAGCAGACATTATGATTAACCGAGTGGCCAAATCCGGCACGCACGAATCACAACCCCGCTGGCCGAAGCGTCCCATCTCGGTGGTAGTCGCCGGGACCGGCTCGCACGTCCCGGAGCGCATCCTGACCAACGCCGACCTCGAGAAGATGGTGGACACGTCGGACCAGTGGATAACCGAGCGCACGGGCATGAAGGAACGCCACATCGCCGCGCCCGGCGAGTCCGCCTCCGACCTCGCTGTCGTAGCCTGCGAGAAAGCCCTGGCTGAGGCAAAGGTCAAACCCGAGGAGCTCGACCTCATCATCGTTGGGACGGTGACCGGGGACATGACATTCCCCTCGACTGCCTGCGTCCTGCAGCAGCGGCTCGCGGCGGCTCACGCTGCGGCATTCGATGTAAGCGCGGGATGCACCGGTTTCATCTACTCGCTCAGCATCGCGCGGCAATTCATCGCCAGCGGCGCCTACCGGACGGCGCTGGTCGTCGGTGTCGAGGTGCTGAGCAAAATCACCGACTGGACTGACCGTGCGACCTGCGTCCTGTTTGGTGACGGCGCCGGCGCAGCAGTACTGAAGGCAGGTACCGAACCCGACAAAGGCATCCTCGCAACCTACCTGGCAGCGGACGGCGGCGGTGGCCGGCACCTTTACATGCCCGCCGGCGGTTCGCGTCTTCCCACGAGCGCCGAGACCGTCCAGCAGCGTCTGCACACCCTGAAGATGGACGGGAACGCCACCTTCAAGGTAGCGGTCCGCAGTATGGCCGACGCGGTCAAGAATCTGCTCCGGCAGACCGGCCTGGAACCCGAAGGCGTGAAGCTCCTGATCCCCCACCAGGCCAACCTGCGCATCATTGATGCCACCGCCAGGTTGCTCAAGTTCCCTTCCGAACGTGTCTTCGTCAACATTGCCAGGTACGGAAATACCTCATCGGCTACGACGATCATCGCGCTGGACGAGGCCCGCAAGGGCGGGCTGGTGCATTCCGGCGATGTGGTTATGCTCGTCGCCTTCGGCGCCGGCCTCACCTGGGGCGGCGTCGTAGTCCGTTTCTAGCTACACCCCCGAAGGCAACCCCCGGAGTCCCGCGCCCAGGCTCTCGCCTGTTGAACGGCGCCGGCGCTGACTCAATTGTGCTTCGGCGCGAGCTCGTAGACGAGCCCACCAGCCAGGGCCAGGCCCGCGGCCACGAACATTATGGTGCGGTACCCGAACGCGCCGGTGACTCCTTCAAGCAAGGCTCCCGCCACGGCCGCGAGACTGACGACCGACTGGAACATGCCGGCGGCGCTGGACCGTTCTGGATTGACCCTCATCAACTCCTTGAGCGAACCAAGGTACAGGCAAGACCAGGAGAGCGCAAGGAAGACCTGGATGGGCACGACCTGCCGAAAGTCCGTTGCGATGCCGAACGCAGCAAAGACCAGCACCGACAGGATGAACCCGAGCGTGATGAGCAGTCTCTCGCTGGCTCGTTCGACCAGATTCATGAACAGAAACTGGCCGACCGGGTTAATGGAGTATACCGCGCCGACCCAGAACCGGCTCGCGCCCAGGTCCGACAGGTAGACCGGGAATATCGTCCAGATCGAATAGGCACCCATATGCCGGAGCAGAAATGACAGGTAGAGCCACCAGTTGCGCCGGAGCACTCGACTGTCAATGAACGGCTGGGCCAGCCGTACGTGCTGGTGTTTGAGGCCGAATGCGGCCGCGATCACGGTCAACGCCGTCACCGCGGCAGCCGCCGGGAATATCCAGTCGGGTCGGACCAGCCCGAGTACCAGCGCGCCCGCGCCCCAGCCCAGCGAACCGAAACTGCTGAACCGGCCGAGCAGCGTACTCCGGTCGTAGAAGTAGGCCATCAGGGCCGCTGGAAACACTCCGACACAGAGCCCGGCAATCGCGCGGACTATGAACAATCCGCCGAGCCCCCGAACGAGGCTGTGGGCCGCGATCGCGAGCACCGAGATGGCAAGACCATAGACAACGAACCGCTTGCGGTCCCCGTAGTCTGCCCAGCGCCCGAACAGTACGCTCGACAGGAAGAGCGTCCCCTGGTAGACGCCGACGAGCAGCCCGATTTGCGAGCTGTTGGCGCCGAGCGCCTGAGCAAGCAGCGGCACATAGACGGTCAGCGCCATCAGGCTGGCGTTGCTCAGGAACTGGACTGCGTAGGCTGTTAGCACGGTGAGAGGTGCGGAGACACGGAGACGCGGCCTCGGCTAGTCACGCACCGGGAGGGGCGCGAGGCGGGAGGCCGGGAGCGATTGGTACCAGTCGAGCAGGGGCTGCACCTCGGCACTTCGTCCGGCCCGGGCGAGGGCCTGCACGCGCCTCATCAAGAAGTACCGGTACCGGTCCAGGGATGCTTTGGTCCGGACATCGAGTTCGTGGCGCGGGAGGCGGACCATGAAGGTCGTGTAGTCGAACCGGGGCAGGAGGGTATCGGTGCGGACCTGAAATAGCAGGCCGACCGGGGCAAGGGGCATATGTGAAAGCATTTGTTGCGCGTCGGGGTTCGCATCCGCGGCAAAGGTGGTGTAGGCGGGGCGGTCCGGGTTCCTTGTGATGAAGCTGCGCAGGAGTTCTATGAATCGGCGCTGGATTTCGGCCGGGTCTTTGAGCCGGCCTTGTTCGAATTGGTTGAGGTACGGTTGGAAGGCATCGAGTTCGGGCCTCGACCGTTCGACGAGCCACGGGTAGTCACGGGCGAGGTAGGTGAGGTACCAGGACCGCCGGACGAGTTCTTTGTCGATGATGCAGACGTCAGGACGCACGTGTTCGACGTGTTGGAGGTAGAACACCGGTGAGTAGATATCCCACCAATCGGAGATGATTATCGCATTCTGCCCGGCCGAGCGAAGCGTGTTCATCGCCTGGTCGTAGGCCACGTAGTCACTTTGCTTGCCCGCGACCCCGAAGTTCAGCGCCAGTGCCCCGAAACCTGTGAGCCAGATCGCGTGCCGCCACTTCCCGACCCTCCGGGCCAGGTCCTCCAATCCGACCACGAGGAACACCGCGAGCGCGACCAGGCATGGCAGGTAGTACGACTCGATGTCGGGAATCGAGTAGTTGACCGCGTAGGCGAACGCCACTGCCGCAGAAACTGCGAGACCGACTGCCAGAGCACGTCTCCTGCGAAACAATATCATGGCCCCGTAAAACACAATCGGCACCAGGATGTACAGGAAGCTGCGCGCGAGCAGGACTGTCCCGCGCCCGGCATTGTGAATCACCGTTCCGAGCGACCCCGAGAACATCCAGACCTGATACTGCCTGCCGGTCACGTGCCGCAGCAGACCGGCAAGGGTCGAAGGATCGTCCCATGACAAGAGCGGCCCGGCCCTGGCACGGAGGACCAGGAACAGATACGGAGATATCCCAAGCAGGAAGAGCAGTGCGAGTACCGGGATGCGCCGCGTCAATTCGCGGCGGGATGCGACCGCGACGGTGAGGAGCACGCCGAGGACTGCGCTCGCCGCCGACATGTGATTGGTCAGGGCGAGACCAGCCAGGTACGCAAGTATCGGCAGGCCTCCTCCCCTCTGCGCCGACTCGGCTGCCAACCAAAGCAGCAACACCAGCACCAGCGTCAGGCTGTAGACTTCTACGTCCACCGCCACGGCCCACACCGGAAAAGAGAAACCGACGAGCAGCGCAACGGCTCCGGCAACGGTCCGCGATGCGCCCAGCCGCAGACTGAGGCGAAGGAATAGACCAACGCCGCACGCAGCGAGGATTGCGCTCAGCACCGCCACGCGGTTCACGACCGTCCCGACCGGGACCAGGGTACTCAGCCGGCCCAGCATCGTGTAGAGCGGGTATCCGGTCGGATGCAGGATGTTCAACAGGTAGCAGCCGCTGGCCAGTTCTCCTGAGTCAATCAGCCCGACCGCTGGCGATAGAGTCACGAGATAGCCGGCCAATACGAGCGGCACTACGAACCAGACCAGGAACCGACTGCCCGGAATGTTCAACTCAGGAGCCCTGTTTGTTTGCCGGCAGCGGCGCCACGCGGCTGGCCGCTAGCGACCGGTACCAGTCGAGCAGTGCCTCGGCCTCATCCGCGCGTCCGGCGGCGAGAAGCGCCTGCGCCCGGACCCAGACGAAGTACCGGTAGCGGCCGAAGACGGCTTGCAGGCGCGCGTCCAGCCGGTGACGCGGCAGCCGGACCACGAGCGTCGTGTAGTCGAACCCGGGCAGCACCGAGTCCGCGCGAATCTGGAACAAGAGCCCGACCGGCTCGCGCGGCACTCCCGCCAGCATCAGCCGGCTTTCCGGTCCGGCGTCCACCTCGTAGGTCGTATACGCCGGACGTTCCGGACTACGCCCGATGAAACTCTCCAGCAGAGTAACATACCGCGGCCTGATTCCGGTCGGGTCCTTCAGCCGTCCATGCTCGTATGCCTCAAGAAGCGGGCGCAGGCTCTCGATCTCAGACCGCGACCGCTCGGCCAGCCACGGATAGGCCCGGGAAAGATAGTCGAAGTACCACGAACGCCCGGCCAGTCCCTTCTCGATGACACAGACATCGGGTCGCACGTGCTCGACGTGCTGGAGATACAGCAGCGGCGCGTAGATGTCCCACCAGTCGGTGATTATCGTCGCATTCTGCCCCGCCGACCGGAGCGTGTTCATCGCCTGGTCGTAGGCCACGTAGTCGCCTTGCTTGCCCGCGATCTGGAAGTTCAGCGCCAGCGGCAGAACGCCGGCGAGCCAGATCGCGTGCCGCCACTCCCCGACCCGCCTTGCCATGTCCTCGAGGCCAATCATCACGAACACCGCGAGTGCGACCAGACATGGCAGGTAGTACGACTCGATGTCGGGAATCGAGTAGTTGACCGCGTAAGCGAACGCCGCGACTGCGGAAACCGCGAGGCCAATGGCGAGGCGCTTTCGCCGTCGAAAGAGGATAACTGCCCCGTAGAATACAACCGGGACGAGCACGTAGACGAAGGTCCGCGCCAGCAGGACCGCCCCGCGCGCCGAATTACGCGCCACCTCGCCCCACGACTGTGAGAACATGAATAGCTGGTACTCCTTCCCGGTGACATGCCGCATGAAACCGTTGAGGGTCGACGGATTGTCCCACGGGAACAAGGGGCCGGCCCGGGTCCGCAGCACGAGATACAGGTAGGGGGATAGACCCAGTAAAAACACGGCCACTAGGGCTGGTAAACGTCGCAGGAATTCACCGCGGTAGACAATCAAGACGGCCAGCAGCACGCCCAGAACGGCACTCGCCGCCGACATGTGGTTGGTCAGGCTCAACCCGGCAAGATACGAAAGCACCAATAGCGGCCCTCCGCGCTCGGCCGACTCGGCCGCCAGCCACAGCAGCGCCACCAGTACAAATGTCAGGCTGTAGACCTCGACGTCAACCGCGACCGACCACACCGGTATCGACAAGCCGACCAGTAGCGCGGTGGCCCCCGCGACGGTCCGCGACACGCCCAGTCTGAGGCCGAGCAAGAGCATCAGACCAACGCCGCACGCCGCCAGCACTGCGCTCAGTACGGCCACCCGGTTCACGACCATCCCCAGGGGAACGAGGGTGCTCAGCCTGCCCAGCACCGTATACAGGGGATAGCCGGTGGAATGAAGGATGTTCAGCAGGTAGCAGCCGGCTGCGAGCTCGCCGGAGTCAATCAGTCCGACGGTCGGAGAGAGAGTAACGAGATAGACGGTAGACGTGAAAGGGACAACGAGCCAGACCGACAGCCGACGGAATCCGGAGAGCGGGGAATCCGGAGTTCTAGTGTTCGGCATTGAATCCCTCGAATCCTGGAATCCTCGAATCCTCTCTTCCGGTCATTCCCCCAGGTACGCCGCCTTGACCTTCGGGTCGCGCAGAAGCTCATCGGCCGGCCCCGACAGCACGACCTTGCCGGTCTCGAGCACGTACGCCCGCTGCGCAACCTGCAGGGCCATGAACGCGTTCTGCTCCACCAGGAGAATCGCCGTCCCCTGCCGGTTTATCTCGCGGATGATGTCGAATATCTCGCGCACCAGTATCGGCGAAAGACCCATCGAAGGCTCGTCGAGCATCAGGAGCCTGGGCCGCGCCATCAAGCCGCGTCCCATGGCAAGCATCTGCAGCTCGCCGCCGGAGAGCGTACCCGCGGTCTGTCCCAGCCGTTCCTTCAGCCGCGGGAACGACTTGAACACCCTTTCCATTGCCGCGCCCGACTCCGCCTGCGGCCGGTTGTACGCTCCCAGCAGCAGATTCTCGCGCACGGTCAGGTAGGCGAATGGCTGCCTCCCCTCCGGCACGTGAGCGATGCCGAGTTTCACGACCTGGTGCCCTGCCATCCCGTCAATCCGCCTGCCGTCGAACGCAATCTCGCCGGCGGACGGCTTCAGCAGGCCGGAAATCGTACGCAGGGTCGTGCTCTTGCCGGCGCCGTTGGCCCCGACCAGAGTCACAACCTCGCCTTCGCGCACGTCGAACGAAATGCAGTGCAGCGCCCGAATCGCCCCGTAGTCAACCGCCAGGTCCTTCACACTCAGCAGCAAGGCCGCTCCAAGCAGACAGCCCGCAGTGGTCCAGTGCTCAAGTGATCAAGTGGTCTGGTGACGGAACCTCGACCGGACGTTCGGCCACTGGACCACTGGACCACTGGGTCACTGCCCCTCATCCGGATTCCATGCGTCATTCGGACTCCGTCATTCGTCATTTACCGAGGTACGCTTCAATGACCTTCGGGTCCCGCTGAATCGCCTCGGGTGCGCCCTGCGCGATGACCTCGCCGAAGTCCATGACGATAACCCGTTCGCACACACCCATCACAACCTTCATCTGGTGCTCAATCAGCAGCACGGTCAGCTTGAACCGCTCGCGCACGAACCGGATGAGCTCCATCAGGTTGCCGACCTCGAACGGGTTCATCCCCGCTGCCGGCTCGTCCAGCAGCAGAAGCTTTGGCTCGGACACCAGCGCCCGGGCGATTTCGAGTCGCCGCTGCTCGCCATAGGGCAGGTTCCGCGCTAACTCATCACGCCTGCCCTCAAGCCCCAGGATCGAGAGCAGCTCCGTCGCTCGTTCGGTCACCTGCCGCTCGTCCCGCTGGAACCCTGGCCCGCGCAGAATCGTGCTCAAAAGCCCGGCCTGGCCCCGATGGTGGTGGGCGACTCGGACATTGTCGAGCACCGAGAGTTCCCTAAACAGCCGGATGTTCTGGAAAGTCCGCGCGACTCCGCGCTGGTAGATGCGGTGCGGTTTGATACCGCCGATGTCGCTTCCGTTGAAGAATATTCCCCCCCCGGTTGGCACGTACATACCGGTTATCAAATTGAACACGGTGGTCTTGCCCGCGCCGTTAGGCCCGATGAGACCGACGAGCTCGTGCTCAGCGACGGACATGGTGAAGTTGTGAACCGCCACCAGGCCGCCGAAGGCCTTGGTCAACGCACGGGTTTCAAGAACGAAGCTCAGCCGGGGTCTAGGGGTCAAGGGGTCCGGGATTCTAGTGCCCGCCACTCGACTCCTCGATTCCTTGAATCCTCGAATCCTCTCTCTTCGTCATTTCGTCGTGTGTGGCCTCAGGAACTTGAACTCCGTGCCCGCGAAGATGCCGCCGGGCCGCGCCAGCATGAAGATGACAAGTAGCAGCGGGTATATCACCCAGCGCCAGTCCTGGACTGCCGGCGGCAGCACAATCCGCAGACCTTCGAGCAGGAACGTCCACGCCACCGCCGCGACAATCGTCCCGGAGATGCTGCCCAGCCCGCCGAGCACCACGACCAGGAGGACGTCGATGGACTTCAGGAAGTCGAAGTTGGACGGGTGCAGGAACGTGAACAGGTGTGCGTACAGTCCACCGGCCGCGCCCGCATACATGCAGCCGATAACAAACCCCAGGGTCTTGTACCGTGTGCTGTCGATGCCGACGGCCTCGGCGGCCAACTCGTCCTCTCGCACCGATATCAGCGCCCGGCCAATACCCGACCAGACGATGTTCCGCAGCACCACGACCGCAACCAGCGCAAGCGGGAACACCCATAGGAACGAAGTGAACTTCGGAATCGCACTCATGCCCCGTGACCCGCCCATGGCCGGTACCACCGTATCCGAGTTGTCCAACAGCACCTTCACGATGATGCCGAAACCCAGCGTGGCGATGCCGAGATAGTCGGACTTCAGCCGCAGGATCGGCAGTCCGATGAGCAGGGCCACGAACCCGGACAACACTGCCCCGGCCGCGAGCGCGAGCAATAGGACCGCCGGGTTGTGTCCACCGATAGTGCGGGTCACAAGCGCCGCCGTGTACGCGCCGATTCCGTAGAAGGCGGCATGCCCCAGCGAGAACTGCCCGGTGTAGCCGTAGATGAGGTTCAGCCCGAGCGCGGAGATGGTAATGATGCCGGCCAGGTTGATGATCTGCTGCCAGTACAGGTTCAGCGCACCGGTGAGAATCAGCGTCTCGATGCCGATGTAGACGGCCAACGCCACCAGCAGCGCTATCGCACCGGAGTAACGTGGTCTTGCTTTCATAGCGCCGAAATCTGCGTCACTCGGGTTTGATTCGTCATTCGGACTTCGTCATTCGTCATTTGCCCGCTAGACTTTCTCTCTGCTCGGCTTCCCGAGGATTCCGGCCGGACGCACCAGCAGCACCAGTATCAGTATCCCGAACGCCACCGCATCCCTGAACGTCGATGATATGTAGGCCGAGGTGAACGTCTCGACCACGCCCATGATGAGCGAGCCGAGCATTGCCCCGGGAATCACGCCGATTCCGCCCAAAACGGCCGCGACAAACGCCTTCAGCCCCGGCATGACGCCCATGAACGGGTTTATCTGCGGGTAGGCGATGCCATAGAGCACACCGCCGGCGCCGGCCAGCGCCGAACCCACGCCGAACGTAACCGATATAACCCAGTCAACGTTGATGCCCATCAGACGGGACGTGTTGTGGTCAAAGGAGACCGCCCGCATCGCGAGCCCGGTCTTGGTATTGTTCACGAACAACGTCAGCGCCACCATCAGGATGGTTGAGACCGCGAACACGATTAGCTGGATGTTGCTGACCGCGACGCCGCCGACGGCAAACGAAGTGACGGCGAACGGCCGCGGAAAGGCCCGATAGTCGGGCCCGAAGACAAACCGAAGGCTCGTGAAGTACTCAAGGAAAAGCGAGACGCCCATGGCGGTAATAAGTGCCGATATCCGGGGGGCACTGCGCAACGGCCGATAAGCCACGCGTTCGATGACCATGCCCAGGATGCCGCACCCGACCATCGCTGCCATAATCGCCAGCGGCCATGGCAGCTTCCAGCTCGCCAGCGCGTAGAACCCGAAGTACGCGCCGACCATGAACACGTCTCCGTGCGCGAAATTGATGAGCCGGACGATGCCGTAGACCATCGTGTATCCCAGTGCAATAAGGGCGTAGACGAAACCAAGCTGGAGCCCGTTTATCAACTGCTGGAGGAAATAGGACACGCGCAATCAGAATCCCAAAACCCGGTCCGATGTCAAGCCGGGCACGTACCGG
>CAZAKP010000009.1:0-9196 GCA_964485845.1 uncultured bacterium | reverse complement strand
CCGGGCACGTACCGGCCGACCGGCCAATCACCTGGTCTCGGCCCGGCCGGCCCTGTTCCATCTCCGGCGGCCCCGCCGTCAATCTGCAATCGGGGCCCGGTAACCCGCGGAATGCACCGGCGCCGGCCGCTTTATATAGGGTCGAGGCCGGCCGCTTGACTTGGTTCGCGGTCGCCCTAGAATAGATTGGCAGGTTTACCGAGAGGAGGCCGTATGGCCAGAAAATGTCTGCTCCTGGTCCTGACTGCCGGGCTCGCCGCATCGCTGCCCGCGCAGGGCTTGATAATCGAAAGCCACGAGGTGCCGTCCGTCCTGGGCACCTATGGCAAGTTCAAACAGAATAGTTCGTCGTTCACCTGGCCCGCGTTCGATACAACCCGCACCCACTGGGACCTGACGTCCTATCCCGGCGGCCAATTCTCGAGGGTCGGCCTCGTCAACTGGCAGTCAGGCGAGGAACCGGCGCCGGACTCGATGGCGGCCGACGCGCCCAACCCAGGCATCCTGGAAATCGATACGCTTGGCTCGGGCGCGATTCAGGACATCTACGAGTACGAAGACTCAACCGGGCTCTATTCCGACGGCGTCGACTTCTGGCAGGGCGGATTCAGGTTTCTCGGCAACTACCGTCCGGACGCAAGGGTCTATGCCACACCGATGCAGTACGGCACGAACTGGTCGAGCAGCGTTAACTGGGCGTATGAGATCACGCCCGGTCTCCCCTACACCGCGACCGAAACCCACACCAAGAAGGTCGTGAGCAAAGGAAAGGTCAAAGTGCCGGTTTCCGGTGACTACTACTGGCCCTGTCTGGTCATCCGCGACCACATGACGTTCAGCGACAACCTCGGCAGCCTGGACGCACGCTGGATCTACGAATGGGTCGTGCCCGGCCCGTTCAGCGGCGCGAACGGCGTGGCCGCGACAATGAGCCAGAGCAATGACGACCAGAACTTCACCGACGTCGCAACGATGATGCAGCTCTCAGTCTCCTCCATACCGAACTGGGACGTGCGGCCGCCGGCATTCTCCTACACCCGGGTCTGGCCGGACACAACCTTCATCGGGCCTTACGTCGTCTGGTCGGTCATCCAGGACAACGATGCGGTCGGCGAAGAATCGCTTTTCTACCGCGTGGACACGGCCGCCTGGGCCGGGACCGCGCCCGATTCGTCCCGCTCCGATACGTTCTATTTCACCATACCATCGGTTGCCCACTCATCGCGGATCGACTACTTCGTCTGGGCAAGAGACTCATTCTCGACCGCCAACGACATCGACCTTTGGACGACGTGGCCGGTCTGCTCCCCGGAAAGCACGATGGTCACGTTCCACGTAGACATCACCGGCGTGGCGGAGCAGCAGCCGGTAATCCCGGGCCGCATCGGGCTCTCCGCCTCTCCCAACCCGTTCGGCGCGGCAACCACGTTCTACTTCAACTACCCGAACGTACATCGGGCAACCATCAAGGTCTTCGCCAGCTCCGGCGAGCTGGTCCGCAACCTCGAGATGTGGCCGGTGCCGACTCTCGGGTTCCAGGCCCGCTGGGATGGCCGGAACGAAATGGGTGAACCGGTGCCCGCCGGCACGTACCTCTACCGCGTCGAGAGCCCCGGGTATACCGAAGCGCAGAAAGTGACGCTTACCCGCTGACGCGGATAGTTCGATTGGCAGATTGCAGCGGCCGGCGAGGGTCACCTCGCCGGCCGCTCATTCGGACCTCGTTATTGGCTTGTCATTGGCCGCAACGACGCCTATCCGGCAGCGCGTCATTCGTGCTTCGGCCATTCGAGCTTGATTCGTCATTAGGAATTCGGACTTCGACATTGCAGTGAGAGGCCCGCTAACCAGGCACAAAAGGAGCAGCCTTGACCCTAGAAACAGTGGCCGTTGCACGCCCGGACGACACGAACGTCATCATCGGCCAGACCCACTTCATCAAGTCCGTTGAAGACATCCACGAACTGATGGTGACGGCCGTGCCCGGCGTGAAATTCGGCCTCGCCTTCAACGAAGCCTCGGGCCCGTGTTTGGTCCGGCACTCCGGCACCGACCCTGAGCTTGAGAAGCTGGCGGTGAAGAACTCGGAGGCAATCGGTGCCGGCCACACATTCACACTCATCGTGCGCGGAGCGTATCCCATCAATGTCCTGCCCCAGCTCAAAGCCCTGCAGGAAGTCTGCTCCATTTTCTGCGCCACTGCCAACCCGGTCGTGGTCGTGGTGGCCGACACGACGAGCGGCCGCGGAATCATGGGTGTAATCGACGGTGAGAAACCCCGGGGCGTCGAAGGCGACAAAGACATCGCCGACCGCAAAGCCTTCCTCCGCAAAATCGGCTACAAACAATAGGCGCGCGGGACCCGTCCTCGTTTCGGACCCTGTCGCGGGCCCGGGTGTCCCCTGGTAGGATTGTCTTCCCGGAAGACGGGGCTGCCACAGTCCGGCAGGATGCGGCGCAAGGCGAACGACTGCTGCGAGAGACTACGGCAGGCTGAACCAGCGGCAGAGCGGGAGCTTGGCGGCTGCTCGGGGCGAAACACGGACGAGCTCGTTGCGATGCACTTCGATACGCGGGTACTTGGAGAACTCGCGGGGCAGAATCCATTCGTCTTCCTCGTACCTGACTGGCAGCAGCGCGTAGCGGCCCGGCAGAGCCGTCGCCCGCGCCACGTCCAGCACCCAGGTCAGCCGCTCTGTGTCCCTGGTCCGCTCCGAAAGTAGTGCCACGAGCCACGCGTCCGGCATCACGAGCCGGTCGCGCAGCCGCTCCATGTTGTATCCGCCCTTCTTGAACAAACTGCCCGCCGACAGGTCGGGATGGATATTCACGCCGCAGGTCGCGAGCGCGCGTGCCGCTGTGCTGACCATGCCCCAATCCTCAAACGCGTAGGCTAGGTACACAGTCGGTGCGCCTGCGGTCCGGTACCTCAGATAGCTCGAACGCTTGCCAACCGCCGCCTCCGCCCGAGCGCGGGCGAACCGCGCGTAAAGGGATTGATAGGTGACGATACTCAAACCAGTCAAATCATAGTCTCCCCGGCTGCCTAGTCAACCAACCGGCAGGGGCCCTGAATCCGACATTGAACCACAGAGCGCACAGAGGTTCCAGGGGTACGGGCCGGATTCCGACTTCACCCTCTCCGTGTTCTCCGTGGCCTCAGTGGTTAGTTCTATCTCGGTTCTGGGACAGGGGCCAATTCAGCAGCGCATCCACGACGCGGCCTGTTGGCCGCGATTCCACCGAAAGAACGAAGAGGCCGGCACCAAACACAGATGAACGCGAATGGCCGATCGGATACGACCGAGGCCGGAAGGTAACCGCAGATGGCGCAGATTCGCCGCGGGACATGACCGACACCTCGTCTTTCGGATCGTGTCCCAGGCCATCCTGAGGGATATGGCCATCGGTCAGGGCAGCCCCAGTTTAGTATATGTCCCATTCGGATTTCGACCGGAAATGCCCTAAGTTCCATGTTCTCAATCGACTATTCACCATCTCCGAATCTCCCCTATCCCGTCCCCCAGGCTATTCCGCAAGCTGTTGTCCGAACCGCTCGGAAAGCAGTCCGGACGATTGCCCGGCGTGCTATCCATAGAGGAATCCGGAAAGCTCCCTGACCTGCTATTCGGTCAACTGCAGGCCAAGCTATCCGCCGGGGAACTCGGACAACAATTCGACCGACTGCCGATACCGCTGTTGCGCAAGCTGTCCCGCAGATTCTCCGGAGAACTGCTCAGCACGTGACTCGGAGCGCAATCTGCCGAGCGGCACGGTAGGCAGTCTTCTCCGCTGTTCGGAGAGGAGTCCAGCAGGCTCCCCGGCCGGCCATCTGGACGGCAGTCGCTGCTGCGCCGAAGCCGATGAGCAAGGGGCAGGCTCGCGCCCGCCCCTCTTCTGCTTGCGCTCTGGTCCCGCTTTCCACCTCAACCTCAGCCACTAGACTCCTCGCTCGGCCTTGACAGTCCGTGACCACGTTCTATAATCACCGCGAGATGAGGTGCGTTCTCCGAGCCCTCGCCCTCGCTGCGCTGCTCGCGGTTGCGAGCTGCAGCCACCCGCGCGATTCGGTGCCAATTGTCGCGGAGATCACTGCCATCACGGCGCCCGACACCGTTCATGCCGATGAGACATTTGCCGTCGTCTACCATGCCATTCTTGGCGGGCACTCTGCATACGTGCTCGACCACGTCGACACGCTCCGAACCAACACCAACCTTGCGGTCAGGATATGGTCACGCGATGCGAGCCATGGTGGCTGTGTGCTCTGGATTCTCCGTGAGGATGATTTCGCGTTCGCGGTCTGCGCCTCCGGCCCCGGCCAGTTCGGCATAGTCGGCTGTCAGCCCGACGGAAGAGATACTCTAAAGACAATCACCGTTCTGCCCTGACCGCGCCCGGATTGCCGGGCACCGATGGTTTTTGGTTTCTGGTGGCTGGTTCTTGGTTCGAGGAACGAGTAACCATGAACTGGAAACCACAAACTATCTCGCGGTTCAGGTGAGAACGCGAAGTCCTGACAGGAGGAGTCAGTGTACGCAGCGAAGACTGCAGGAGTCTGTCTGGTTCTGGCCGGCATCGCGCTGGCCGAGCCATCGTTCCGCGTCGGCGCGAAACTCACGACGCACTTGGGCGATGCCTGGTCGTCGTCGGGCGATACGCTCGTGCGCGAGGTCTACGAGAAGACCTCAGTTGGGCCGGCAATCGAGGCGTCTTATGGACCGGTCTGGGGCGTCCTGACCGGCAGGCTCGACCTGGCACAGATTGATGTCTTCACCTCGGGTGGTGCGGCATTCCGGTTGTTCCCGATGCTCGGACTGGACGTGATGGCCGAACCGCCGACGCAGTGGCGGGTGAAACCCTACGCCTGGGTCGGGGTGCGGATAACGGGATACACGCAGCCGTCTTCCTCGGCCGTGCACGAGTTCTACCACGATTCCGAGACCCATTGGCGCGGCGGGCTTGGTGCCAGGTACCGGCTTACCCCGAAGGTAGACCTTTTCGCCGAAACGCAGTGGTACGCGCGGGATACCTACTGGGAAGGCATGGGGACCTCGATGTCCGAGGTAATCGGCCTGGTCAACGCAGGCATTGGCGCCCGCTTCGCGCTCGGGAAGTAGCATGGGTTCGCAGAGACCGATCAAAGGAGAAACAAGATGAAAGCAGCAGCACTGGCGGTGATGTGTCTCGTGGCAGTGGCCCTGGCCTCCGGCCCGGATACGCTGTGGATACGGACACTGGACAAGGGATTCGACGAGTCCGGCAGCGGAATAGCCTCAAGGAGTAATACCCTGGCGGCCGTCGGCTATTTCTTCGGGGCGAACTACAACGACGACTGGCTGGTTGCCAGACTGAACCAGGACGGCGACACGGTCTGGACAAGAACCTACGACGGCGGGGCAGATGAAGACGCCGTAGGCACCTGCATCGATGCCCGCTCCAACATCTTCGTGACGGGTCGGGGCTACAGCTACTCCGAAGCCGGTCGCCGAAACCCACTCCGATTCCGCGGCGGCAATCGGACCCGGCCTGTATTCGGAAAGTCGGACGTTTACTTCGCGCTGACCGCGAAGTACGACTCGCTGGGAGAGCTCAAGTGGCTCCGGGCCGACACCAACCATGCAGCTACCGGGATAGCAGTAGACTCGATTGGCAATGGCTACGTTGTCGGCGCCCACATCGTCGACACGATGAACTGGGACACCTGGCTCGCCAAGATCAGCCCCCTGGGCGATACCATTTGGTCCAAAACCTTCAACTTCGCGCAGTTCGAAGTCGGCTATGGCCCGGCCCTGGACGCATCGGGGAACATCGCCATGGCGATATACGCCGGCGATTCGCTCGGCTTCGACTGCCTGGCATTGATGCTCGCGGCTGACGGACACGTCATCTGGAGCGCCCGGTACGACCGCGGTCCCAACGATGCTTGCTCCGGGGTCGCGATTGACCATCGCGACAATGTTATCCTCGCCGGCAGTATTACCAGGGACACGCTGAGCGATGCGCTGGTGCTGAAATACGATTCGGCGGGCACACTGGTCTGGGACAAGGTCTACGACTTTGACACCTACGACGAAATGATTGGTGCGGCTTGCGATTCGGCCGGCGATATATACGCGGCGGGCGACGCGTCTCCGGACTACTACACGAGCTATTGCCTTACGGTGAAGCTGGACTCGATGGGCGATACCCTCTGGACAGCCCGGTACGATGAGCAGTACAGCGGGGCCTACGGCATAGCTCTCGACCCCACCGGCGATCCCGTAATCGTCGGCACCACAACCATGGCCGACATGGACCTCCTGATGATCAAGTACAGCGCGCTCACCGGCATCGCGGAATCGCCCCTCCCGACTCCTGCGCACGCCAGGGCGCACGCCATCATCACCGCCGGACCGGACTTTGTTCTGTCGGTTCCCTGTACGGGGCGATACGACGTCCGGCTGTGCGACCTGACTGGACGATGCCGTGAGGTCCTCTACTCCGGCAACTTAAGCAGCGGTGCGCATCGGCTATCGCTTGCCGGCCAGCCGGCGGGGAACTACGTTGTCAGGGTCACCGCTCCTGCCGGCGCAATATCCTGCCAACGACTTGCGCTGGTGAGGTAGGTGCGACCGGACGCAAAGCGACGAGGTCCGTCAGAAAGAGAACGCGCCACGGGAGAACGTGGCGCGTTTGAGTCGCAGTGGCTAGGGTGTAGACCCTACCAGCGGTAGTGGGCGAAGGCGCGGTTGGACTCGGCCATCTTGTGCGCGTCTTCCTTTTTCTTGACCGCCGCTCCCTGGTTGCGGCTGGCGTCAAGCAGTTCGGCGGCGAGCTTCTGCGTCATGGTGTGCTCGTTGCGCGCCCGGGCGGCCATGATAGTCCACTTTATCGCCAGGGCGTCGCGCCGCTTGGGCCTGACCTCCATCGGTATCTGGTAGGTGGCGCCGCCGACCCGGCGCGGCCTGACTTCGAGCACCGGCTTGACGGCGTTCATCGCTTTCTGGAACACGGCATAGCCGTCTTCCTTGGCCTGTTCCTGGACCAGGTCGAGCGCGCCGTAGAAGATGCGCTGGGCCGTGGTCTTCTTGCCCTGCCACATCAGGTTGTTGACGAACTTGGTGACAAAGGTCGAGTTGTAGCGCGGGTCCGCGGCTATCGGCCGCTGTTCTGCCTTGCGTCGTCGTGACATACTTTCCCCTTACGACGCGGCCCCGGGCTTGGGCCGCTTCACCCCGTACTGGCTGCGCGCTTGGCGCCGGCCGTCGACCCCGGTCGTGTCGAGCACGCCGCGCACGATGTGGTAGCGGACGCCCGGCAGGTCCTTGACGCGGCCGCCCCGCACGAGCACCATCGAGTGCTCCTGCAGGTTGTGGCCTTCGCCCGGGATGTAGCAGGTGACCTCACCGCCACCCGAAAGCCGGACCTTACAGACCTTGCGCAACGCCGAGTTCGGCTTCTTGGGCGTTGTCGTATAGACCCGGGTGCAGACCCCGCGCTTCTGGGGATTGCCCCTCAGCGCCGGTGTCTTCGACCGGTTGTGCATCGCCTCCCGGGGCTTGCGGACGAGCTGGTTTACTGTCGGCATGCTATACCGCCTCCTCTGCTTTCTCCTGCGACTCTTCGGCGGCGAGTTTGATGCGGGCGAAGTCACGATAACCGGTGCCCGCCGGTACCAGCCGACCGACAATCACGTTTTCTTTCAGTCCCTTGAGCTTGTCTTCCTTGCCTTGAATGGCCGCCTCGGACAGCACCCTCGTCGTCTCCTGGAACGAAGCCGCCGAGAGGTAGCTCTCGGTCAGGAGCGCGGCCCGGGTGATGCCGAGCAATATCGGCTGGAAGCTGGCCGGCCGCATGTTCTCGGTGATGAGCTTCTGGTTCTCGTCGTACAGCCGGCGCCGCTCGACGATTTCGCCCTCGATGAAGTTCGAGTCGCCGGCGTCCTCGATCTTGACCTTGCGCAGCATCTGGCGGACGATGACCGAGATGTGCTTGTCGTTGATCTTGACCTTCTGCAGCCGGTACACGGCCTGGATCTGGTTGGTGAGGAATTCCTGCACCGCCAGCCAGCCGCGTACGCGCAGCACGTCGTGCGGGTCAACCGAACCTTCGCACAACTTGTCCCCGGCGCTCACGCGGTCGCCGCTCTGGACGAGCAGGTACTTTCCGTACGGGATTTCGTACTCCTTCTCCGTGCCGCCCTCAGAAACGACTTTCACCTCGCGGATACCTTCACGCGGCTCCCCGACGCTGACCGTACCGTCGATTTCGGAAATCGTCGCCGGCTCTTTGACGCGCTTGGCTTCGAAGAGCTCCGCGACCTTGGGCAGACCGCCCGTGATGTCACGAGTTCTACCCATCTCGCGCATCAGTCGCGCCAGGGTGTCGCCGGGCAGCACCTCGGTCTTGTTGTCGACGACGAGGTATGCGCCGGCCGGCAGGGCGTGCGCTTCGAGCACCTTGCCCTTGGGCCCGACAATGGCGACGCGCGGGTGGAGCCGATGGCCGCGGTCTTCGGTGATAATGCGCTGCATGCGCTCGGTCCGCTCGTCGATGTCCTCGCGCACGGTCACGCCGACCTCGACGTCGTGGTAGGCGACCTCACCCTTGGACCGGGCGAGAATCGGAATTGAGTAGGGTTCCCACTCAAACAAGGTGTCGCCTTCCTTCACTTCCTGACCGTCGTGCACGCGGACGTTGGCGCCGGCCGGGACACTGAACGGAACGATGCGGTCGGCCGCGACCAGCACCATCCGGCCCTGGTCCGGTGCGACCGTCTCGCCGTCGGACCGCTTCACGGTCACGAGTCCCTCGTACTTGACCTTGCTCGCGAACTTCGCGGTCGCCTTGGTCTGCTCGGCCACACGGGAGGCCACGCCGCCGACGTGGAAGGTCTTGAGGGTGAGCTGGGTGCCGGGCTCGCCGATGGACTGGGCCGCGACCACGCCGACCGCCTCGCCGATCTCGACGACAGTTCCGGTCGCCATGTTCCGGCCGTAGCACTTGACGCAGAGGCCGGAACGCGCCTCGCAGGTGAGAACTGAACGCACCCGCACCGACTCGATTCCGTAGTTCTCAATCTCCTCGGCCGCTTCGTCGCTGATTTCGTCGCCGGCGGCGACGATGACCTCGGACGATACGGGGTTGACGACGTCGTCAAGCGAGAACCGGCCGGCGATGCGTTCGGACAGCGGCTCGACGACGTCCGCGCCCT
>CAZAKP010000008.1:4747-38285 GCA_964485845.1 uncultured bacterium | reverse complement strand
CCAGGCTATCGGTTGCGCAGTTGATGACCGCTATCAGCCCGCTCTCCTCGTCGCTGCAGTACAGCTTGTCCAGCGATTCAATGTAGGTCCCATCGAGAGGGGCAACGCTCATTGGGACGGCAGCAACGACCTCGCGACTGGTCGCGTCCACCGCAATTACGTCAGAAGAGGAACGGCCGCGGATGTAGAGGCGGTTCCGCTGTGGGTCGTAGCAGGCCGGGTCCGGATAGTAGACGTCAACGCTTATCCCGACCGATCCGACTATTGTATCGCTGGTGCCGGAAATGACCGGGACGAATTGGCCGTAGTCCGGAAAGCAGAAGACCTGGTTGTCGACCGAGTCGAACACGAAGAACATCGGGTCGCCGGTGGCGAGGTCGAGCGAGGCAAGGATCGTGTCGGCGGTGCAGTCGACAACGTGGACGTAACCGTCGCAGTCGCCGCAGTACACCTTGTCCGACACTGGATTGTAGCCAAGGGCGAGCGGCGACTCATCGAGTTCAATGAACTTGAGCACGGTGTCCGGACCGGCATCGATGACAGCGACTTCGTCGCCGTCGAACAGCGCGCAATAGAGCTTGTTACTGACCGGGCTGTAAGTTAGTACCACGGGCTCGTCGCCGACGAATATCGTCGTGATCAGAGCGTCGCCGGCGCCGTCAATCACCTTGACATCGCCTTCCTCGTACGACGACACGTAGACCTTGTTGCCGACTGGGTTGCAGCAGACCGAGGCGAAATCGTAGTCGGTTCGACCGACCCAGATGCGGGCCAGTACTGAGTCAGTGCTGCAATCAAGCACGACCGCAGAATCGCGCCTCTCGCCGGCGATGCAGTACACCTTGTTTGCCGTGGGATTGTAGCAGAGCCGCGTGGGGTTCTGCCCGACGTCAAGCTGGCGCAGGACCTGGTTCGTCACCGGGTCGATGACCGCCAGCGAGTCGCGACTGGTCATATACACCTTGTTGTCCTGCGAGTCAAAGGCCATGAACATCGGCTCGTCTAGACCAATCCGCGCCACGCGGACGTTGGTCGCAGCGTCAATCACGCCGACGTCATCGTCCTCGCCGGCAGCGTACACGCAATTGCTGCTCGGGACATAGTAGACGGCCACCGGCCATATGTCGCCAAACGAGTCCGATAGCGCAATCGTCTTCTCTAACCACTGGGCATTGACTGCCGACAGGCAGCAGCCGATGGCCAACAGCATGGCCAGGGGTCGTACGGCCCGATTGTGTGATGAGATGGTTCGGACCAAAGAGCGTCGAACACTCACAGGCATCATTCTGCACCTCCGACTGGACGTAACCCATGCAGACTGGCGCCGAGCGGACTGCCACGACACTCTAAAGGGGTCGGTCGTGGCCTGGCGTCGCCAGGCAAATTCTAACCTTGGCAGGTCCCTTGTCAATAGCTTGACGCACCTGGCATTCGCGCGGATATCAGAGCGGCCCCGGAGGGCCGGGGCCGCCTCGGGCTGCGATTGCTGTTAGCGGGTGACTACCGCTTTCTGCGTCTGGTCGCCAAGTTTGAGGAAGTAGATGCCGCGCTCGACGCCCCGCGGCCGCCAGGAAAACGCGCCCGCCGTGCCGGCCGGATTCACCGTGGTCGCGTCCACCGTCCGGCCGCTCGCGTCGTAGAGCGTCAGGTCCAACGGCTGAATTCGCGGCCGGCTGTAACGGATGTTGAGCACGCCGCTTGATACGCTCGGCACGAGCTGGAAACCGCTGACGGCTACCGGCTTACGGCTTTCGGCTACGGCTTCAGGCGGGTAGTACCAGTTGGCCGCAGTGTCAGAGTTGGTTGCCATCTGGGCGACCGTCCGGCCGCCAACGATGACAAACGCCACAATCTGGCTGTCGGCCGGGGCAATCGTAAACGGGCCGATGCTCGACATCGCCTCCCAGTCTGCCGGCGATGTGCCGGTCGCGGAGCGGAGCGTGCCGTCCATGAACCGGGACTTCTCCGACTTGGTGAAGCCGTCGCTCAAGTAGGTCGCCTGGTTGATGCAGTTGGCCCAGCCGCCGGTCGCCGGCGGGTAGATGGGCCGCACTCCAAGCGCCAGTGTCTCGCCCGAAATCGCCGATTTGACGTATGCGAGAATCCGCGCCGAATCGGTGCCGGCGTAGTCGGTGCCGTCGTTCGCGTTCCAGCCCATGGTCCGAAAGTCACAGGCCGCGGCCGCGTAGAGGTTCGACACCGCCGAATCCCCCTGGTTGTAGATACAGTACTCGATGACGGCGAAGTCCTTGTGTGCGAGGTCGGCACTGACGAAGCTGCGCTGGCGGATACGCAGAGCCCTGGGATTGGGGTGGTTCGAGTCATCGAACTCGCAGCGGTACTCCTGGGTACCCAGTTCGGGCGGATAGACAATCCGCAAGGACTCGACCGTGGCGAAGTCCTGCGGGGTTTCCCGCCACGGCACACCGTAGAAGTTGTCCGCGACCCAGGTCGTGTCGGTCCCGAGCATGAACGAGCCGTGCATCAGGGCCGAGGACGACCACGCGCGGGACTTCGGGTAGATGAACCCGAGCCCCTCGCCGCGCCACTGGGTCGTGCCGATGCCGCCGTTCGCGGTCACCGAGAGCACGAAGTCCGCCGTATCATGTACCGCGGTGATTCCCGACCGCGCCCGCTCGAGCCCGACCGTCAGCACGATATCCGAGCCCCAGAAGCCCTTGCCGCTCGTCGTGAACAGCTTCAGTTCGGCGCGATGGCAGTGCGGGCAGTCGCGACTCACCGAAACCTGGTAGGCGCTGCCCTGCGCCGTGTCTCCCACCGCGATATCGCCGTAGCTTGCGCTGCCGGTGACGACGCTCACGTAGGGCGAGTTCGAAACGAGCGTCCCCGACACGCCGCTGGCGGCGGCATCGCCCCGGTTCCGGACGACGACGTAGAGATCGGCCTGCTCGTGCGGGTCGAGGCGGCCGTTGGCGTCGTCCACCCGGCAGTGGTCGTACACGACGAGCGGACTTTCGGCCCCGCCGCCGACCGCGACGGACTTCTCAAACCATCGTCCGTCCTGAGCAATGGCCGTGAACCGGAGAGATGAGCCGCTGTCGAGCGCGGGGATGGCAAGCGCTGCGACTCCGGCCGAGGTTGTGACTGCCCGGGCTACGAGTTCTCCGTTATTGGTCAGCGCAACGCGAGCGCCGGCGGCCTGCTCGCCCGCGACGTAGCTCACCTCGGCCGTGAGCGTCTGCGGAGAGGCCGAGATGGTGTCCGGAAAGTCGGCCGCAACCTCGCGCGGTACGCAGCGCCACATTCGCATCGTCGGGTCGCCCTGGAACGTCCAGTCGTACAGCGACCAGCGGTAGGAAAGCTGCGAGAACGAAGCGTTGCGCCAGAAGTCTTTGGCCAGGTTGTACGCCTCACCCTGGTTGAATCCCTTCACGTAGTTGTTGTAAAACTCCATGCAGAGCTGCTCGCTCGGCCCCATCAGCGGCGGAGCGCCCCAGCCGAAGCGCGCATTGAGCGCGGTCGAAACCGCGCCGTTTGAATCGGTGAGGAGCAGCTCGCCCAGCCCGTCGGTCTCGTCGAAATTGCCGCAGTCGCAGGCCATCGAATTGCAGATGAACGGCTTCGCCGCGTTGGTGAGCTGGCTGATGTTCGAGGTTGTGAACGTCGAGCCGAACATCGTCGTTGCGCCGTGCCCGGCGAAATGCCAGAGGTGCCGGCCGGCGTTGATGTTCGCCACGACGGTGGCGGGCGGCATGGAGAGCATCGAATCGACTTCCCACGGGGACATCGCCGACAGCGCCAGCGCGATGTTCCTGTTCACGATGCGGCCGTAGTAGTCGATGCTCGACCAGAGGTCCTCGAACGGTAGGAGTACGTCGTCGAGATAGGCAGTGTCGGGCGCAAGCTCATAGGTGGTATCCTTCGCGAAGAAGTGGGAGAACTGGGTCGCGTCGTCCACGCCGATTCGCGAGACGATAATGTCGCCGAAGAGGTCAACCGAATCACCAACCATCTCGCCGTAACGGTGGTTGCCGTTAGCGTCCCAGGTGCCGTCGAGGTCGGCAAAATACAGGTCGGCCGGCACGTCATACGGGTCGTATTCGAGGTAGGCGTAGCGGAACGGGCAGATTGTCACGTCGCCGCCGAGCACCACGTACTTAAGCCCGTTCTGGGCGAACTTCTCCTTCAGCATATTGCGCACCTTCTCGGCATTGTCGTAGCCCGCATAGTGCGCGTAAATCGACTCGGTCGGCATGATGACAGTGCAGAAGCCCTTGCGCATGAAGTACGAGCGCAGTGTCTCAAACGCGGGCTTCATCGCGGTCGAGGTGACGATGACCGCATCAATTTCGGTTCCGAGCTTCGCGGTTGTCCGCGGCGCCATCGCGGGTGCGTCTTTGGAGTTGACCACGATCGCCTCGACCGCTCGCTCGGCCTGTTGGAGCTGGTTTGCGGTCAGCGCCGGCGCAGCCACTGCGCCTTCGCGATAGCTCACCGTAAGCTCGACGTGGGAAAGGAGCGTGAGTTTGCCGGAAGCGGCAAGATACTCGAACGGGCACAGCGTGAACCCGGCAATCCTGAATCCCGCCTTGGAGCCGGCCGGGACCTGGGTCAGCGGCGACGCCGGGTAAGGTACCCGGCTTGCGTACACCGAGGCGACCGGCGCCACGAAGGGCACCTGGACACTCGCGCTTGCCGGCCGCGGCGGCTGGACCGGGTACAGAGTGATTCCCTCACCCAATTCGGTCCGCTCGACCCTTGTGATTGTAACGCCGGCGAGCTCCGCGCCCGCCGGAATCAGCACGTTTCCCGAGTAGACCGGCAGCAGCGGACTGCCCGGCTGGGTAGTGTGGAGAATCGCAAGCCCGGCCCGGTCGGAAGCAAGCGACGCTACGATGTACCCGTCTTTCTGAATCAGGGCCACGTCGCTCGGGCGAGTGTCAATTGTGACTGTGATAGTGCCGGCAAAAGCCGAGCACGCAGCCAATAGCAGCACGGTCAGCAAACGCAAGGGGCCTCCTCTATTAATCGATGATGGACGTTCAGGATTGACGAGCAAGAGGACGAATTATCGCCCTCGCTGGCGCGGGAGTCAAGCAAACGCATTGTCCCAAGGTTTCGCCCTGGCCCGGTGACCGTTCGGGGAAGGAACGTCGCCATTGACCGGGGAGCGGGCCGGGCTTACGCTTGTGCCGTGAGTCGCCGCTGGCTGTTTCCATTCCTGGCCTTGGTCGGCCCGGCCGCGGCCGGCTACTTGATAACGACGCCCGAATCGTTGATGACCAACAGCGCCGACTATCTCGTCGTCACCCACCCTGACTTCACCGATGCGCTCTATCCGCTGTGCGCCCTACGGGAGAGCCTGGGCCTTGAGGTGAAGATGGCCGAGGTCAGCCTGATCTACTCGGCTTTCCCGGCCGGTGCACGAGCCGACCGCATCCGCGCCTTTCTGCAGCAGGTTTACGACCATTGGAGCCCGCGGCCCGAGTTTGTCCTCATGGTCGGCGACGCCTGCCGCGACTCGACCCACGATGACTTCCTGCCGGTGAAGCTCTTTCCTAAGTTCAGCTACCCGTATGCCAGCGGCCTTACCGAGCATGGTGCCGACAACTGGTACGCCACTCTGTCCGGCGCGGACTCGATTCCCGATATCATCATCGGTCGGCTGCCGGTGAATCGAGTCGCCGCGGCCGAGTCGGTCGTTGCCAAGATTGTGCGCTACGAGACATCGGCCGATACCGGGCTCTGGACCGGCACGACGATGCTCGTTTCTTCGAACGACCGCGCGCCCGACGCCGAGGAGCTCGAGTCACTCTACTTCAGACCAAATGGCGATTCATGCTACACGGTCGTCGAGTCCGAGGGCTCAAGCGCGTTCCTCCGCCACAAGACCGTGACCGGCTTCAACCAGGGCGCATCGCTCGTCTGCCACTGCGCCCACGGTTACCAGCCGCCGGCGTGGGCCGGCTCTAAGACGCTTTTGTCGTATCAAGACGTGGACTCGCTCAACAACACGAACGCCTTGCCCGTCGTGCTCGACCGCGGCTGAACCGACGGCTACTTTGACAATCCCAGTTGGGATGCAATGAGCGAATACCTGCTCGAATCCGGCGCCGGCGGCTCAATCGCCAACGTGGCCTACAGCCCCTGCGGCGTCTCTTCGACCAGCCAGAAGCTGTGTAAGGAACTTCTCGACAACCTGTTCCGGCGGGACGAGGGCTGTCTGGGACGGGCGGTCTTTTCGGCCCGGTGCAGCGTCATCGCGCGCTATCCCGATGACGACAGCATCTACGGTCCGGCCGTGCTCTGGACCCTGTTCGGCGACCCGGCGCTGCGCATCCGGCACCGCGCCGGGAGCAGCATCGAGGAAGGCCACGGGCCGAATGATAGCTCCCGACCCAGGGCTTCCTGCCCCCTTTCGGCGTTCCCCAACCCTTGCGCCGCGGCAGTTCGCGTCTGCTTCTCCTGCCCACGGCAGACTGCCAACCGCAGGCTGGTCACTGTCTATGACGCCTCCGGCCGTCTGGTCTATTCTGAGCCGGTCCGGGGCTCGTCACTTGTCATTCGCACTTCGTCATTCCCGGATGGCGTCTACGTCGTGCGCTGTACGTGGGGTGTGGATTCCGCCTCGGCTCTTCTCGTGGTCCGGCACTAAAAGCCGGCTCTAGGCCGGCTGCGGCGATTCGTCCGGAACCAGCTCGATTCTCAGTTTGTCCGGCCCGCGGATGACCGTCAGTTGCGTCTTTGCGCCGATCCGTTCCTCGGTGAGCATCCGGCGCAGGTCGTCGATGCCGGTAATGGGCTGGCCGTCGTACTCGACCAGGAGGTCGCGTTCGAGGACGCCGGCTCTGCCGGCCGGGCTGCCCGGCTCGACCTGGATGATGAGTACGCCGTTCTCCGCGGCAAGGGCGTGGTAGCGGACCAGCCGGCGTGGCAGCATGATGTTCTGCCCGCCGAGACCGACGTAGGCCCGGTGGATATGGCCGGTGCGGATCAGCGGTCCGGCCACCTGGCGGGCCGTGCTCGACGGTATCGCGAAGCAGATGCCCTGTGCCGCCATGACGATCGCGGTATTGACCCCGACCACCTCGCCGCAGGCGGTAACCAGCGGCCCACCCGAGTTGCCGGGATTGAGCGCGGCATCGGTCTGAATCACGTCGTCGATCAGCCGGCCCGAAATCGAGCGCAGCGAACGCCCCAGCGCGCTCACCACCCCGGCCGTCACCGAACACTGGAATCCGTAAGGGTTACCGATGGCGACAACGAGCTGGCCCGGCTTCAGCGACCGTGAGTCACCCAGGCGGGCGACCTTGAGGTCGGGCGCGGTGACGCGGATGACGGCGAGGTCGGTGCCCGGGTCATCGCCAACCGGCCGGGCCTGGAAACGCCGGCCGTCGACCAGCATCACCTCGATTTCGGTCGCCCCGTGGACCACGTGGCTGTTGGTCATTATATAGCCGTCGGGTGTAAAGACGAACCCGGAGCCGGTACCCCTGCCCTCGGGGTTGTAACGCGTGGGCCGACCTTTGTTGACTGTGATGTTCACGACCGCGGGACTGACGTGTTCAACTACCCGGGTCACGGCCTGCGAATACGCGTCTAGCAGGGCGTCTTCGGGGCAGGCCGCGGGCGGCATTGCGGCCTGCGTTTCCGCTGTACTGGCTGAAGCGAAAAGGAAATCGTCGTCCGGTGGGTCTTCTTCTAGTCTTTTCTTCACACTAGTTTAGATAGTCCGCGCTCCCTGCGCGGTTCGTTCACGTGTTGACCCTGCCCTCCCGCCGGCTATCCTCATTCGCAAAAGGAGGCCCATGCCACCATTGATTGCCTATTGCGGAATCGACTGTGAGGCCTGCCCGGCCCAGATTGCGACCCGTACCAACGACGCGGCCCTGCGCGCGAAGACCGCGGCCGAGTGGTCCAAATCGTTCGGACACGACTTCAAATCCGAACAGGTAAACTGCGGAGGTTGTGCTGCGTCCGGCCCGCACCTCGGCTACTGCGACATGTGCGAGATCAGGAAATGCGCTACCGCGCGCAAGCTCCGGAACTGCGCCCTGTGCACCGACTACGGCTGCGCGACTCTGGCCGGCTTCCACAAGAACGCGCCCGAGGCCAAATCCCGCCTCGACGCCATCCGCGCCGGGAAATCGTAAGGAAAGAACCGGAAACGAAAGGCGGGAGGAATCCCGCCGGCGTTAGTTGACCGTTCGGACCGGGGACTTTCGCGTCATGGCTTCCGCCGCCGCTTTGCCATGACCAGCTCCCACTGCCAGGCTGTCCTCATCATGTCGTCAATCCCTCGCTCCGGCCGCCACCCGAGTACGGTCTCGGCCCGGTGGTTGTCGGAGTAGACCGCAGCCGTATCGCCGGCCCGCCTGGGGCCGAGACGGTACCGGAGGCTCATACCCGCCGCCCGTTCGAACGCCCTGATTGCCTCGAGGACCGTGGTGCCGATTCCAGACCCCAGATTGAAAACCTCTGGCCTTCGCTCGGAGCGGGTATCGCCAGCCGTCTTCCGCATGTACTCAATCGCCACGACGTGGGCGCGAGCGATATCGGAGACGTGGACGTAGTCGCGGATGCACGTACCGTCGCGCGTTGCGTAGTCGCTGCCGTGGACCACGAGTTCGGGCAGGATGCCGATGGCCGTTCGGGTGATGCGCGGAACGAGATTGTCCGGGGCGCTGTAGGGCACCTCTCCGATTTCGCTCGACTCGTGCGCGCCGACGGGATTGAAGTAGCGCAGCGATACGTAGCTCGTCGGGCTGACCTTTGCGAAATCCCGGACGATCTGCTCGCCCATCTGCTTGGTTCTCGCGTACGGACATTCGGCCTCGCCGAATGGCGTATCCTCGGTCACCGGGAGCTCGCCCGCGTTGCCGTAGACCGAGCACGACGATGAGAAGATGAAATGCGGAATGCCGTGCTTCGATGAGCTGGCGAGCACGTTGAGCAGGGAGTTGATGTTGTTGTTGTAGTAAAGCAGCGGCTGTGCCACTGACTCCGGGACCGTTTTGAAGGCCGCGAAGTGGATGACCGCGACCGCGTCCCGGTGTTCCGCGAAACAGGCATCGGTCAGCGCGGCATTGCGGAGGTCGACCCGGTGATTCCGGACGCGCACACCGCTGATGCGCTCGACGCCTTCCAGGATACTCGGGCTGGAGCGCGAGTTGTCATCGAGCGAAACCGGTTCATAGCCGGCGGCTGAAAGCTCGACGAGCGTGTGGCTGCCGATGTAGCCACACCCTCCGGTTACAAGCACTTTGGCCATCAGGACATGGTAGCGGGAACCTGAACCGGAATCAAGGCAGGCGGAACGGCCACCCGGGCGATGACGTCTGCCCGGCCGCGGGTATTTGGACGGGCGCACAGCCGCTGCTTGACAGGGAATGGCAGTCGGGTATAATTCCCCTCATACATGGCGGAGGCAGATATCAGGCCGCCCCAAGCCGGGAAGCCAGGACAACCGGCCTGGCTCCGTTGGCTGCTCTATCCCACCTATGGCAAGCGCACGCTGTTCTACCTGACAAGCGACGTCGTTGTCGTATTCTTCGCAAGCATTCTGGCCCACCTTGCCGTCATCCAGCATGTCCCGTCCGGCGTATCCTACTACGCCCGGGGCGTACTTCCCTTTGCCGCCACCGCCGCCGCCGGCCAACTGGCCTTCGGCTTCCTGTTCTCCAGCTACAAGCTGAGGTGGTCCACCTTCTCCCTGGTCGACGTTCCGCGCATCATGCTGCCCAGCTTCGGGACCGCGGCCCTGCTCGGCGCATTGTCCGGGCTCCGGGCCTTTGCCGGCGTGACCCCGGTGTCGACCGTGACTTGGGCGCTGTTGAGCGTCTGCGGAGTAGTGGCGATTCGCGGCAGCAAACGGTTCTATGTCGAGGTCGTACGCCGGAAAACCGGCAAGCGGGCCATGCTGGTTATGTGCTCGCACAAGAGCTATTTCATGCTCGATACGCTGAAGCGAACCCCCAACTTCGACTACCAGATCGTCGGCTTCGTCGACCCTGAACCCAACAACCGGAATACCCTGAGCCAGGGCCTGCCGGTGCTGGGGACCTACGACAACGTTGAGGATGTGGTTTCGCAGCACGGTATTGAAGCCGCATTCGTCTTCCTGAGCTCAGACCCCGCATTCGCCATCGGCCAGTTCTGCCAGCGGCTTCACGAGCTGGGACTCGAAGTTCGGCTGATACCGTCAATGGCGGACCTGATTGACGACCGGGCGGATATCGGCGCGCTTGAGCGGCTCACCGTCCATGAGCTGACCGGCCAGCAGCCGGTCAAGGTGAACCCCCGCGAAATGGAAGGCGTCTTCGCCGGCAAACGCATAATGGTCACCGGCGCCGGCGGTTCGATCGGCTCCGAACTCTGCCGTCAGCTCGCCCGCTTCAACCCCGCCATGCTGGTGCTGCTGGAACGCGATGACTCGAATCTCTTCTACGTCGAGCGTGACCTTCGCACCGCCTACCCGAAGGCGCACGTGGTTCCTTTTCTCGGCGACATAACCCGCGAAGCGGACGTTACCCGGGCCTTTGACCTGACGCGGCCGGATATTGTGTTTCATGCCGCCGCGTACAAACACGTCCCGATCCTGGAGTTCCACCCGGCCGAAGCGATCCGCGTCAATGTTCAGGGCAGCCACCTGGTCGCCCGCGCTGCCGTGGAACATGCCACGGAGAGTTTCGTCTACATATCGACGGACAAGGCGGTCAATCCGAGCAGCGTGATGGGTGCGAGCAAGCGCATCGGCGAAACGCTCGCAACGGCGATGAACGGCGTGGGCGGGGTCCGCTTTCTGGCCGTCCGGTTCGGCAATGTGCTCGACAGCCGGGGCAGCGTCACGACCATCTTCCGCGACGCTATCATGCGGCGTGAGCCGCTGACCGTCACCGACCCCGAAATGAGGCGCTACGTGATGCTGATCAGCGAGGCGGTGCTGCTGGTCATGCAGGCGGTGGCGCTCGGCCACGGCGGCGAGGTGTTCGTGCTCGATATGGGTAACCCGGTCAGGATCAAGGACCTGGCCGAGACGATGATAAGGCACGCCGGGCTGCGCCCGGGCATCGACGTCCCGATTGTCTTCACCGGCCGGCGGCCGGGCGAGAAGCTCTTCGAGGAACTGCTGACCGCAGAGGAAGGCACGACCGCGACCGTGAATCGGCGGATCTACCGCGCCCGCATATCAAAACCCCGCAGCTATCCGGAGATTCTCGACGACTTTCGGCGGCTGGACGAAATCGTCAAAGGCGGCGACACGCAGCGGATTCGGGAAGAGATCACGAGACAGGTCGGCAGCTATTGCCCCGACACCGGCTGCCTGTACGGACGGCCTACTGCCTCGGGACGAGCAGAGTCGCGACCGGCCGCGCAACCGGTTCTGAATGACGAACAAGCCGGGAAGCGGCGTGAGGTGGCTGGCCCAGCGGGCATCGGCAGTACGAAGGACAGGGCCACGGTCGGCGAGTAGACGCAGGTCCGATGGACTGGTGCGCGGGAGCGAAAGCTCCCGCGTCCGTTGCTCGGCCGGCGACCGCGGGCCGGGGAATGTCCCGGCTTGCAGAACTTCCGGAATGTCCTACAATAGCACGTGGCGGCGCACGACAAACGCCGGTCTGATAACGAGAGAAGAACGGACCGGATGCGCAGTGCCGGTCTTCCCAGCCGATGGCTCGTTTTCGGCGCAGTGGCGCTGGTCGCGCTTCTCCTCTACCTTCCGACGGTCCGGTATGGTTTTGTCTGGGATGATCGACTGCTGATCGTAAACGACCGGTTTCTTGACCAGGCGAACCCGATCGAGCTCTTCACGAAGTCGTTCTGGACCAGACCGGACTCGTCACCCGGCGCGGACGACATGTCCTACTACCGACCGCTGGCCAATCTCAGCCTGTACGTCGACCGCAAGCTCTGGGGCCTGCAGCCCGCGGGCTACCATCTGACTAACGTTGTCATCAACACGGCGATCGTAGTCTTCACGTGCCTGCTCCTCTGGGAGATGTTCGGGTCGGTATGGCTGGCCGGGCTGGGCGGACTTCTGGCGGGAATCCACCCGGCGATGAACTGCGTCGTCGCGTTCATTTCAAACCGTACCTACCTGCTCGCGCTTTTCTTCCTGATCGCCGGGAGCTACGCGCTGCTGCGCGGACGCCGTGACCGTGCGCGCTTCCTGCCGGCGCTTTTTGGCGGCTCGCTGCTGCTCAGCACCCTGGCACTCGAAGCATCGGTCATCTACGCCGTGATTGCCGCGGCGTGGCTTCTCGTGAACCGTGCCCGCTATCAGCAAGTCCGGGCATGGCTCGCCGCCACCGCAGCGTCGGCCGCCGCCTACCTTCTGCTGCGCCTCGCCATCGCCCGGGTTCCATTCACAACTCCGGGCTCGGTCATTCGCTGGGCCGTCACCGAACCACTGCGCATCGTCAACGCCTTTGGCCAGCAACTGCAGCTCCTGGTCTTCCCGTTCAACCAGAAGGTCATCTACGTTCCAGCCGACCCTTTCACCGGTTTCTCAGCCTATACGGTCCTCGGGCTCTTGTTCCTGGGGTTGCCGCTCTACACGGCGATTCGGCTTGCACGCCTCTCGGCCCAGTCAGCGGACCGGGCCGGGCGCTTTGGCTGGTACGGCTACCTCTGGATGGTGCTGTTCCTGTTGCCGTTCGCGCACCTCGTCTTTCTCGGACCGGCAGGCAGGATGCTGTACCTGGTCGCACCGGGAGCGCTGATCCTCGCGGCAGCGTGGTACCAGTCCACGGGCCACAAACGACTAACCGCCCGCGTCGCCTTCGGTACTGTTGTTCTGTATGCGTCGCTCTGCGCGGTCCAGACGCTGCGGCGCAACCCGGTCTGGCGCGACGAACTGTCGCTGTCCGAGGCGATGGTGCGGGAGGCGCCCGCGTCGGCCGTCGGCCATGCCAGCTACGGTCTGGCGCTGTTCGCGGCCGGCCGCCGGGCGGAGGCGACCGAGCAATTCCGCATCGTCGTGCAACTCGACCCGAACTCGGTTGCGCCGCGCGTCGGCCTCGCCCACGCGCTGATGGACCAGGGGGACCTGCCGGGCGCGATCACCGAACTGGGCGAAGCCGTGCGGCTCCGACCCGAATCGCCGGAAATGCGCAACGACCTCGCGGTACTCTTTGCGCGGAGCGGCCGGCTCGATTCGGCGATCGCCGAGTACGGGGAGGCGCTCAGGCTGAACCCGAATTCCGAGGTGACGCTCTGCAACCTGGGCTACGCCTACCTGCAGAACGGAGACTCCTTGAAGGCAATTCAATATCTGAAAGCGGTACTCAGGCTCAACCCGGGCCTTTCGGCGGTGCGCGCCAGTCTCGCCGCTGCCTACCGGGCCGCGGGCATGCCCGATTCGGCGCGACTGCTTGGAGGTCAAAGATGATGATGGAAAGGCCGAAACTGCTGATTGCCGGCGAGTGGGTCGCTACCGACAAGGCCCTGCCGGTCACGAACCCGTACGACGAGTCGTTGGTCTGCGACGTTCCCACCGCCACCGAACCGGTCATTGATGCGGCGATCGCTGCCGCTGAGGCCGGTGCTGCCGACATGTGTCGTCTCCCCGCCCACACCCGCTCTGCAGTTCTGTCGAAAGCAGCAACGCTGCTCGAGCAGCAGGGCGATGAGTTCACCGAGTCCATCATCGCCGAGGCAGGCAAGCCGCGCCGGTACGCGGCAGCCGAGGTCGGACGCGGCGTCGAAACGCTCCGATTCGCCGCAGCCGAAGCACTTCGAATCCACGGCGAGACCGTACCGATGGACGCGTCGCGCGGGTCCGAGCAGCGGCGCGGCTTCTTTATCCGCGTCCCGCTCGGCGTTATTGCTGCGATCACGCCTTTCAACTTCCCGCTCAACCTTGTTCTTCACAAAGTCGCTCCGGCACTGGCCGCCGGGAACGCGGTAGTCCTCAAACCTGCCACCAAGACTCCGCTCACCGCGCTCAGGCTTGGGGCTCTCCTGCTCGAAGCCGGTCTGCCGGCAAGGGCACTCAACATCCTGGTTGGCGAAGGCAGCACGGTCGGTTCGACCCTGGTCCGCGACTCGCGCATCCGGATGGTCACGTTCACCGGCAGCCCGCCGGTCGGCGAAGCCATCAAGCGTGATTCGGGCCTGAAACGCGTCGCCCTTGAACTCGGCTCCAATTCCGGGGCCATCGTCGACGAAACCGCCGACCTCGACAAGGCGCTCGCCCGCTGCCTCGTGGGCGGCTTCTCATTCTCCGGCCAGGTCTGTATCCACACTCAGCGCATTTACGTCCACAAGGCCGTCGCCGAGCAGTTCGTCGCCCGTTTCGTGGATGCGACGGAAAGACTCGTCTGCGGCGACCCCTCGCTGATCGAAACCGACATCGGCCCGATAATCGACCGGCCCGCTCTCAGCCGCGGTCTCGCGCTGGTCGATGAAGCCCGTGCGGCAGGCGCGGACGTCCTCTGCGGAGGAACCGCAGAGGGAACGGTAATGTTTCCGACCGTGCTGCTCGGGGCCAAACCGGAACTGCCGGTCGTGTGCGAGGAGAGCTTCGCCCCCATCGTCACCATCCATACCTTCGGCGACTTCAACGAGGCGATAGCCCTGTTCAACCAGGGCTCGGCGCTCGGGGAGTATGACTATGGCCTGGCCTGCGGAGTCTTCACTCGCGACCTCAGCCGGGCGTTCCGTGCCGCCGAGCAGCTCGAAGTCGGGAACGTCCTCATCAACGACTCGGCGACGACCCGTGCCGACCAGATGCCCTACGGCGGCACCAAAGATTCCGGAATCGGCCGCGAAGGCCCGCGCTTCGCCATCGAAGAGATGACCGACATCAGGATGGTATCATTGAACCTGGCATGAAATCGACTCTCGCTCCCCATGCTTGACAGACGATGCGCGTGGATGATAATTGCCCGCCTGCACAACGGAAGGAACTACCCGTGAAAGCACTCGCAGCGTTGTTCATCGCCCTGCTCGTCGTCGGCTGCGGCAGTCAACCGGCTCCAGCGCCCAGAGCCGAGCGGGCTCCCGACTCGGCCGGGCCGGCGCCCGCCGAGGTTTCATTCGCCAAAGACATCCAGTCAATCGTCGCCTCGAGCTGCCTGCCCTGCCACTCCGGTGCCCAGGGCGCTGCCTCGAAGGCAAACTGGACCACCTACGAAGGAGTGATGGCCGATGTGGTGGCGGGCAAACCCGACTCCAGTAAGTTCTACCAGTCACTCAGAGACGGCAAGATGCCGCCTTCCGGGAAGCTCAACTCGGCCAGAATTGCCCTGGTCTATAACTGGATCGCCCAGGGAGCGAAGAACAACTAGCCACGCTCCCCTGACCATGTCCGCATCCGCTGATAGACTCTCGCGGTCTAAAATGCTGATGAAGCTTGCCGTGCTGATGTCGGTCGTCTTGGTGCTTGTCGGCTGCACCACGCCGTCATCTCAAGTCCCGGCCGATCCTTCTTTCGCTTCGGACATTGAACCTATCTTCAGCCAGTATTGTCTTTCCTGTCATACCGCCGGTAATCCGGAGGGCTCGTACGCGTTGGACAGCTACGCCGGTGCGCTCGGCGGTGGTACCGACACGATTCCGAACGTCATACCGGGGAACGCCGATTCAAGCCTGCTTTACCGCCGCGTCGCCGGCATCCAGTTGCCGCAGATGCCGCTCGGCGGGGCTCCGCTCGACACGTCAAGAATCGCTACTATCCGCAACTGGATAGACCAGGGCGCGAAGAACAACTGACGGGACCGATGAGCATCCTGCTGTTGGTTATCGCGCTCTTCCCCGACGCGCGCATCGCCAACCTGCCGACCGGCCGTGCTCTTGAAGATGCGAACTGGCAGCTACAGGTATCGCATCGCTTCTACGCGCCGGTTATCGACTCAACTCGCGGGCATGACCTGCTCGGTTTCCTGGCGACCCCGACGGTATTGCTCGAGCTGAACCGCCGACTCAGCCGGACGTTTGTCATGGGCATAGAGCTGCAGCTAGTCCAGGCGGTCGGGCTCCAGGCTGAGTACGCGCCGGTCCGCTTCCTGCACATTCGGGCCGAGGCGTACACCCTGTTCAATGACATCAAGCTCGCTAACACCTGGCTCAGCGCCGGCCCGCTCGTACCTTACACCTGGCGGAATCTCCACCTGGTCGCCTTTCCGCGCCTGACCACGAATACCAGGTCGCACGTCGTCTCGGCCGGCCTCGGGGCCAAGTACGGCCTTGGTGGTGGGTTGGCGCTGGGCGCCGAGGTCGAGCCGGTCCTATATGCTTCCGCTGACGTCGCCCGCGGCAAACTGGCGTGGAATCTCGCCTTCGAGAAGGAAATCGGCTGGCACAATTTCGCGCTCACCGTCGGTAACACTTACTCCCAGCTTGTCCCATACTCTTTCACCGCCGCCGACCTCGACATCACCAGGGCGCGTTTCCGCGTCGGATTCAACATTATGCGGAAGTTCTAGGAAACACTATGAAGCACGAAGCACACGTCCGCTGGGCCGGCCGGATGACGTTCATCGGCAAGGCCGGAACCAACCATCTTCTCCCGATGGACACCTCCTCCGAATTCGACGGTGATGATTCCGCAACGAAACCGCTCGAACTACTCCTCGTCGCGCTTGGCGGCTGCACCGGGATGGACGTTGTCCCGCTGCTTGAGAAGATGCGGCAGGATGTGACCGCGTTCGAACTCAATGTCTCGGCGGAACGTTCCGAGGAGCATCCCAAGGTCTATGTTAGGATAGACCTGGAGTACGTCGTGACCGGTCGCGGCCTCGAGGAGGACAAGGTGAAGCGCGCGGTCGAGTTGTCCCAGGACAAGTACTGCTCGGTCTCCGCGATGCTGAAAAAGGCCTGCCCCGTGAACTACACCATCCGTATGGTCCAAATCTAGCCCGGCGCGACTACGCTGGATGACAAGGGCGGGCCCTCGCCCGCCCTGCGTAGTTTCGTGTTCCGGGCTGTTCCCTACTTCTGAACCACCAGCTTGCGGGTGGCGACGTGCCTGCCGACCTCGAGTCGAACGAGGTACGCGCCGGCCGCTACCCGGCGGCCCTGGTCGTTCCTGCCGTCCCACGATACCTGGTGGCGGCCGGCACCCTCCACGCCACGCGCGAGGGTCCGCACCAGCGCTCCGCCAGCCGAGTACACCGACAGCCTGACGTCGGTCGGGCGCGCCAGCCCATAGCGCAACGCGGCCCGCCCGCTCGTCGGGTCCGGGAGGACGCCGTCGAGGAAGAAGTCACCGGCTGTGCCCCGCCCGCGAATCCCGGTAAACGGCACGACCAGCACCGAGTCATGAATCGCGTCGTTGTCCGCGTAGAGGTCACCGGCGAGCATGGTGGAGCAAGTGACGGCAAATGCTCCGAGCACGAGTGCATCCCAGTTGGCGAACTCAACCACTTCCACCTCGCCGACTGAGAGCGCCAGCGAAACCGTGTCCGCATAGTCCGCACCGATGGCGAACCGCACGTCGAGTGTCTCGACAACCGTGCCGACGTTCCTGACCAACGCCCGCGGCGTGACCGCTTCGCCTGAGTCAACGGAATCCGCCGGCGCGAGTATTGCGGCGCAGGTGGCGTCCTTGCGCGGCAGCCCGACGACCATGCACATCACGCCGCGGCAGTCGGTGGAAACCATCCCGTCCGTATACAGCGTCCGGTCGGAATAGAACCGTTTGAAGCTATTCGAGTTGTAGCCGCCCATCGCCCAGTAGTAGTAAGTGCCGTCATAGGCGATGTTCATCCCCGCGCCGCCGGTGCCGCCGCCCACGTTCCAGGTGGCGTCGTAGTTGAGCGAGTCGCCATCGAACCTGGAGCAGGCGTAGCCGTAGTACGTGACGCCGTTGAAATTACCGGCCCAGAGTGTCTCGTTCGCCACCCCGAATGCGTAGGTGTTGGTGGTGAAATCGAGCTTCGTCGTGTTGACATACGTCCCATCGGTAGTGTATTTGTAGACGGAATTGCCGTCGGGGACGTACACGTACTGCCCGTCGGTGGCGCAGGCGCCGTTGCCGGAGTAGGCGAGCGTGTAGCCGGTGTATGACCCGTCGGCCGTGCTGAACCGCCGCATCGTGTAACCATACACTTCGTACACGTAGTCGCCGGCCGGGTCCATGCTCACGACGGTCTGCTCGTTCTGGAACTGCATCGCGGTCCGGTTCGCCGGAGCCGGGTTCTGGTCTTTGGACGATGATTTGAGGTAGGTCGTGCTGTTGTAGTCTTTCCAGTAGAGCGAATCACTGCCGACCGCGTCGATATCGCCCCCCACCCGCCGGCCCTGCCGGTCGTAAATCGCGTCGATGTGCTCGAGGACGCGCCCGGGCTTGACTGCCGCCGTGGAGCCGGCAGTCGTTGTCGGCTGGGCCGCGAATCCGGCTCCGGCTGCCGCGACGGCCAGCAGCAATGCTATCACCTCACTCTGCATCTTGCCTCCTTGTGCTCCAGTGTCTCACTCTGCCGCCAACTGCTCGCCGTACCCGCATCTTCATGGGCCGCGCGTCAGTGGCTGGTGGCGGCCGGGTCCCATGCCCGGCTGCTACCGGACCGGATAAGATAGCCCCTCGGCCTGTGCTGTCAAAGCTTTCGGGGCGGTCGGCCGGGATGGTCGGCGCACAGACTTGCCGCGAGGGGGCGGTAACGGCGCCAAATCAACACTGACGCCGAATCCGCTTGACAGCGGTCACCCGGGGGGTAGAATTCTCCAACGGCTTTATACCTAAGGAGGAACCGTATGCGTCGCACTCTGTTCGGCCTTCTGACCGTGGTCGCCGTCGCCGGCCTGCTAGTCATGGCTGGCTGCGAGCGTACCGGTACGCTCCGCGTTGTGTCGATTAACAACGGCAACACGCTGCGCGTAGACCTCGCTGACTTTTATCAGTACATGACTCCGGACAGCGATTTCGTTACCCTTTATCAGATCACACCCGACTCGGTCAAAGTTGAGCTCCAGTACGTCGAAATCGGCGCTGGACTGCCGACATGGACTCCCTACGAGGCGCTGATCAACCAGGCAACGGTCAAATTCACGAGCAAGAACCTCACTGATGAGCCGCCGCCCTACGAAGATGTGAAGATTGCGCTCTCGCAGTCATGCGTGGCCGACCGGACCGGCAAGACCAGAACGTCATTCTTCATGACCCCGATATCGGCGGCCTGGAAACAGAAGGTGTTTGTCGATTTCATTGACACTGAAGACCCGGAGTTCATCGATATCGTCGACCTCGCTGATGCCAAGATTACGTTCTCCGGCTACGATTCAGTGGCCAACCGCGCCGTGCAGGCCGTCGGCACGCTGCCGGTCGAGTTCGGCAATTTCTACGACGACCCGAGCCGGTTCGGCCGGTGAGGACCGGCGACATTCGATTGAACCAGAACCACTAGGCACAACGGTTCCCAACGGTAGAAGCAGCCGCAGCAATGCGGCTGCTTCGTCTCGGCCAAGAACCTTGCTCACATCGCAGCGGGCCCGCTGTTCCCGCCTCATTTCGGACTCGCGGCGGCTCACGCAACCAGAGGAGGAAACATGAAGGCCAGGACAGCGCTATTGACACTGGCGGCGGTGGCTCTGCCCGTGCTGCTGTTCGCCTATCCCGCCTTCGGCGGCGGAAAAGGGCTCTTCCGCATCCAGAATGCGATGGTCGAGCCGGATGCGGGATTGACTGTTTCGCTCCACGGGCTCATCCGGTATGCTGATTTCGGTACGCCCGCGATCGTACCGGACCGAAAGGGCTGGATTGCGGACGTCATCGCGCCCGAACTGAGCTACGCCCCCCTCGTCACGCAGCAGCTCGGGCTCGAGCTGTTCGGATCCTGGGGTGCCACGTTTCAGAAACCCAAGTCTGACACTGCCGGCGGACTTGCCTCGGGATGCGGCGACCTCAAAGCCGGCCTCAAGCTGTCGCTGCCCGTCCTGCCGGTGCTCAAGCTCGGCGGTAGTGCGTCCTACACCTTGAAGCCGCACGAGGTCAGGTCCGACTGGCAGGTCCTCGACCCGTCGGCGCTGTCGCAGTCGGCACGCCTGGCATGGTGCGGTCTCGTGACTCTGCAGTTTCAGGACATCACGACGCCGGCCCCGAATCTCATCCTCAATGCCGGCCGGCACTTCGACCGGCTGTCGCCGGAAAAGAGTGACAACTACTATGGGGTCGCGGCGGAAATGCAGGGCGCGGGCTTCGCCCTGTTTGCTGAGGCCTTCCTCACGCGGCCGGACATACTGCCGGATGGAAGCCGGAACCGGGAATTCCTCGACACCAGGTACGGACTCCTCAGCTTGACCCCCGGAATCGTCATCGGCAGTCCCGCTTCAGCATTCCTCAAAGTCGGTTACAGTTTCTGCCTTGGCGGGGAATCGCTCGGCGTGAAGCCGGCGAACGAACTGCTGGTCGGGCTGGGCTATGCGACGCCGTTCGGCCGGCGGCTGCGACACGAGTACGGTCAGGTTGTGGGCACGGTGGCCGACGCAACCACCGGCTCGCCGCTGGCCGCCACCGTGGCGTTCCCGGACCACCCGAAGCTTGGGAGGCTGGTTACGGACGCGCGCACCGGTTCATTCAAGGCAATGAAAATCCCGGCGGGCCCGGTGACGGTCGAAGCCAGCGCCCCTGGCCACGAATCCCAGCGGGTGCCGCTGATGGTCAGGGACGGGGAGGCAGCCAGCGCGACTCTCAGTCTGCCGCGGACCGTGACCCCGGTCGGCGTCACGGTGACGGTCTCAGACCGTGCGACGGGCAAACCGCTGCCCGCGACGGTCCTGGCGCCCGAAGCCGGCTCAGCCGTGTTCACCTCCGATTCGATGACGGGTATCTACCGGGCCAGTCTCATGCCGGGCGCCTACTCGTTAACAGTGGAGTCCCCGGGCTACGTGCGGCGGCAGGCATCCATCCTGGTTGAACGAGACAAGCCACTCGCGCGGGACTTCCAGCTTGTCGCCGAGAAGATGGTCATAACCCTCCACGGAGTCTACTTCGACTTCGACAAGGCGACCATCAAGCCCGAGTCGCGCCCGGCCCTTGAGGAGGCGGCGCGGATGCTTGAGGAGAACCCGACCATCAAAGTCGAAATTCAGGGTCACACCGACAGCAAAGGTTCGGACAAGTACAACCTTGCCCTGTCTGACCGCCGCGCCCGAGCCGTGGTGAACTACCTCGTCCAAGAGCTGGGTGCCGGCAGAGGCCGGCTGACTGCCAAGGGATATGGCGAGTCCCGACCGGTGGCGGACAACGGTACCGAAGCGGGCCGTGCCGCCAACCGCAGGGTCGAATTCGTAATCGTTGGCCAGGAGGCCGAGCCGGCCGGCGAGATAGCTCCCGACCGACCATAGAACAGGGCTCGCCCACCGGCGCCGTCATTGACAACTCGCCAGCGGTGGCTATATTGAGTTCGGGTCTGGCGGCATCGCGACAGAGTTGACTCGTCCCGGCCGTAGGGCTGGGCGAATCGGACACGGACGTTGGCGAATCAAATATATGTGCACTATGCAAAGCCGGCGTTCCCGGCGCGAGAACGTGGCTTCGCACCGAAAGTCCGTTTAGACACGCACAGTGGCTCCGAGGAGCCAGAGGAGGAAAGATGAGAACTAGAGTACTCGCACTGACGTTGGTGGCAGCAGCGCTACCCGCGCTCGTATTCGCGTACCCCGGCCTCGACGGCGGCAAAGGCCTCTTCCGGGTCCAGAACGCCATGGTGGAGGAGGAAGCAGGGCTGACCGTATCGCTCCACGGTCTGGCCCGCAACGCCTATTTCCCACTCCCCAACACGACGTCCGCGTGGATCGCCGACCTCGTCGCGCCGGAACTGAGCTATTCGCCGATTGTCTCCAAGTACGTCGGAATCGAGTTGTTCGGGTCTTGGGGCGGTATCTACCGAGTCCTCGGGTCATCCGCCAACTCAGCCGTATTCGCCTTTGGACTACACGACCTGAAGGTGGGTGGCAAGCTGTCCGTGCCGATAATCCCCGTACTCAAACTCGGCGGTACGGCCAACTACACATTCAAGGGGCGTGACACGATTAGGATCTGGCCTGACCCCCAGACCCTCCCCTGCGACCCGAACAACAAGCTGTCGTGGAGCGCACTCGCTACCATCCAGTTGCAGGATGTCCTGCCGACCGCTCCCAACCTGATTCTGAACTACGGTAGGGTCGGTGACATGACCCAGTACGCGGCAGCCGTGGAACTCCAAGGCAAGGGATTTGGCGTGTTTGTCGAGGGAGTCTCGCTGCAACCAGCAGGGGCCCGCATCTTCAGCAGAACCGGCGGTGGTCGTCTGCTTCTGACTCCCGGCGTTGTGCTTGGTGACCCCACTTCGGGATTCCTCAAGCTCGGCTATACGTTCAGTTCCGGCACCGACGCGACCACCGGCAGGAAATACCCTGACGCGATCAACCTCGGACTCGGGATTGCCACGCCGTTCGGCGCGCACAAGCCGGCCGCCTACGGCACGATTGTCGGCACCGTGACCAACGCGAGCACCGGGGCACCGGTCGCCGACGCCACCGTCGCGTTCCCCGACAATCCGAAAATGGCGACCATGACCACCGAAGTCGACGGCATCTTCAAGACAACCAAGGCGCCGGCCGGCGCGGTGACGGTCGAGGTCAGCGCCGAGGGCTACAACAAGCAGGTCGTACCGGTTGCCGTGGAGGAAGACAAGATAGTCAGCTACGAGTTCAAGCTGCGGCCGCTCAAGACCTACGGCACGATTGCCGGCACGGTCGTCGACGCGGTGACGAGCGTCCCGATGGCCGCCCGCATCGAATTCCCCGGCACGTCGCTCGAACCGGTGAACGCAGACCCCGCCACCGGTGCCTTCAAGGTCGACAACGTCGAAACCGGAATCTACACCCTGACCGCCAGCGCCGACAAGTACATTCCGGCCACCATCACGCTCTCGGTGGAGGAAAACAAACTGGCCACGGCGACATTCAAGTTGTCGCCGACCGCAACCGCCGTCGCCGTCACCGGGAAGGTTTCGGATAAGAAGACGGGCGATGCGCTGGCTGCCACGGTCACATTCCCCGAGGCAGGCAACGCGGTCTTCAACACCGACCCCGGGACCGGCGTGTACAAGGCCCAGCTCATGCCCGGCTCCTACACGGCAATCGTCGAGGCCAAGGACTACGTGAAACAGACTTCCGCGTTTGTCGTAGAAAAGGGCAAGCCGATGGTCATGGACTTCCAGCTCGTCAAAGTTGGCATGTCCATCACGCTTCGCGGCATCTACTTCGACTTCAACAAGGCCACGATCAAGCCGGAGTCGAGGCCCGCGCTCGATGACGCCGCCAAAATCCTCAAGGAGAATCCGAGCATCAAAGTCGAAATCCAGGGCCACACCGACAGCGTCGGCTCGTCCGAGTACAACCTGACGTTGTCTCAGCGACGGGCTCAGTCGGTGGTCGACTACCTTGTCCAGAACTACGGCATCGAAATCAACCGGCTCACCGCGAGAGGCTACGGCAAGACCAAGCCGATTGCCGACAACTCGACCGCGGAAGGACGCGCGCTCAACCGCCGGGTTGAGTTCGTCATCCTCAGCCAGTAGGTAGACCGTCAGTAGCAACGGGGAGGCCGGTGGCCTCCCCGTTTTGTTCTCTGCCCCTGTCCGCCGTGCCGGTCCGGCCGCGGGCGCACCAAAGACACCCCCGGAATCAGCGGCAGGTCCGGTCGCAGCAGCGTTGCGGTCGCCACCTTCTTGAAGACTCACGGTGCTCCGCTAGAATGGGAGTGTGAACTACCGGCTGCCATCGGCAATCAACTCGTGAATCAGCCTTGTCGCCGACCATGACCTCGATGGTCAATGCTCGCCCGCGCCGGCGGAGCTGGCAGCCGCACTTGACGTTCGCCATCGTATTGCTGACTATTGGGTGCCGCCACGGGCCTGCCCCGACCGCAGCGGCCGCCGGGGCACGACGGATTACGGTCATCTTCCGATTTGACGACTATAACCGATCCTGTTCGAGTATCGGGGCTGAACTCCTCACCGTCTTCCGGGAGCACCGCGTCCCGTGTACGTACGGCGTCATTCCATACGCGTCCGATACGTTTGCGGATGACCCGGCGAAGTGCACAGCCATGGACTCGGCGACCGCCGGCGGCCTGGCCACGGCCGTCCGCTCCGGCCTCGTGGAGATTGCGCTCCATGGTTTTGCCCATCGCGACAACGCAATCGCGCCCGTGAACCCCGGTTCCGAGTCGGAGTTCCGGGACCTCAGCTACTCCTCGCAACTCCGGATGCTGACCGCGGGGAAAGCGACGCTGGAAAGCCTGTACCACGTGAACGTGACTACCTTCATCCCGCCGTGGAACAGCTATGACGAAAACACGCTGCGCGCGCTGGATAGCCTCGGCTTCGACCTGGTCTCTGGTGCCAGCCAGACCTACGGCATCGCGGCAAACGGGAGCTTCGCGCGGCTGCGGTTCCTGCCGTACACTTGCCTGCCGGGGCATCTGCGGGAGGCGGTTGATTTCGCGAGAGTGAGCTCGGACCCCGATCCGATCATCGTCGTCCTGCTTCACCCCTTCAACTTCGTCGAGTACGATAGCGTTCACGGTCGGTTGTCCCGCCAGTCCTTCGCCGAGCTTCTTTCCTGGCTCACGGCTCAGCCCGACGTCGCAACCCAGACACTGGGCGGGGCGGCACAGATGGCTCGGGACCTCAGCTACCAGCGCCTGCGGACGTTCAGCGCGAGCCGAGGCAGGCGCCGGGGGAACGAACCGCCCTACTTCACCACGCAGAACGCGGAGTTCTTCTACTATCACTCGGCACCCGTTTCGCCCGGACGCGCCGGACCAAAACGGGGTCGTCGAGTTCGCGCGGTGACCGATGAGCACGGGGTGCGCCGGTGAACGGCTGGCAGTTCACTTGCCACAAGTCACGGCGACACAACGAGCGGCTCCTGACCGTGCGGGCGGCAGGAAGTTTAGACATAGGCTACAAGGCAGACGAGCAGGGTCATCGCCTAAGCGCTGACTTACCAGCGTACTAGGCCATCTCCGGGAAACTCCCCCCCGGCGCTCCCGGTATGGCTATCCCGGTAGCTGCTCGAATCGCCCTCAACGTCGCTCTGGCCGCTGCCCGCCCCATCGCTCAGACCATTGCGCCCCGAGTCGTTCTGCCGGCCGCAGTCCGGGCCGTCTGCCAGACTACTGTGCCCGTTGCTTTGTCTGCTGCTTTCCCCGTTGCTTCTCCGGTCGCTCTGACCATTGTTGGCCGAATCGCTGTCCCCGTTGCCCTGCCCGCAGCTCTGTCCGCTGCTGTGGCGATTGCCTGAAGAGCCGCTTCCGGAAGTGCCCTCGGGGTTGCTCTGTCTAGCGTTGTCCTGGCCGAAGGGTGAACCCCTCCCGGAGACGCAATCGATGGCCGCAGACGGGCCCTGTCGGGCCTGCGGTGTCTCCTCGATTGCGGCCCTGGGCGACTCGTGCGGGCCGCTAGGCCAGGCCGGCGAAGCGCGCGTAGATTCCGAACAACTGGGGACCGAAGAAGAGGCCAACCAGCGCACCGATTGCCAGGAACGGGCCGAATGGAATCGGCTGGCCGCGCTCGTTTCGCCCGGCCGAGCGGGCGACAAGCCCGATAACGACGCCGGATACGACCGCGGCAGCCAGCGCGACGACCAGGCCCTTCAGCCCGACGAACGCGCCAATCATCGCCGCGTAGGGCAGGTCACCGAAGCCCATCCCCTCCTTCTGGTCGATGCCGAGGTGGCGGAACATGCCGGCGAGCACGTAGCGCCACAGGAGGTAGGCGAAAAGAATGAACCCCGCGCCCGCGGCCGCGGCGGCGAGCGCACGGACAAGGTGGGGCGGCGGCGCCACGATACCGCCGAGCAGCCCGATAACCAGGCCGGAGACGCTGAATCCGAAAGGTAGAATCTGGTGGTCGAGGTCGATGAAAGCCGTAATGATAAGCAGCGAAATGAAGACGACTGCTTTGACGGTCAGCAGGCTGAACCCGAACCGGGCGTAGGCCGCGACGAAGAGCAACCCGGTCAGCGCCTCAATCAGAGGGTACCGAGCCGAGATCGGCTTGCCGCAGTCGCGGCACCGGCCGCGCAAAAGCAGCCAACTCAGAACCGGGATGTTGTCGTACGGACGTATCGGCTTCCGGCAGCGCGGGCAGTGCGAGGGCGGTGTCGAGATTGACTGGTGAAGCGGAACCCGCCAGATGACTACGTTGAAGAAGCTGCCGAAGACGAGCCCGAGCAGGGCGGCGAGGGCCCAGATCACCGCGTGCCGGGCTGGGCCGACATTTCCGGCGGGGCGAAGAGCTTCTTGTCGGTCGCTATCGCGTAGGCGGTGTCGATCGAGATCAACCCCTTGCGCAGCAGCGCCGCCAGGCACTGATCCATCGTCTGCATACCGTACTGCGAACCGGTCTGAACCAGCGAGGCAACCTGGTGTGACTTGCTCTCGCGGATCATGTTCTTGACCGCGGGCGTGGCGATCAGCACCTCCATCGCCGCGACCCGGCCGCGCTGGTCCTTCCGCGGCAGGAGAGTCTGGGAGACTATCCCGCGGATGACGTTCGCGAATATCTGCCGCACGTAGTCGTGCTGGTCCGCCGGGAACACGTCGATGACCCGGTCAACGGTCTGGGCCACGTTGTTCGTGTGGAGGGTCGAAAGGACGAGGTGGCCGGTTTCGGCCGCAGTCAGCGCCAACTGGATGGTCTCGAGGTCACGCATCTCGCCAACGAAGATGACGTTGGGGTCTTCACGCAGACAGGCCCGTAGCGCGTCGGCAAACGACCGGGAATGGGCACCGATCTCCCGCTGGCTGATCAGGCAGTTCTGACCCTTGAAGATGTACTCGATCGGGTCCTCGATGGTGATGATCCGGTCTTGCCGTTCCTGGTCAATCAGGTCGATCATGCTCGCGAGCGTCGTTGACTTGCCGCAGCCGGTCGGCCCGGTCACCAGCACAAGTCCGGTCGGGCAGCGGGTCAGTTCGGCAACCGAGTCCGGCGCCGGGAGTTCTCCGAGCGTCCGGATCTTGGCCGGTATGATGCGGAACGCGCCGCCGACGCCGGACAGGTCCATGAAGACGTTGACGCGGGCGCGGACCCGTTCCGGCGTGGTGTACTCGAGCACGACGCTGCCCGCCGGGACGGCAGTGCCCCACGTGTAGGACAGGTCGAGCTCGCGCCGCTGCTCGACGGCCGCCCGCTGGTCATCGGTCAGGATCGAATAGAGCAGCGCCTGCGAGTCGTCGGGCGACAGCGCGGGACCGGGTATCTTCTTCAGCTTGCCGTTGACCCGGATGATCGGCGGGTTGCCGACCGTTATGTGCAGGTCGGACGCGCCGTACTTGGCCGCGTAGCGCAGCAGTTCATCGATGCTCATTGCCGCTAAAAACGCAGCGCCCGACACCGAACCCGGGTGGCATTCGACGTCGGGCGCGAAGCTTCAGTCAGCCGACTCGACGGAATACTTCTCGGGCTGCTGGGAAGACTCGACCTCCGACTTCACGATGTGCGGAATGATGAATATCATCAGGTCGTTCTTGGTGTGGTTGATGGTGGTCTTCCTGAACAGGTGGCCCAGAATTGGTATGTCGCCCAGAATCGGGATCTTGCCGATGGTCCTTGTCTCCTCGTCGCGGGTGAGGCCGCCGATCACGGCAACCTCGCCGTCACCGACGACGATATTCGTTGCGGCCGAACGGCGCGACACAATCGGCCGCGCGTCGTCCGACGACCCCGACCAGCCGGTTATCGCCTCGACGCTCGGCTTTACATCCATGTTCACCTGGCCATCCGACGTCACGTGCGGGGTGACCTCGAGCGCTATCGGCACTGACCGGGTCCGCCACGTCGCCAGCACCAGGCCGGTCTTGGGGTCGGTGCTGATCTCGCGCACCGGCACGTCGGTGCCCATGCTGACGGTCGCGGTGTGATTGTCCAGCGTCAGCGTGCTGGGGTTCGCCAGTACCCGCGAATTACCGCGCGTCTGCAGGAAGTCGAGTGCCGCACTCAGGCCGGTGTAGTCGAGCTTGCCGACGACCATGTTGTTGAAGATCAGCGGGAACACGTCGTCGGTGCCGATGTTGGGGGAACCGCCCTTGGCCGCGAGGCTGAGCTTCCACTCGATGCCGTAGACGTCGCTCGCATTCATCGTGGTTTCGACGAACTTGGCCTCGATCATGACCTGGGGCAGCGGTTTGTCGTACTGGGCGAGGAACTCGGCAACCCGGTCCAGCGCTTCCGGGATGTCGTTGACGACAACCAGGTTAGTGCGCTGCGAACTGCCGGCGGTGCCGACGCGGCGGTAGCCGACGTCAACGTTGCCGACCGGAGAGAGCATCTTCGGCATGAGCTTGACAACGTCCTGGGCCTCGGCGTAGTTCAACTCGAACACGCGCACCTGGGTCTCGCCGAACATCTCTTTCTTCTCGGGCTTGACGACGATGATGCCCTCTTTGTCCTCGACCATATTGGTGAGGCCGGCCTTGAGCAGAGCTTCCAGGCCCATCCGCAGGGGCACATCGTTCAGCCGCACGGTCACGACCGACTTCACGTCCTGCGTCGCGAGGATGTTCAGGTTGAACTGGCTGGCGATCATCCGCAGCAGGTCGGTCAGGTCCGCGTCCTTGACGTAGAGCGTCAGCCGCTTCCCGGTAAACTGGTCGACGACCGGCGGAGGCGGGACGGGCGCCAGCGGATGGATGCCCAGGTCGATAACCACGAGTCCGTTCTCGACCGTGACCGTGTGCTCGACCGGCTCGCGCAGTCCGACGGTCAGCCGCAATCCCGAGGCCGCCTCGCTCGGCGCCACACTCACGTACGTCACCGGGTAGTATGACGACTCGATCCGGTCCTGCTTCAGCTTCGACTCCGCGCCCATGATGTCGACCACCAGGGTCGGCGGGTCGGCGGTGACGAACGAACTCACGTTGGGATTACCGGTGCAGACGGCGGTTACGCGGACATTCTCAAGCAACTTGTCTATCGCGACGTTGGTGACGCTGACGGGCTCCTGCGCAACCAGCACCGAGCAGAGGCAGACGAGTGCAAGGAATGGAATCGCTGTTTTCCTGGTCATATTTTCACTCCCCCAGCAGCAAGGTGAACGTCCGTCCGCCCTGCTCCAGTGTTACGTTATCGCTCTCGATCTTGGTGACCCGCTTGCCGCTGATCTCGTCCCCGATCTGCAGGATCTGGTCGTTGATCAGCGCGTACGGTCGGTCGCCGCCGAGCGTGATTGCCTTAAGTTTGAGATTAGCCAGTTCGTTCACCATCACCCAGTCACGGACAAACGGGTCCGTGCCCCAGATTTCCGGTGGCAGCACCTTCGGCGTCAGTGCGCCGGTTGTTGTTTCCGCAGGCTTGGTGGCCGTATCCGTGGCCGTTGGTGCCGGCTGGACCGCCTTGGCGCCCGTCGCCTCGGCCGCCGCCGCGCTCACACCCCGCAGCTCCGGCTGCGGCCGGAAGGCAAAGGTGTATAGCGCCAGCACCGCCACGGCTATGCCCAAAAGAACCAGAATCCTCTGTCTCAAGATACCCCTTTCTGCATCAGCATACCGGCAGACGCCATGTCAGAATAGAATCGCATAACCTATTTCCTCTGCGTCGTCGGAGCGTAGTACGATGAAGGCAGCAGGCTCTCGCCGACACGGACTGTGCTGCGCTTGCCGAACGCCTCAATCTCAGCACGGTCCGGGCTGATCGAAACGATCCTCCGCCCGAGCACGAAATCACCGACCTGCACCTTTCGACTGTCAACCATCGCGTAGCTCTCGCTACCGGTGGCGACCACCGCTCTCAGTACGTAGAGCTCGCTGCCCTTGCGACCCGAACGCCGGCCGCGGCGAGTGCGGGCCTGCTTCAGCATCCGCTTCTTGGCCCGCTCCTGCCGCGCCAGTTCCTTCTTGCGGCGGCGTTCCTCGGCACGGATCTGCTTCGCCTTGGCCTTGCGTTCGTCGGCCGTGCTTGCCTTGAGCTTGCCGGCGACCTTGCCGCTGCTCTTGGCGGTGCGGCTGCCGGCGGGCCGGACGGCGCTGGGATTCACATCCTGCGAGCTGCCGTACTCACTCGTATCGCTCAGCGAACTGGTGCTCTTCGCCCGCGCCTTGGCGCCCCTCGGGCGCAGCAGCACGTAGCCGGCAACGGCAAGCACCCCGACCAGGACCAGAACGAGAACGATTCTCCTCATAATTTGCCACCAGTAGCCAGGCTCGAGGCAACCAGGTTTACCAGCAGCTTCGCCTCGACCTCAGGACGGATATCCTCGCGCGCGGTGACCTCAAAGTCGGGCACCCGCACGAAGTAAGGGAACTTGTCGAGGCCCTCGACGTACTGGCCGATATCGATGTAGCGCCCCTGGACGGTCACCATGAACGGCACGGTGCGCAGCGGCGTGGTCGGGGACTCCTGCTGCAGAAGCGTGTCGAGCGATGGCGGGTCGATCTCAAGGAAACGGACCTTGCGGTCGGCCGCGAGCGTGGCCAGTTGCTTCAGCATCGAGAGCATCTGCGAGCGCGGTACGACCCGGGCGACGAACTGGGCGTTTGCCTGATCGAGCTCGGCCACCCGCGCGCGGAGCGCGCCGATACCCTTGACCCGGGCGCGCGTCTCATCGAGCTGCTTCTGCAACTGGACCGCCTGAGCGGCGCTATCCTGCCGGGCCTTCAGCCGCGGCTGGTACAGCAGGAACACCGCCGCGATTGCCAGCACGACGTAGACCGCCAGTCCGATAATCAGTACCCGTCTCTCAAGTAATGCCATGGTTCACTCCGTTACGCACTGGATTTCGAACTCCAGGACCGGTTCGCCCTGGAGCGTGCTTCGGTTCTTCGACACGAGCTGAACCTGCTGAAATCCGGGGCTGTTTTCGAGGTCAATCATGAACTGGGAGAGGTCGATGTCGAGCAGGAACGGATCGGCCGACACGACACCCGTCATCTTCACCGTCTTCTGTCCGGTGAGCGCCAGGGAATTCAGCTGGATGTTGTCCGGCACCATCTGCGTGACCTCGGCCATCACCGGCACCGAGATTATCTGCTCGCCGACGACCGCGGTCAGACTCCGCTGCTTGGCCTCCATGTCCTTGACCTGGGCCTCGAGCGCGAAGTACTCTTTATTCGCGTCCTCGGTTGCCTTCAGGTCCCGCTGCAGTTTGCTGACCTGCATCGCCGAGGCCTGAGACCAGCCGGCCAGGAGGATATAGACCACGATGAGCACCCCGACCCACAGGATGCCGCCGATGACCGCGAGCCGGATGTCCCGGGCGACGAACTTCCCGGTCTTCATCTCGACCGGCAGCAGGTCAACGGCCGTGTGGTCGTAGGCCAGACCCATCGCCGTCACCATCCGATGCCCGAACTCGTTCTCGGGCGCCGTGCCCTTCCGGTAAAGGCCGCCCTCCCGGAACGGGTCGAACAACTGGGTGGTAATGCCGAGGCTGGTCTGGATGTATTCGCGCAGGCCCTTCATCGCCGCGGTGCCGCCGCAGAGCAGCAGCCGGTCGATTTTGGTATCGCCGAACTCGCGGCGGTAGTAGTCGATGGACCGATTGATTTCAGCCACGAACCGCTCAAGGGCGGGCCGCTGCAACGTTGCCAGGCGCTTCACCATGATGCCGGAAGGCAGCCGCTCGGTAGAGTCTTCCGAAGGCAGCCCGTACTTCCGCTTCATGTTCTCGGCGTCGTAGGCGTCGAGCGCCAGTTGCCCTTCCTCGGTGGTGATAGCGACCGTCATCGCCTCGGTGATGGCATTGCCGGCGGTCGTTATCGTCCGGGCGAGGTCAAGCCGCTCGCCCTTCATGAACACCATGTCGGTGAACTCGGCCCCGATGTCGAGCAGGCAGATCGTCTCTTCCGGCTTCACCCTGCCGTATTTCCTCACCGCCGCCTGCAGGGCGAAGGGGATGACGCCGATGCCGGACGGCTCGAGGCCGGCCTTGCGCAGGGTCGAGATGTGGTCGGAGACGATGTCCTTCCGCGCGGCCACCACCATCACGCTGTCCTTGATGGCGCCGGCCTCGCGCACCGGACCGAGGGTCTTGAAATCGAGGATGGCTTCGTCAACGGTGAACGGCGAGTACTTCTCGAGCCGGAGCATGATTGCGTCCTTGAGCTCGCGCCGGTTCATCTTCGGGAACGGGGCCTGACGCAGACTGACCGACGGCCCCGACACAAAGCTGAACACCTCGCCGGGTTTATAGTCCTTTACCAGTTCGCGGAGGATGGACGGAACGTCGAACGCCTCACCGATTTCCTTCAGACCGTAATCGGTAACGCGGCCGCCCTCCACCTTCACGAACTTCACCGAATTGGAACCGATATCCAGGCAGAGCGTGCCCTTGCCGCCGCCGCCGAAAAGGTTGCCGAAGACGCTACCGGTTGCCAATATTCCTCCTTATGTCTAATCTCAAGGCTGGACGTCTATCTCCGAGTTATCGCTGAAGACGAACTTGAATGTGTGACCTGTTACCTTCGCCGGCGGATCGTTCCCCAAAGGATCTACGTGAAAATCGGAGAAGATCAGCTCGACCAGGCCGTTCGGTGGTATGGACACGGGTGATGAGAAGAGGATAGTGTCACCGGGACCAAAGCCCTCATTCCCGCTGGGAACCGGCGTTCCACAATGGTCGCCCCCGATCTGGAAGCTCCTCAAATAGAGCGAATCCGAGCTTGAGAGGAACGCCAGCCAGGAAACCACTGCTGTGTCGGATTGACTATTCATCACCTTGACCAGAAAACCCGTACTTTCTGGTACCATGACCGTAACTGGCAGAGTCAGGCGTAGCTTCTTCCAGAACGAGATGGGGAACTTGAAATCGACTATGGTCCTGGAGCGGGGTACTACCGTCACCCAGCGAATGAGCGAATCCCTGTTCCCCCACTTCGCCACCATCTTGTGTACGCCGATGGGAACACCGATTCTGCCGCCGGGAGTGGTGGAAGTGAGCGAAAATTCGTAGTGCCCATCGATGTCTGGTACCGCCGTGGTGTCAGCATTGCCGCCGTGGACGTCCGGATTGTTGTAATACAGGGTAACCGTGAGCGGCGTCAGTACGGTATTGGTCCCCGGTGGGGCATCGTCGATGTCGGTGATGGTGCCGGCGACAATGTTGTCGCTGAGCTGGGTAATGGTGTCGGCCACCTTGACGGTCATCGGGAACTTGCCATTGCCAGAAGCCGTTAGCCAGCCGTTCGACGGATTGAACGTGTAGATACCGCCCCACCCGTCATAGCGGTAACTTGCCGTATCGCCGGCGCGCATCAGTTTGAAGTACGGCCCATGCCAGTATATGCTGCCGGTGGTATTCTTAACCAGCTCCGCCAGGCTATCGGGCAACCTTTCCATGTCTCCGTAGAATCCGAAGTCCACCCGCCGGCCATCGGAGGTAAGGTCGGGGTTTCCGACCATCGCCTGGACCAGCTTGTTCATCTCGGTCGTGGTCTCGTCAAAGAGCCCGCGGTCCCGCGTCGCGTCAATCGTGCGGAGCGCGACCGTGCTCAGGATGCCGATGATGAGCAACACCACCAGCAGTTCCATCAAGGTGAAACCCTGTCTGATTCTCATATCACACTTCCTCAAAATTACGGCCATTGCGCTGGCACCCGCATCAACACCTGCGCGGCACCCGGTCCCGGATAGACGGGCACATCCTTGAC